>CAYNEZ010000059.1:0-16465 GCA_964396365.1 uncultured Sangeribacter sp. | reverse complement strand
CCTCAAGATTATCTCGCATTTATCATATCATTAATTTTTGCGAGCTACTTATCATTTCAAACTGCAAATATAGTCATTTTTTTCCTCTTATGCAAAAAAGTTATCTCTACTCAACACTTATTATGCAATCATGTGTTTTATTTTAAAGATTATTAGCATGAACAATACTTGGATATCCTTCCTCAATGGCATTCTTAAAATGCCTGGAGCAAAAATAAATCGAGAGTCTTTTCTTCGCAATACCTTTAAAGGGCTGTCAGAAGAAAAGATAATGCAGTGTCTCACTGAGTCTCCAGCCAAAGTCATCCCGGCTGAAGAGATTGACAAGGCTGCATCATCAGTCATAAACTCCCACACGGTCAAGGTGACAGCCATTTCCACTGTGTCTGGCATACCTGGGGGCCTGGCACTGCTCGCCACCATACCTGCCGACTTAGCCAACTATTACTATCATATAGTATCAGTAGGCCAGAAGCTTGGCTATCTCTACGGCTTTCCAGATATGGTCGACAATAAAGGGAAGCTGACACCCGACGGAGAGATTATGCTCACAGCCTTCATCGGCGTCATGAACAAGGTGCAGATGGCCAACGAGCTGATCAAGAAGATTGCCTCCGAAGTTGCAAAGCGAATGTCGGAAGAAACTGCCAAGCGTATAGCGGGCAACATATTGTCGAAGCAGATAGTGTCTCAGGCAGTAGAGACTATTGCCACCAAGCTCGGAACACAGATCACCTCCAAGACTGCAGGCAGAGGCATCAGCAAAGCCATACCAATAGTCAGCGGCCTCATATGCGGCGGCCTCACCTATGCCACCTTCAAGCCTCAATCCAAACGGCTGCACCAGGTTTTAAAGGCCAACCAAACCTTGGCAATCCCTTCACTGTAAGCAGTAGTCAGGAAGTTTCTCAAAGATTGTTAAAATTGGAGCTGAATAGGGCGGTCGGATGTTATAAGATCAGAAACCTTTAAATTATTAAGACTATGAATGACAGATTAAGTTATGAAGAAAAGAAGGAATTGCCCGATAGCGTATTCGGGCTTCCTGAACGTAGGGAATACCCGATGCCGGATGCGGCACATGTGAGGGCAGCGGAATCTTATTTCCGTTATTGCCCTGAAGACCTCAAGCCTAAGTTGGCTCGTGCCATCTTAGCTAAGGCGAAGGAATTTGGTGTCGACGTCGAATCGCCGACAGTACTTTCCTACGCAGAGGAATGACATGGTGCGTTTCTTATCAAATTACCCCGGACTTTCGCATAGAGAGTTCGGGCTTTTTTGCATAAACTCTCTTTTTTTGAGTTTGAACCAACTTGGACCAAAATGCCTATTGTGTAATTGAAGATGTGTTATTAATTTTGCGGTGGAACGTAGCCGTATGCTGTAGAACATGCAAACGCGACTGAAGAAAATCGCAAAATTATTGGGCATTCTTCAAGAAATGTATTAACTTTGCAGAGTTACTATTGCCGACGGCCCATTCGGACCCATCCGGATAGAGATCAGGATGCGGCGATAGCGACAACGCCAAAGGCATTTTGCCGTTGTCCCGAGTATCAAAATCGCCAAAACAGTATACTTGAGGGGATGACTGTGAAGGATGCCCATTTTCTGGATATCCGCGACTCAAATTTCGTAAGCTTGCATATCTCACGCAAAGCCGCAAAGGGTTTATCTAAAAATTAATTATAAAAGATTAAAGATTAGATAGCTCAGCGACTGAGTTGATGCAAAGATGAAGCGAAAGTTGAATCAGAGAGGTATGAATGGAGTGTATCCATTCATATCTGTATTGTATCCGGACGTGGGGCTTGCAGTCTTCAGTTCTCTCAAGGAAGGTGTTTGGCGATACCTGATACTCAAGGACGTGATGCGAAATAGCCTCACGTCTTTGGCGTATATATAGGTATAGCGTAGTGGGGCCGCAACATTTTGAAACTAATAGTGCAAAGGGTAGTACTTCTTTCAGATGAAGCGATTCTTTTATATAATACTTTACACCCTTATATTACTTGTTGTAAGCTGTGCTAGCACAACAACTGAAAGCATCTGGGTGACATCTCAAGGAGATTGTACTCGTCTCTGGCTTAGTGATACAGACCCAAGTCTAACCTATAGATGGGAAGGTGAAACTTTTGATTCCGTTGCTCACGGTGATGGAGTTTTATACATTATTGACAATGACTCCATCATTGACCAACTTACTGGAAAAGCTTATTATGGCGCTTTCGACGAAAATGATATAATAACAATTTCAGATAATGAATACTATATAGGAGAACTCGCTGAAGAAAAGTTTAATGGATATGGTGTATATGACAAGAACGGAGAGCTATTTATAGGAAACTTTAAAGAAAGCAAACCACACGGATTCGCCACATGGTATAAGAATGGGAAACCATACTACATAGGGATGTGGTCCAATGGAAATTTCCATGGTGAGGGTACACTCTATAAGGAAGATGGCTCAATCAAAACCGGTGATTGGGAAAATGGAACATTAACACAAACTTTCGTTGATGTTGATCTCAATAATGGCCATTATAATGGTTACGTCAAGAATAATAAACCAGATGGCATAGGAAAGATGGAGTATGCTGATGGTTCCATTTACTCTGGCAAATGGAAGGAAGGGAAATGGGATGGAGAAGGCATTTATCAAATAAATGATACAATCTACATTGCATCCGTATGGATAAATGGCATCCTAGATGGACAAACCCGCATTAATGTCCCTGAATTTTCTTATGTAGGAGAGTATCTGGAAGGCTATCCCCATGGTTTATGCCATATTGATATCCCCAACACCTACACATATTTCGGCTATATGGGGGATGGAGTAAGATCTGGTTATGGTGAACTAACGCTTAGGTCTGGGGATAGTTATAAGGGGGATTGGAAAGACAATCTGTTTGAGGGGGATGGAGTTTACGTCTATTCTCAAGCTAATGCAAAATATGAAGGTCAGTGGTATCAAGGTCTGCAAGATGGAATAGGATACTACCAATGTCCTGAATTCGCTTATAGAGGAGAATGGGAAGATGGGTGGATTAATGGGAAAGGCAAAATGGTGTTTTCAAACAAGGATCAGTATTTAGGCAACTTTGTAGAAAATAAATTTTATGGAGAGGGTGTCTATCTTTTTGCAAACGGGAATAAGTATGATGGCGAATTTATAAATGGGAAATTTAATGGATTAGGTTCATTTTTTTTTGCAAATGGTGATTCTTATATTGGAGAATTTAAAGATGGTGAAATTCTCGGTGATGGCTCCCTAACTATTTATGAAAATGGCAACCCAATAACAATCACTGCCAACTGGCCAGGGAATAATAGATTTCCATCAAAAGCGAGTATCCTATTCTCTAATGGAGACGTGTATGAAGGGGAGCTACTAAATGGACTTCCAACAAAAAATGGGAAGTGGACAACAGAGGAGGCTATCGAAAATAATGAAAGTTGGGCTGATAAAGCCAATGATTTCTACAAAAATCACAAAAATGAATTTGAGAAAATCGTAACAACTGTAACCTATGTAACTATTGGAGTGGCTGTAGCAGCCACAGTTACTGCAGCAGCTGTTTCTGTAGCAGCAACCGGTGGTGCCAGTACACCAGTTGCATTGGTTGCCACGAGTAAAGTTTTAGCCACGGCAGCTACGGTATTACAGTATACTAATACAACATTATATGTTGGATCTGTGGCAGCATCGACAGCATCCGCTGCCCAAGATTACAGGAATGCTGAAGATGAAACCGAAAAATCAGAAATTATCAAGAATACGGCATCAGATTTAACTTTAGATGTAGCCTTTGCCATAGCTCCTAAAGTAGCAAAATCTTCTACAGCTCGAGCTGCGAAAGTAGCTCTCAGTCGGGGAGTTAAAACTATTGGCAAGAAAACTGTTGTTACCATATCTCAAAATAAGACATTTGGTAAAATTATTAATATAGTAAAGGGAGAAAAAGGGGTAACCGAAAAGCGACTCGTTAATTCTAACAGAAAACATATAAAGGAAACAGTCGAAAAAGGTAAACAAAAGTTTAAATCCCTAATTCTGGAAAACCTAGTAAAAAGAACAAAATTATATAAAAACCTTCAAGAAATATTGGCAAAAGGTCCCATCACTCTTAGTGATAAGGAACTTAATGCACTGCTTGAAAACCCTAAATACTTGCGGGCCTATATTAAAACCTACACAGGTGATCATAAAAACTTCCAAGAATTTTTTATTAGGTTATCATTGGGTAACAAAGATCAAGTTAAAGATATTCTTAATAATCCTTACATAAGGAAATATGTAGATCGAAGCATACGTCAATCTGGAGAAGGTAGTGTCCATGAATGGCTTATGACCAAGAACTTTACAAGTTTTCTAACAGATCCTAAATGGGGTGAGGATGGTCCATTTCTCGCTTTGGCCTTGACTAAATTAGTACAAAGTACCGAACGGGTAATGTTTAAGAACGGTGGCCGGCATCCGAGTTCACTTGCTGCAAACAGCTCAGAATCTGCAAGGTTTCATCAACGCTTAGCCGAAGTTATCGACTCCTGTTCATCCAAAGAAGAATTGTTGATAAAAGTGAGAGAATTTGCAAAACAAGAACTTACAGAGGAAGCATACCAGGAGTTTAATCAAATATTTAAAACCGTATTTATATTAAATGACAAATGATGGAAGAACAAAAAAAGACTAATAATCCTCAAGTAACTGGCAATTTGGAGTGTGCCCAATGTCATAAACAAGTTGCCTCAGACAAAGGGCAAGAAAAAAATGGAATTTTCATCTGCAATGTGTGCTTAGCGAAATCTAAACGTAACAAGAGAATTGCTATCGCAGCTGTTCTGGCATGTTGTCTAGCTGGAGGTTTGACTTGGTACTTCCTCGATAATCCGAACCAGAAGATTTCTGCCACCGGGTTTGATGGTGTGACTGGGATAAATGATTCAGTAAATGTTGAAGTTGACTCAATCAATGTGGAATTCAATCTCGCCACATCCGTGATAAAAAGCATACCTGTTTCAACCCAAGCACCCATCAGTAATCTTGAGGAATTCAAACGAATCGTTTCCAAAAATATCGAAGCAGCCTCTTCCGGAACATCACAAGGTCTTGAGATTCCAGTCTCCGCCATTCAATTCGATTTCAAGTCAGCTAATTTAACTTCGGAATCAAAAAATATGATAAAAGAGATTGCTACCCTTTACAACCAAACCTCCAAAGAAAACACAATTGTAATTGAAGGGTACGCTTGCAATATTGGAGAGGATGCTCCAAACAATTACATTTCCAAGGAAAGAGCGGATGCAGTAAAGGCAACATTTATCGAAAATGGTGTTGATGCTTCAAAACTCACCACTAACTGGTATGGCAAATCAAGAAATGTAGAATTCAATCTACCTAAAAACGAAGACAACCGCCGAGTGCTTATAAGTTTAAAATAATTCTTAATTAAGAGGATGACTATAAGCCATCCTCTATTTTTTTCAATAAAAATGATTACTTTTTTACCAAAACAGGCCGATCTTGAAAACCTCTATAATAAATTAATAATTATGACCAACGAATATCGTTGTTCGGAGAGGAACAAAGACAAAGATTATGTTCTTTTTGGGGCTATAGCAGGTCGTAATTATTGTCAAAATGGACTAATGGTTATTGGCAGGTCTCCTAATGGATGGCACAGATATGACTTATCATCTAACGGTTTGTTTAAGGGCAATTCTAGGATATTTGATTATCCTGAAAAACTTTCCGAATTGAAAGAAAATAATAAATCAAGTAAACTATGGCGTATCCTAAATTTAATTTGCAGTAATTTGTATGGATCCAATTGGGAACAGCATATTTTTTACTCTAATTTTTACAAATTAGCACCTGACGAATATGCAGAACCGAATGGTACTCCTACTATTACATTAAGAAATTTGCAACAAGAAATTTGTAACCGTATATTATGTCTTGAATTAGAAACATATAGACCGAAAAACATTATAGTCTTTACCGGGTGCTATAAGGGAACGGAGTTTTCAGAAAGAATAATACCTACCCTTCTGACATACTTTTTAGGTGTGGATTATTCTAATAGGGAATGGCCTCAACCTATTAATCGTATTTTATGGGGAAATGATAAATATGCTCTTGAAGTATATAGTATAAATGGTGTCTATATTTACTTAACAGAACATCCTGATAGAAAATCTTGTAATACACATGCAAATATACTTTTAACTGAAGTTAAGAAGCATATCTAACCATGAAATAATACACATATCCATAAAATGGGTTGCAAATAACTATATAACGACAATCCCGAAACTTACAATATGCCCAAACTGCGACCACCAGTACATAGAGCTGTTTGGCAGCTTTTTATGATTTTTGATGTAACTGGAGCTTTGCTCACAGTATTATAGAGTGGAAGATTCGCATAACTTAAGGTAAAAACTAAATTCTGCCACCTCATGACAGAATTTAGTTGTAATTTTGTAAATTAATTAATTGTTGATAATATGAATACAACTTGGATTTCATTTCTTAATGGCATACTTAAAATGCCTGGAGCAAAAATCAATCGTGAGTCATATCTTCGTAAGACTTTCAGAGGCCTGTCAGAGGAGGAAATCAAAACTTGTGTCACTGATTCGCCTGTAAAGGTGGTGCCTGCAGCTGTGATTGAAAAGGCTGCAACTTCAGTCATCAAATCCCATACGGCGCAGGTCACTACTCTTTCGGCTATCACTGGAATACCTGGTGGACTCGCAATGATAGCAATGATTCCTGCTGACGTAGCAAACTATTACTATCATGTTGTCTTGGTTGGTCAGAAATTGGCATATCTATATGGTTTCCCAGATATGATAGATGAAGGAGGCAACCTCACTGAAGATGGTGAGATTATGCTGACAGCCTTCATAGGGGTAATGAATAAGGTGGAGATGGCAAACAAGCTTATACAGAAGATTGCCGTTGAAATGACAAAAAGGATGTCGGAGGAAACTGCCGTACGAGTAGCAGGCAATATCCTGTCTAAGCAGATTGTGTCGCAAGCAGTGGAAGTAATCGCTCGTAAGCTCGGTACTCAGATTGCTGCCAAGAATGTTGGCAGAGGGGTTGCCAAGGCTATACCTATAGTAAGTGGTATCATTTGTGGGGGATTGACCTACGCTTCTTTTAAACCTCAATCAAAGAGACTTCATGAGGCCTTAAAAAAGAATCGCCTTGTCGAGATGGGCCAAATGTTAAACTAAGATTCATAATTTGAATACCAATGGTGACAAAAGGAATTATTAAAGAGGCAGCCCAAGGTGGGCTGCCAGCATTAAAGGAACTATTTGATAAACTTCCAAAAGAAGATGCGCTCAAAGGACTTGGGATTCTTGCTATCCTCGGAGTAGGATACAAAGTTATTGAAGTCATACGAGAAATTGTATTGGCAAAATAAGAAGATTTAGCAAGTGAAATTATTATTGTAATATGCCAACAGGTTGCTGTCTAATTAACTATAGATGGAGCAAAGTGGCATACTACAATAGCAGAAAACACAATTATGACAGCAATACCTAAGCTTATTAAATGTAAGAACTGCGGTTATCAATACCTGGCTCTGACTGGTGGTTTCCTCAACAAGCCAACTCCAAGTAGCTGCCCTAACTGCGGAATGCCAGCTTCCAAGTGGATATGATTGCATTCTATGATCCTGTGCTCACTACGTTCGCACCACAATCGCTGTCTCAGGTCATAAGGATTGCCAAAATAGGCTATCTGCTCGTATTGATATGAGATTTTTTGCTTCTGCCTTGTAGTGGCAGAAGCTTGTTGTAATTTTGCATCCGTAACCATATAATGAATAAAATATGTTAGCAGGAATCCAAACACGTAAGTGTCTCCGTTGTAGACACACTTTTACCCATATCCTCGGAGGAGTTGTCTATATTATGTTTCCTAAATGCCCTTCGTGTGGCTCTTTCTTTACTATTTCTAAAAGCAGAATATTGTAGACTATGTTAACCAAAGAATCAAAACTATACCAATCTATCCCGGTGGCCGATAAGTATGCCGTACTTGAATTCATGCGGCTGGAACTCGATAGGCTTTATCGGGAGGATCGGCATAATTATGATATTATTCGCGATGCGCTGAAAGAGAATACTTGGGAGGCGCTGGAGGAAAACTGGAAGCTTTGGAATCCTGTGCCAAAGAGCCATGTGGTGTGGGAAGGGGCTAATGAGTGTATTTGCCGTTTGCTGCCTTCTCATCCACAATATGGGGAGTGCGCTGAACTGGGTTTTACGGTCTGTGAGTATGATTTGCATGGGAGTCCCAATTTTGATGCGGTCACATTTCCAGGGTCAATTGTGGATATTGCGGATCTATATGATGAGCTTTCATACGAAAATATTCAGAGGAGAGGTGGTGGGCCTAACAGCCTTCAGGAAATTGCACAAGCACGAATGGCTCGGAATTTGCAACCGGTGATAACAGAATGGGCAGAAGCGAACAATAAGGAACCTGATTTTTGGGAATGGCGTGACAGTCTTGATCTCGTGCCTCACGAGGATACTGACTGCCGGACTATGCGTCTCGTATACCGTCCTGCCCATCTTGCTTTCAAGCATCGGGGAGGCGTAGCGAATGCTCTCAATATTAAGACTCACTTTGAATAAACCATCAAAACAATCATCATGACAGCAATACATAAGCTTATCAAATGCAAGAACTGTGGCCATCAATATATGGTGCTGATTGGTGGCTTCCTTAACAAGACAACTCCAAGCAACTGCCCGAAATGCGGAATGCCAGCTTCCAAGTAGATATGATTACATTCTATGATTCTGTGCTCACTGCGTTCGCACCACAATCTCCTTCGTTGGGAATGGTATCCTGAAGCTGGGGTGCACCTCTAAGCGTTTTCTTCGGAATTGGCTTTGTCGGATTCTTTTTGGATAAAAATTTATTGCTGGTTGCTCATATCAGAAAGATTATGTAAATTTGCGTTTCATATTTCGTGCTCACTGCGTTCGCACCACAATCGCCTTCTTTAGGATTGGCATCCTTATGAGACTGAAGTTTGCATTTCGATCGCCTTCGTTGGAATTGAGGGGCTGACTTTAAGATGCTTTTGAAGGGAGACGGCGATTGTGGTGCGAACGTAGTGAGCACGAAAAAATAATCCAAAAGCCTCAGCCATGCTACCCCAAAATCCTATCATCAATAATCCTTTCTACCGAAATCCCGATCATCCCAATTTCAACAGAAGGGCTCGCCACCATGATTATACTCGCCCGGCAAAATATCTTATTACTTTTCTGAAGCAATCTTCTACACCTGCTTTGTCAGAGATCGTAGGATTTCCACCCTACATATCGTATGAAAGTGCGCAAACTAATCTTTATTCTTTGGGGAATCTCGTTCTTTCTGCAATATCGGAGTGGATGGAAAAATATCCTCAGATTATCGTAGCTGCATACACGATCATGCCAGATCATGTCCATCTATGCGTCGATGTGACTACGAGGCTTCCAATGGGTCTCAGTCGTGCTGTAGGGAGATTGAAGGGATTGATTTCATCTGATTATCATAAGAGTCTTCCTGTGGGGATGCGCCCTTCTGAAATGCAGACTCTTTTTTCAAAAGGATTCAATGACCGGATTGCTTACGATTCGGAGCAATGGGAAAATCAGATTCATTATACTCGTGACAATCCAAGGCGGTATATGTTGAAGCAATCTATTCCTGACTATATGACACGCCGATGGATTCTTACAATGGGAGAGGAGCAATATATGGCAAAAGGGAATATATTTTTGCTAAAACAGCCACATCTATTCCCTGTAAAATTTAGCAGGAAATTCAGTGACAAAGAAAGTATGGAATGGATGGAGCGAGGTAAGAATATGCTTCATAACGGGGCGATACCGATTTCACCATACATCCATTCGAAAGAAAAGGAATTGAAGGAGTATGCGATAAATCAAGGATTTGCTATGGTTCGTGTATGCACTAATAGCTTTGCGGAAAGAGAAAGTGCATCCAGGAAGGAATTTGAGTTAATGGCGGAAGGGCGATTATTGTTGATAGCTCCAATGACGCATAATACGCGGAAGGAGGATCTGCGATATAGCTATGCTCAGTATCTTAATGGGGTAGCCGTCAGAATTGTCAAGGCATTTAGTTCCAATCATACGGCATCAATACAGCCATTGTAGGGCTGCTATTTGACTATGCTGTACTCACTGCGTTCGCACTACAATCGCCTTCTTTGGGATTTACATCCTTAGGTTGGGGTTGGCCTCTAAGTGCCTTCGTTGGGAATGGTATCTTGAAGCTGGGGTGCGCCTCTAAGCGCTTTCTTCGGAATTGGCTTTGTCGGATTCTTTTGGGCGGAAGTGTACACAATCTTGTACACAAACTTGTTATTATACAGAAAAAGTATTATCTTTGTATTCAGAATTTAAAAGAATCAACAAATGGAAGTATTGTCCGTTAGGGACTATCGCAATAATCTTGCCGCAGCATTCGATCGCGCAAATAAGGGAGAGACTGTCATCATACGCCGTCGTGGTCAACTCTATGCTTTTACGAGTTTAGATAGTATATCTTATAGAAATATATGACAAAGGAGATTTCTCCACAATTATCACATCTATTATCAGTAAAGTCATTTAAGAAGAAATAGATGAATGAGAGATTAATCAAGTTGATCCCATTTCTTATAACTTAGAGATGGGATCTAACTTTTTGATAAGGCCAATACATTCAACAACACCGCCAATTGATCAAACTTTAATTTGATCCTAAATCAATGAAATTTTTAATCTTATGCCGCGTGATGGCAGAAGATTGTTGTAACTTTGCAGAGGTAATAATAAATTTATACGATAATGCTTATAGAAATGCAAAACCGGAAGTTTGGCTCTTCTGAACCAACTTGAACCACGGCATATTTTTGAATATAGCATATTTTGTCTATTTTTGCACAACAATCAATCAGAATTAAAACCTAACAAAAATTATGAATAAAAACTTAAAATTTTCCATCGCGCTAATTCCAGCACTTATTGCTGGAGGATGCTCTGGCGGTCAGGAGTCTCCGGAGCCTACCCCTACCCCAAATACTCCGACTCAAGAGAAATTGGAAATCAAAATCAGTCCATCTGTGACCGCCAGCCGTGCCACAGACTATGGGTTTGAAACCGGCGACTGCATTGGCCTTTATGTAGTGAACTATTCCGAAGGCAATCCCGGGACACTTAGCAACTCCGGCAACCATGTCAACAACATGCGTTTCAGTTATAACGGGACATGGACTCCTGACACACAAGTGACGTGGGGAGACAAGGAAACACATGCCGACTTCTATGTATATTATCCATATTCAAGTGTCAAATCTGTGACTGCACATGAATTTGCAGTCAAGAAAGACCAATCAACGGAAACAGCATACAAATCCTCAGACCTAATGACAGGAAAAACCCTCAACGTGGCCCCGACCTCATCAGCCATAGAAATCCCTGTCAGCCATGCAATGAGCCGAGCCTCTATCTATCTTGAGGCGGGGAACGGTTTTACTGCTGAGTCTCTCTCAAAAGCTAATATTTCAGTGAAGATAAATGGCGTAAAATGCAGTGCTACCGTAAATATAGCCACTGGAGAAGTGACTCCTATCGGAGAAGCGACCACACTGACTCCCCTATTTGCAGACAATCACTATAAAGCACTGATTGTGCCGCAAACTGTAGAAGCGAACAACCTCATCACAGTCACCGCTGACGGCAGGGAATATAACCTGCAGAAAGGGTTCACTTTCGAAGGCGGCAAAAACCACAATTTCACCATAACACTGAGCAAAACCTCTGCCGGAGTAAATGTCAACATCACCCCATGGGTTGACGATGACACCGACAATGGAGGCACTGCAGAATAATACAAAGCAAGCATATGAATAATAATTTTTCCAAATACAGCCTAATAACGGTTTTGGCACTGACGGCATGTTCGGAAGACTTGCTTAAGGCTCCCGGACAAGACTCCGAAGGACTCAACACCATTAACCTTGCAGGACAGATAGAACAAGTGGCAACGACCCGCGTCAACGATGATGGTTTTGCCGATGGCGATGTGATGGGAGTCTATATAGTAGACTACAACGGCAATAACCCTGGTACGCTTCTTGCCAAAGGGAACCGAGGAGACAACGTACGCCATACTTTTGACGAAGCCGCTTACCGCTGGAGTTCCGCCTACGATCTATATTGGAAAGACAAGCACACCCGCATCGATGTCTATGGGTACTATCCGTTTGGGTCTCCTGACGATGTCAATAACTATAAATTCACGGTAAAGACGAATCAGGCATCCATTCCCAACGACGGAACAATGGGCGACTATGAAGCTTCCGATTTCCTATGGGGAAAAGTGGAAGGAGTGGAACCTACATCCAATATCATTCGTCTTCCTATGACCCATCGTATGGCAAACGCCCGTGTCACTCTTACTGAAGGCACAGGGTTTGCTGATGGAGAGTGGGCAGAGACCAAAAAGCAAGTGCTCGTCTGCAATACGATTCAGGATGCTGTTATAGATCTCTCCACCGGAACTGTGAAAGCTGAAGGGAACATAGGTTCCACATCAATCATCCCAAGTAAGCGAGGTGATGAATGGAGGGCTATCGTAGTGCCACAGGCAATCGCACCCGGCACCAACCTCTTCAACATTACCATCGGTGGAATCCCATACCGGTTTTCGAAGAGTGAAGAATTCAGTTATGTTGCAGGGAAGATGAGCAACTTCACCATCAAGGTTGACAAAAAGGAGCTGACAGGCGACTATGCGTTGACCCTTGTCAGCGAAAGTATCACAGCATGGGAAAACGATCTCGTAAGCCACGATGCGACTTCGAGAGAATATGTGATTGTAGAGTCAACTCCAGGAGGACTTAAACAGGCAATCACAGATGCTGGCAAAGATTACACTCAGCTGAAAAATCTGAAGATCATCGGCGAAGTGGATTCTCGCGACTTTTACTTCATGCGCGATGAGATGGATGCTCTACAAGCACTCAACTTGAAGGAAGTAAAGATCCAGGCATTCGGAAAAGAACCAATTTACAACATCGCATGTAATGAAGACCAGATTCCTGCAAGTGCATTTTATTCTAACGCTACAATAGGAGGTAAAGAAAGTCTAACAAGGATTATTTTACCGGATAGATTAAAGTCAATCGGAGCAAGAGCATTCTATGGATGTAGGAATCTAACCGGATCACTGATTATTCCTGAAGGTGTGGTTGATATTCAGCAAGGAGCTTTTTTCCAATGCAAATCTCTGACGGGGTCGCTGTCTTTGCCCTCAACCTTGAAATATATTGGCAACTCACAATACGATAACGGAGAAATCAGTTTAGAAAAAGATGAAGGCATTGACTATTATAATGGAGTATTCTCAGATTGTGGATTCACATGTGAACTTGTAATTCCTGACAACGTAGAATTAATACGAGGAAGTGCGTTCGGAGGATGTAAAGGATTTTATGGAAATCTGCGTCTTCCTGGGAAACTAAAAAGAATTGGTTGGAGAGCCTTCTTTCAATGCCTGAATATCACTGGTTCGTTAGAAATTCCACAAGGAGTAACTGATATTCCTGAAGAAGTATTTACAGAATGTGGGTTTGACGGAAATCTTATACTCCACGATGGTATTGCGTCAATAGGTATGGGAGCTTTCCGGGGTTGTCATTTCAAAGGAGAACTTGCACTTCCTAAAAATCTTACAGTAATAAACGAAGCCGTATTCTACGGCTGCGATTTCTCCGGTGAACTCGTACTGCCAAAGACTCTTGTTACTATTGGAGACCGTGCATTCGCCTATAACTGGCGTCTTATGGGAACGCTTGAATTTGCAGAAGGCCTGATAACAATTGGGGCAGGAGCATTCGCTCACTGCCGCAGTATTGAAGGCCTTATTTTCCCCGAAAGTCTTGAGAATATCCGCTACGAAGCCAGCTATTACGAAGATGGAGGAGCATTCCAGGGATGCTATGGCATCGGCAAGATGGTAAGTAAAAGTGAAATCCCTCCGTACATGCAGCAAGGTGCTTTCGATGGAGTTGCAAAAGACAATTTCACTCTTGAAGTGCCTGAAACAGCTGTCAGCCAGTATCAGACAGCTGTCGGATGGTGCGACTTCAAACGCATCGCGGCTCACCATGAGTTGGTATGCCGTCCAGCTGTAGCATGCGCTTTGAGCACTGAGCATAAGCAGACACTTGTGATTGATGCCGAAGGTGATTGGGAAATGAAGTCTAAACCTGATTGGTGCGAATTGTCCCAGACTTCAGGCAACAAGAAGAACGAGATAACCCTCACCATAAAATCAACTTCGGCAGAAGATACCCGTGAAGGAGACATAGTGTTCAGTCTCAAAGGAAAAGATTACACACATACCTGCCACGTAACACAGTATGGTTATGAATACGGTGAAGATGAATTCCTTACACTCCAAAAAGCATCAAAAGGCAACAATGGGGGCATCAATATAGTTATCATGGGAGATGGCTATGACGCAAAAGATATCGCTGGCGGTGAATATCTTACAGATATGAAGCAACAAGTGGAATACTTCTTCGGTATCGAGCCATATACCACCTACCGCGACTATTTTAACGTCTACACTGCCTTCCCTCTATCCACGGAAACCGGAGTTGGATCGGTCAATACAATCCGCTACAACCGATTCAACACCACCTATACCGGAGGAGTCGGCTTGAAGTGCGACTATGACGAAGTGTTCCGTTACGTTGTCAAGGGAGCCCCAACCGTAACTTACGACAATCTTGATCAAACTCTCATTATCATAGTTCCCAACAGCACAGACTACGGCGGCATCTGCCAGATGTGGGAATCGGGCGCAGCCATAGCTTTCTGCCCGAAGAGTAACTATGGATATCCTCTTGACTCACGCGGCGTAATCCAGCATGAAGCCGGAGGCCACGGATTTGGCAAACTCGCCGATGAATATATCTACCATAACGCATTCATTGATTTTTGTGATTGTACATGTTGCGGACACGTAGACGCCATCAACTGGGCTAAATCATTAGGATGGTATGACAACATCGAACTTACAGGCAAGATGCACGAAGTCGGTTGGAGCCACCTCATCTTCGATCCACGCTACAGTGATATCGTGGACATATTCGAGGGTGCATATATGCACAACCGCGGAGTGTTCCGCTCGGAGCAAAACAGCTGTATGAACAATGACATACCCTACTATAGCACCATTAGCCGCCAAAGTATAGTCAAGCGTATAAAGGCATACGCCAGCGAGCCATTCGACTTCGATGATTTCGTAGCTCTCGACAAGCGCACTGCCGGTGCCACCACGAGAGGTGTGGATATGGGATCGACCAATGCAGGAAACCGCTCACTCCCACCTGTAATCCACAAAGGAAGTCCTTTGAAGAAACGATGAAAGATTAACGATGAAAGATTAACGATGAAAGATAAAATATATGAAACGCAATATTAAATCAATCGCAATCGTTGTATTGTTGACTCTTGGTGTAGCCTCCTGCACCAATGAGTCAAACGAGCCAGAGACTGTGGATGCAAACGGGAAGGTTGCAATGTCTTTCACATTCAGCCATCCATCGGAGACACGGGCGACGGAAACCTCCTTCGAAGAGGGAGACGCTGTAGGCGTTTTCGTGGCTGAGGCAGGCAGACCTCTCGAGCTATCGGGTAATACACTCAATAACGAGCATCTCACATTCTCAGCATCCGGCTGGAATTCCAGAAGGAAACTCTACTGGGATAAGGGCATTTACAATGCTTATGCGTATTATCCAGTGCTTGATGAGATCTCATCTGTGAGCGACCTGCCATTTTCTATCGCCACCGACCAGCGCGAAGACAATGGCAACGGCATGGACGGATATGAACTGTCGGACTTCTTGTATGCTTCATCCTTAGGGATTGATGCTTCTCCCAATCCGGTCAACCTTCAATTCCGACATATACTGAGCAAACTCACTATCAGGCTTATCAAAGGAGAGGATTTCGAAGGAGAGATCCCAGACAACGCTACTGTCTACGTCCACAACACAGTGACCGATGCCACCATCGACCTTGCTGCGGGAGTAGCCACCAAAAATGGTCGCGCCACTGGCAAAACAGTTATCGCCCGCAAAGCCGGGGCTACCTCTTACACCGCGATAATTGTACCACAAAGATTGGCCAACCGCGTGCCTCTCGTGGAAGTTGTGATGAATGGTGTTTCCTTCCTCTACGAGAGCAAGTTTCTCTTCAAACCCGGTATTCACCACATTGTGAACCTGGTGGTAGACAAGAATCCGGAGCAAGTCAAGATAGAAGTAGGAGGAGAGATAACAGACTGGAACTGACAATCTGAAAAAACTACATGTCGCCGAAAAGGAGAACGGTTAACATATCGCTTATAATA
>CAYNEZ010000058.1:0-16627 GCA_964396365.1 uncultured Sangeribacter sp. | reverse complement strand
TCAACAATATGGTTGACCAATTTGCAGAGTTCAAGGAACACAAGAACATCGACAAGACCACACTCATTAGTGTGCTTGAGGAGTCTTTCCGCAATGTTATCGCCAAGCAGTTCGGATCTGACGAGAATTTCGACGTTATCATGAACCCCGACAAAGGTGACTGCGAGATCTATCAGAACCTTGAGGTTGTGGCTGACGATGAAGTTGACAATGAAAACACCCAGATCGGTATTACTGAAGCAAAGGAAATTGACCCGGAGTGCGAAATCGGTGAAGATGTTACCAAACGAATTTATTTTGAGAAATTTGGACGTCGTGCAATCCTCAACCTTCGTCAAACTCTCCAGTCTAAGATCCTCGATCTACAAAAGGATGCCATCTATTCGAAGTTCAAGGAACTCGAAGGCGAGGTAGTCTCTGGTGAGGTGCACCAAATCTGGAAGAAGGAGATGCTGCTGATAGATGAAGAGCAGAATGAGCTCATCATGCCTAAGGAAGAGCAGATTCCCGGCGATTTCTTCCACAAGGGAGATATTGTAAGGGCTGTCGTGAAACGAGTGGATAATCCCAACAATAATCCAAAAGTCATCGTAAGTCGCACTGACGATCGATTCCTCCGCCGTCTTTTCGAACAAGAAGTGCCTGAGGTTCACGATGGTCTCATCACAATCAAGGCCGTAGCCCGAGTACCTGGAAAGCGTGCGAAAATCGCAGTGGAAAGCTACGACGACCGTATTGACCCGGTTGGTGCTTGCGTCGGTATTAAGGGTAGTAGAATTCATGGTATAGTAAGAGAACTGCGCAACGAGAACATTGATGTGTTGAATTACACTGCTAATCCATCGTTGTTTATCCAACGCGCTCTTTCTCCCGCCAAGATAAGCTCTATCCGCATAAATGAAGATGAGAAAAAAGCTGAGGTATTCCTTCATCCGGAAGAAGTATCACTGGCTATTGGCAAAGAAGGCCTAAACATTCGTCTCGCCACAATTATCACAGGATATACAATCGACGTATACCGTGATATCCAGGAAGGTGAAGAGGATATCTATCTTGATGAGTTCCGTGACGAAATTGACGGATGGGTGATTGAAACACTCAAGGATCTCGGTCTCGGCACTGCAAAAGCAGTACTCAATGCACCTGAATCCATACTCGCACAAGCTGACCTCGAAGACGAAACCCTGGAACACGTAATGCAAGTGCTGCGTGCTGAATTCGAAGATTGATAATCCGCTAAACGGATATTTACAAGTTAACATTTTGCCTGTTTCCCAAGCAGCGGACAGGCTTTAACATAAAAGAGAGCGAATGCGAACAAAATTAGGAAAAATAGCGAAAGACCTCAACGTTGGTATTGGTACTGCCGCTGAGCTACTTCGCAAACACAACATAGAGGTGGCCGACGATCCTAACATTAGGATCGATGAGCAGGCCATCGACATTCTAACCAAGGCTTTCAGCACTGACAAAAACGCCAAAGACCAGGCTACCGACCAGGCAACCCAACGGCGCGAAGATAAGAAGACAGCGCGCCAGGAAAGAGAAAAGGCAGCTGAATCGCGTAAACCTATAGGCCCTAAGATCATCGGGAAAATTGATCTTCAGACAGGACTTCCTGTAGTGGATAAACCTAAGGATAAACCTGCGGAGAAGCCTATTGAGAAACCAGTGGAAAAACCTGCAGATAAAACTCCGGAACAAAAACCAAAGCAAAAACCTGAAATAAATTCCCAATCTAAGGTTCAAGCCGAGCCAAAGCAGGAGAAGAAGCCTGATCAGAAGCCACAGCCTAAACAGGAGCCTAAGCAGGCTCCTCGCCAAGAGGAAAAACCAAAACAGGAATCAAAACCCCAACAGAAGCAGCCATCTTCTTCAAAGAACTCCGAACAGAAGAAGCAGGATCATCAACCAAAGGCAAAACCAGAACTCGAAGAAACAGAGACCAATGGTGTATTCCGCCTAAAAACTACTGCTGAAGCTCCCAAAATCAAGGTGCTCGGCACAATAGACCTTGATACTCTTAATCAAAATACACGCCCTAAGAAGAAGAGTAGAAGTGACCGAAATAGAGGAGGAGGACAACAAGGTGGAAATTCTCAAGGGGCTTCCGGAAATGACCGTAAACGTCGCAACAGGATAGGTAAGGAGAAGGTGGATATTGATAAGGCTGCAGCACACGGTACAAATCAACGTCCTGAAAAACAAGGTGGCAAGAATAGCAAAGGTGGCCAGCAGTCTGATTCAAACCGTGAAGGACGCAATCGTAACAAGAAAGGTAACGACCGCAACAAGCAGCCGCAGCGTCAAGAGGTAAGTGCAGAAGATGTTCAGAAGCAGGTAAAAGAGACTCTGGCTCGACTCACCAACAAGCAGACAAAGAAGGCCGTAAAATGGCGTAAGGAAAAACGTGATGAGTTCCACAATAGAGAAGAGGCTGCTGCCGCTGCCGCTGCCGCAGAAAGCAAAGTGCTTAAACTTACGGAATTCGTGACTGCCAATGACCTTGCCCAGATGATGGACGTACCGGTGAACAACGTCATTGCAACTTGCATGAACCTTGGTGTAATGGTTTCCATCAACCAGCGTCTTGACGCAGAGACCATAAACATCGTTGCTGAGGAATTTGGATTCACAACTGAATATGTCAGTGCGGAAGTAACCAATGCTATCGCAACAGAAGAGGATTCTGAGGAAGATCTTGTTCCGCGTCCGCCGATTGTTACAGTCATGGGACACGTTGACCATGGTAAGACTTCACTTCTTGACTACATACGTAATGCCAATGTTATCGCAGGCGAGGCCGGCGGTATCACCCAGCACATAGGTGCATATAATGTCAAGCTCAGTGATGGTCGACACATTACGTTCCTTGACACTCCAGGTCATGAGGCATTTACGGCGATGCGTGCTCGAGGTGCCAAGATCACAGACCTTGCTATAATCATTGTAGCTGCAGATGACGACGTGATGCCACAGACAATCGAGGCAATCAACCACGCTACAGCTGCAGGTGTGCCTATGGTATTTGCAATCAACAAAATTGATAAGCCTACTGCCAATCCTGATAAAATAAAGGAACAACTCGCAAATATGAACTACCTCGTGGAAGATTGGGGTGGAAAATATCAGAGTCAGGATATTTCTGCAAAGAAGGGTATTGGTGTAGAAGAACTTATGGAAAAGGTGCTTCTTGAGGCTGAAATGCTTGAACTGAAGGCTAATCCCAATCGAAAAGCGATCGGATCTATCATTGAGTCATCTTTGGATAAGGGTCGTGGATACGTGGCTACAGTCATGGTGCAGAATGGAACCCTGCACGTAGGAGATGTACTACTC
This sequence comes from uncultured Sangeribacter sp., assembly GCA_964396365.1. Lineage (GTDB taxonomy): Bacteria > Bacteroidota > Bacteroidia > Bacteroidales > Muribaculaceae > Lepagella. The sequence continues at coordinate 13,288 of CAYNEZ010000058.1, read as the reverse complement.
GCCGGTACGCATCACGGTAAGATTAAGGCTATGTTCAACGAACGTAATCAGCGCGTCAAGGAAGCGGGTCCGTCTACTCCTGTTCTGATCTTAGGTCTAAATGGAGCTCCGGCTGCCGGTGACACTTTCAATGTGCTTGATACAGAGCAGGAAGCACGAGAAATCGCAGCAAAACGTGAGCAGTTGCAGCGTGAACTTGGACTTCGCACTACCAAACGTCTTGGACTCGAGGAACTTGGACGGCGCCGTGCCCTTAACGACTTCCATGAACTCAATCTTGTAGTCAAGGGTGATGTTGACGGTTCTATAGAAGCTCTTTCAGATTCTCTTATAAAACTCTCTACCCCGGAAATTCAGGTCAATGTGCTTCATAAGGGTGTAGGTGCTATTTCTGAGAGCGATGTCACACTGGCTGCTGCTTCCGATGCTATAATTATTGGTTTCCAGGTGCGTCCTTCCGGGGCTGCACGAAAGGAGGCAGAGAAAGAAGGTGTGGAAATCCGACTCTATTCAGTCATCTACAAGGCTATAGAGGAAGTAAAACAGGCTATGGAAGGTCTTCTATCACCGGAAATCAAAGAAGAGATCACTGGCACAGCAGAAGTTCTTCAAACATATCATATCTCAAAAGTCGGCACTATTGCAGGCGCAATCGTGCGTGATGGCCGCATTAAGAGCCGTAGTAAAGTACGCGTGATCCGCGATGGCATTGTGGTCTACACCGGAGAACTTGGTTCGTTGAAGCGTTTCAAAGACGATGTCAAAGAAGTTGTCAGCGGATATGATTGCGGTCTGTCTGTAGCAGGCTATAACGACATCCGTGAGGGAGACCTCATCGAAGGATACGAAGAAGTGGAAGTCAAGAAGAAGCTATGAAATATTATCTGAACCTTGGCAGTAACCTTGGCAACAGGTTGCTCCACCTCACTAAAGCGATGAAAGCTATTGGTGAGGCGTTCGGACCATATGAGACAAGCCATAAGGTGGAGTCGGACCCTTGGGGGTTCAACTCCACCAATCGTTTTGTCAATATTGGTCTGACAATCGAAAGTGAAGATGGTCCGGAAGATGTCTTACAACGTCTTCAATCTATAGAGAAAAGCATATCTCCCAGAGGACATCGGCGCTGGGATGGATCCTATATCGATCGTGAAATTGACATTGATATCATGGCAACAGATGGAGATGTCTATGAGTCGGCTTCACTTCAGATTCCACACAAGCACCTTGCCAAACGTGACTTTTTTCTAAAGCCTCTCGCCGAACTTGCTCCTGAATGGCGACATCCAAAATCCGGACTCTCAGCAGAAGATATGCTTGCAGCTCTCGGTAGATAGTCAAAAGTCACTTGTTAGCAATATGTAGTCATATATGGATAATATTTTACTAAAAGACGGCTGTGTGGCACTTTCAGGCAATGATTTCGCACACTCGGAGCAAGATGCGGAATGGGTTGAACTCCGCGCATCATGGAAGAGACTTGGAGATAAGAAATGGCAATTGGCTGCAAGGGCACAAGAACTTGAAAATTTCCATAAAGCTCACAAATTCTGTGGCTTCTGTGGTGGAAATATGATGCCTTCTTCCGATATATCATTGAAGTGTAGTGCTTGCGCACGCGAGATATGGCCACAGCTTTCCCCAGCAATGGTAGTGCTGGTCACACGCAACTATGGAGAAGAGGCTATGCTTGTGCATGCAGCCAACTTCAAGCATCCCGACGTGCATGCACTTGTGGCTGGTTTTGTTGAGACTGGCGAATCTCTTGAGCAATGTGTAGCGAGGGAAATTATGGAAGAGACATCTATTGAGGTTACCGACATCCGATATGTGGGAAGCCAAAGCTGGCCATTCCCCGGGCAATTGATGGTCGGCTTCACAGCTGTATATAAAAGTGGGGAGATCCGACTTTCTGATGGGGAACTGACCTCAGCTGGATGGTTCACTCGTGATAATCATCCACCACTTCCTTCCGCACCATCACTGTCGCGCCAAATCATTGATCTCTGGCTTGCTCATAAACTATGACATCCGGTTCAGAATCAAATGTTTTATCCCCTTAGGAATGATCTAAAAAAATAAACGGTATGCTTCAAAAGCAATACCGTTTTATTTTGGTTGTTGTCGGGGTGAGGCGACTCGAACGCCCGACCTCTACGTCCCGAACGTAGCGCGCTAACCAACTGTGCTACACCCCGAGTGCAATTTCCCTGTGGCGGTTGCCACTCAATTGCGAGTGCAAAATTAATCTATTTTTTTAAAATATGCAAATTTTTTGTAGAAAAAATATTAGTACAAGCATAAGTATTGCTATATGCTTATACACCGTTTCACATTTTATTGGAAGGTAGCTATGATTGATAAAGAGGGTAAAGTCGTTCGATAAATCTTGGCCAGGATAAATCGGATTCAAAGCGTTTACGGGCTGCTTGCCCAATCAACGCGCGCATGTCATTTGAAAGTGTCAATCTACGCATTTCAGACGCCAATTGCTCAACATCGTGGGGAGGCACAAGAATCCCATCCTTGCCATGAGTAATATATTCAGGCTGAGCACCATTGTCACTGCAGATGATGGGTCTTCCTTCCTTCATAAACTCAATGTTAGACATTCCAAAAGCTTCCGGTGCAACCGAAGGTAATACTCCGAAATGTGACATACGTATGAAGTCTTCGGTGTTTTCCTTATGCCTTGGCCAATCTATCATGTGCATAACTCCGGCATTCAGTGCCCTTCGTCTAAGGGAGTCGACATAGTCGGGATGACCGGTACCAACAATTTTGAGACGAATTTTCGTATCTTTCAGAATTACAAGAGCATCAATCAAGTCTTCAAGTCCCTTGTCGGGAGCAAGCCTGCCAAGATACATTGCCGTAACCGGACCTTTGGATGGTTCTGCTATGACTGGTTCGAGATCTATGTTAAGACTATTGTGGATCACATCCCAGTTGATATCGTCGTGTGCATAACGACCTTTCCAATGCCAACCGGAAAGGAACTTATCTCTGGCAATCGCCGAGACAAAGACCATATGGTCAACATTTCGATAGACAAAACGATGGAACGGGGAACGACCAGGTCTCCTTACGTAGTGACGTGTGAGTACTACCCGGATATCATGTCTTCCTAATAGGCGCCGTGCAGTGAGAGCCGCAAATGCGTCTCGAGTGCTATGGCAGTGGACGGCAGTCTGCTCTTGGCTTTCATTTAGTATGTCACAGACCCCTTTCACAGCGTGGTATGACAGGAATCCACCAAGGGGAGCAAACCTTATCTCTATTCCGTATCTACGAAACACGTCGTCTACCGCTCTTGCATCGCGTGTGATGACAAGCACGTTGTCGCCATTGTCGCGGCAATAGCGGCATATGTCGAGGGCGTAACGTTCCACTCCCGACCACATTACAGAGCTCAGAATATGGATAATACGCATTCCTCAAGGTCAGTTGCGAGCTGCGAGCATCACAGAAAGGTCGGCAGATGGGAGTCCAGTATATGAACCGACGAGCTTATCGACAAGTTTGCCATGGTATGTGACGATACCCTGCTGAACCCCTTCGTTGGTAGATATCATACTGTCGAAACTCTCTTTAAGTCGAAGTTCCTCAAAGAAATTGACGAGCACATTGCTCAATGCCATTGCTACAGTGCGAGGTACTGATACTGAAGGATGAGATTCCTTGAAGTCAAGTACATATGCGCTGTCTTTCATAACAGCTGAAAGATTTTTCGGGAATTCGAAAGGTCGGGTAGTGGTACCGAGGAGGATCACGTCGGCAGTCTTTACCTTATTGTAGAGGACACGAGGATGAATCATTATAGTCTGAATCTGTTGGCCACATACCTCTCGAGCTACGGCAAGCATGGAGACGTCGTTATTTACAACAGTGACTTGAGCACCCATATTTAAAGCAGCTTTTGCAGCAGAATATACATCAGTTCCATCTCCAATGATGAGCACCTCGCAGGGATTGATGCCGGCAACACTTGCAAGAAGAACACCTTTCCCTCCTCCTAAATAAGATAGATTCTCTTGAGCATACATTATAGCTGCCCGACCATCGATTTCGTCAATGATGTCAGCAAAGATGGGCGTGTCGTTGTGGCTATACATGTTGTCAAGGCAACCCATAGTTATATCCATGTCCAGAAGAGCATTGATGGAGTCCTTGTCAATAAGCCCAGAGGCCATGGTACATAGCAGAGCGCTTCCCGGCTTCATCATCCTTATGTCTGCCGCGCGGAGAGGTGAGAATGAAAGCACAATAGATGCTCCAAGCGCCAACTGTCTTGTCACAATTTTCACTCCGTATTCGGTATAGGCATCATCGCTGAATGAGATGTCGATGCCGGCACCTTCCTCCATTGCCACTTTGAGCCCTGCTGAAGTCAGAAGTCCACAGGCTTCCGGGGTGAGTAGCATTCGTGTCTCTTCGCTGTCGGGATAGTTGCCGAGCATCGCTATGTCGATTCCGTCGCCGTCGGTCAGCATATTTGCATGCATGAGCAATGGCTCAAGCTCAAGTGTAGGTGTTTCTTTCTGAATAGCTTCTTTATTCATAGCTGATTATTATTTTTAGGAATCAGAAAAGTCCGGAACTTTGTAATATGCATAAAATAACTTGGGAAATAACCAATTTATTTTTTAGATTACTTAGGTGCTCCGCATCGCAAAATTAACAAATTATTCCAATTTCTCCAAATGATTTTTGATAAAGTCATCGACAGTTTCAGCAATCTGAGTTTTTGACTCGAGTTTGTTGCCTGAAATGGCAATTGAAGCCTGATCGTAGAATGGTTTTCTCACTTCCATATGTTGATTGATAGTGAGTAGAATATCCTCTTTTGATTTCCCAGCCATTAGAGGTCGCTTATTTCCTGCTTGTATGATCCTGTTGGCAATGACATCATCTGAGGCCTGAAGACATACAGTGAGCCCCTTTGAGTTCATAAAGTCCATATTGTTTCCAAAGCAGGGGGTTCCTCCTCCGCATGATATGACAACATCAGAGATTTCCCCGACTTCACGAAGCATAGCACTTTCTATTCGGCGGAATTCTGCTTCCCCTTTATTGGCAAAAATATCGCGTATGGTAGAATGAAAACGCTGTTCGATGTAAAAATCAAGGTCTATATGCTGCATATTTGTCTTCTTTGCAAGAGCTTTCCCGAAAGTGGTCTTTCCGGATGCCATGTAGCCGATAATGAATATTGTCATTTGTAAGAGAATTGAGTATGGTAAATTTGATTTATAAGTAGATGCTTCAATTTTCAGTACAAGGGAGTTCAATTCTGAAAGTTGTGCCGTTGCCTATCTCTGATTCCTTGACGAAAATACGTCCGTCGTGATATTCTTCAATGATTCGTTTCACGAGAGTTAATCCCAATCCCCATCCTCTTTCCTTGGTGGTGTATCCAGGATTGAAGACCTTGTTGAAATTTTTCCTTGGGATACCTTTTCCGGTATCCCGTACTTCAATCCAGACGCAATCTTTCCCTCTGCCGGTAGTGATATGAATTTCACCAACTCCAGCCATGGCATCTACTGCGTTTTTAGTGAGGTTTTCCATCACCCATTCAAAAAGACTTGTGGATATCATCACTCCATGGTCGTCTTCTCCGAAATGAAAATTTAGTGAAACCTTTCCCGAAATGCGACCTCTCATATATTCGAGGGACGATTCAATTGTCTGATTTATATATTCAAGTTCGAGGTTAGGACGAGAACCAATTTTGGAGAAACGCTCTGCAATCTTAGAAAGTCTTTTTACATCCTTGTCAATTTCAGAGGTTACTTCCTGGTCGGTGCCAGATGCTTCGAGATACTGGCTCCACGCCATGAGTGATGAGATAGGAGTGCCGAGCTGATGTGCCGTTTCTTTCGAAAGACCTACCCAAACTCTATTCTGCTCAGCCTTTTTCGTGTAGACTACAGCAGTGTAAATTATCAGTACAAGAACAATCATTACAGCAAGCACCACGTATGGGTACCAACTGAGTCGACGAAGAAGGATAGAGTCTTCGTAAAATATATATTGGTTTATGCCCGGGTAGACTTCAACTTTGATAAAATGAGAATTTTCCTTGACTATCTGGTCAAGGCTTTTATTTCCCAATGTCTTAAAAAGTCTTTTTTCAAGGAACTTTTGGTTGCGGGGAGTAAGTTCAGAAAACAATACGTGCTCCCCTTCATCCACATGATCGGGGAGCTCGTAGTTCCTATATTCAAGAATGTTTTTATCGGCATCGGTCACCATCACGGGGATTGAGTTATTCTGGGCAATGATATTGAGCAAAAACTCGAAATCAGCATTGCCATCGACCTGAGCCATTTTTTCAGTAGCTGATGCCCAAATGTTCATCCTCTCCCTTTCCTGTATGGAAAGTTGCTTGACGAGATTAGTGGAGATAATCAGGAATATTATCACGGAAATCGAAGAGCATATCAGAAAGATAGTCTTTCCATATCTGTCAGAAATAACGGAGAGTTTCATCGGGATCTGGATCAAATGTATTTGATTCTTGCTTTTTTCGTCACCCGGCAAGTATTGTCGGCGAAAAGAGCCTCGCCAGGTTGCAAGGTCACAATTTCAGCAGCGATATCAGCATCTTCCGGATTTTCAATGATGCATCCTCCTTCAAGCCATTGAGCCGGATTATCGAGCAAGCGTTCAAGGATATCGGTATCATAGACAACTCTAAAATGTCCATGTTGCCCATCAGGGATGTCCATACGATAGACAGAAGACTCAACATTGAGAGACCTTGAGGCTTTTACGAACAATCCTTTATGATTTACATATCCGAGGAATACCACTGGCGGGAGTCCCCCTGGTCTTGCAGCAGTCTGAGGCTTTGCAGGACTCTGGGCAGGTTTTTGTTCACGTGGCTGAGATGGCTTGGAAGCAACGGGCTGCGCCAAATGTTCTTGATGGCCAGATGTAGGCTCGTTGTGTTTCTGCTGAGATGCCTGATTCTGACGCAAAGAAGATAATTCACGTTTTGCATTGTCAAGTGCACGACGCGCAGCGTCAGTTTCCCTTTTAGCAGTATCCAGTTCTCCCTCAAGAGCTTCACATTTAGCTTTGAGTTGCTTTATTTCGTCGTTTTTGGCAGACAGCGAACTCGCGTATTGCTCGCGCATTTTGTTCTGCTCTTCCTTAGCAGCACGTTTAGCTTCACGGATTTCTTTTTCTCCAGCTTTATTGTCAGCAATGGAGGACCCGGATTCTTTCATGCTCTTTGATGCATACATTACGAGCCAAATAACTACGCCAACGAGTACTATAAGAATTCCGATATACCAGCCCGTATTGCTTGACTTCCGAGGTTTGTCGTCGTCAATTCCTGCATCAGCTTCAGCCTGAGCTACGGCTTGCGCTACAGCGTCGTCAGCTTCATTATTAGCACCATTAATGGCTGATGTCTCAGCAGCATCTCCAGAAGGGGTGGCCGCAGGCGTGGCTGTAGGTTGGGACGCAGTCTTAGATTCATCCGCAGTCTTTGTGGTCTCTGCAGGCTTCTGTTCTGCAGCCGTCGGCTGTTCAGCCGGTTTCTCTGAGGAGGGTGCACTGACATTAATTTTATTCAGATTACGTGCAAGAACACTGAGGCATTTTTTCCCATCCTCTTTAAGACCAGGAGACCGGAAGAAAGTAGAGCTCCAATACTCTACGAGCTTCTTTTTATCCCAAGAAGCATAATCTTTAGGCACCGCGACGGCATTGAAGCTTTTTATGTTTTCCTGTTCCTTTGCCTTTAAAGACTTGCTAAGTTCGCTTACGCTTGAGGGATTAAGTTTATCAAGATAGTCGGAACCATTATTAGCATAACGCAGATAATGCTTGGCGGCGATGGCACGCGCCTGTTCCATCTCTTTCTCGGTAACGGCAAAAGATGGAATAGCGGTGACCACGGCCACCGCTATCATGAATATTTTGAGGAAGTATTTCATCAGCGGGGTATTAATCTTCGGCTTCCTTCATGTTATGGAATACGTTCTGCACGTCATCGTCATCCTCGAATCGATCAAGCAGTTTCTCGATGCTCTCACGCTGTTCGGGAGTGACTTCCTTGTAGTCAGTAGGGATTCTTTCAAACTCAGCGCTGACGATTTCCATACCTGAACTTTCCAGGAACTTCTGGATGTTGTTAAACTGGTCGAATGCACCATATACGAGCCATTCTTCATCTTCAGCCTCAAGTTCAGCATCAAGATCCATAAGTTCGAGTTCGAAATCTTCGAGACTGGTCTCAGGATTCGGCTTAACATGGAATACACTCTTGTGGTCAAAGAGGAACGATAGTGAACCTTGTGTGCCGAGAGAGCCACCATGCTTAGTGAAATAGCTGCGCACGTTGGCTACAGTACGCTGGTTGTTGTCGGTAGCTGTCTCCACCACGATAGCGATGCCAAATGGGCCGTATCCTTCATATACGATCTCCTTATAGTCAGAAGCGTCCTTGTCAGTTGCTTTCTTGATAGCACGCTCGATAGTGTCTTTTGGCATGTTGGCAGCCTTTGCATTATGCATAAGCATACGAAGACGAGGGTTCATGTCGGGATCAGGACCGCCAGCCTTAACGGCGATGGTGATTTCCTTGCCTATACGGGTGAATGTTCTTGACATGTTGCCCCAGCGTTTGAGCTTGCGGGCCTTACGGAATTCAAATGCTCTTCCCATATTTTTTAAGTTGTCAGAGTTATCAGAGTCCTCAGAGTCTTCAGAGTCCTCAGATTTAACCTTTAATATTTAAAATTAATCTGTAGTATTTGGTCGTTAACGAAGTGTAGCTCCAAGTTGCTGACTTAGACTTTTAATGATTTTATCCATTACGCCATCGATTTGCTTGTCTTTAAGCGTATTTTCAGGATCTTGAATAGTAAACGCCACAGCATACGACTTCTTGCCTTCAGGAAGGTTTTTCCCTTCATACACATCGAAAAGTCTCACGTCGCGCAAAAGTTTACCACCAGCCTTGCGTGCGCAAGTCTCCACTGCATCAAAAGCGATTGATGTGTCGAGGAGAAGTGCAAGGTCTCGCCTTACAGGCTGAGTCTTCTCTAGGGGTGAGTATGTAGTCTGGAACTTAGCGGCAAGTTTGCAGAGATAAGACCAATCGATGGAAGCATAACATACATCCTGGTCAATATCAAGAGACTTGAGAGTCTTACGGCTGAGGATGCCAAGAACAGCAAGTTGTTTGCCACTGCGATGGGCAATTTCAAGCTTTGCAGAGAAAGTTGTGTCAGAAGACTGAGTCATCTTGAGACTTGAAACAGTCACACCAACTTTTGCAAAAATATTCAGTACAGTTGCCTTGAGATCGAAAACGGTTGCCTCGAGGGCCTGACGGTTCCAAGATGCTGTCTGAAGATTTCCTGTCATCCAAATAGCGAGTTCCATGTGCTCAGAATACTGGGCAAGTGGTTTTTCGTCAGTCTTTTCTTTTGATGGATCAAATGAATAGACATTGCCAAATTCGTAAAACTTCAGGTCAGATGCCTTACGGTTTACATTATGGGCAATACTTTCAAGGCCACCAAATAGCAAAGTCTGACGCATCACTCCGAGATCATTGCTCAAAGGATTCATGACCTTGACGCAATTCTCGATCGAGAAGTCGTCGTTGCCATCATAATATTTCACTGCGGAGAGTGAATTGTTCATTATTTCGCGGAATCCCTGGCCAGAAAGGTCGTTGCTGATCACCTGTTGGAGAGCGTAAGCCTCGTCTACAGCAGTACGTTTAGATAGGTTAGCATGCATTTCAGAGCCAAATTCCACGTTATTGTAGCCATATATACGAAGGATTTCCTCAACCACGTCGCACGGGCGTGTGACGTCAACTCTGTAGGTAGGAACCTTGATTGATAGTACATCCTCATCAGATGTCTCTTTAACTTCAAACTCCAAAGCCCTAAGAATTCCTATGATGATATTGCGAGGAATGTCCTTACCTATTAAGTCGCGACAATATTTCAGAGAGAAATCCATTTCAACCGGTTTCACCGGATCCGGATAGCAGTCTACTACTTCACCGCAAATTTCGCCACCTGCAATCTCACGGATCAAGACGGCTGCAAGTTTTGCGGCATATTCACACATATTGGGGTCGGTGCCACGTTCATATCGGAAGGAAGCATCCGTACTGAGACCATGGCGGCGAGCTGTGCGACGTATAGAAGTGGGATTGAAATAGGCGCTTTCGATGAAGACATCCGTAGTGGCATCAGTCACTCCAGAATCGAGGCCACCGAATACACCGGCGATGCACATTGGTTTCTCTGCATCGCAAATCATGAGGTCGTTCTCGTCAAGCGAACGTTCAGTTTCATCGAGAGTTGTGAATTTTGTACCGGCAGGACAAGTGCGAACCACAATCTTTTCACCAGCAACTTTTGCGAGATCGAAGCAATGCAAAGGCTGACCGATGCCAAGCAATACAAAGTTAGTGATGTCGACGATAGAGTTGATGGGGCGTTGTCCGGCGGCGACCAGAAGATTCTTCAGCCATTCGGGAGACTCTCCGACCTTGACATTACGGATTGTGATTCCGCAATATCTTGGGCAGAGTTTCTTGTCATCAACCTGCACTGAGACAGCCCCGTCATTACGGTCGACAGAGAATGAGGACACATCGGGAACGCTGATTTCAGGCATTTCGACATTCGCTTCATCACCGCTTTCCAGAATGCGTGCCCATTGGTATGCCTTCAGGTCGCGGGCGCAACCATAATGGCTGGCTGCATCCACACGGTTTGGTGTAAGTTCCACTTCAAGACGGAAATCGCTTTCCACGTTAAAGTAGGCCGAAGCTTCAGTACCAGCAGGGACATCGTCAGGAAGCACCATTATTCCAGAGTGGTCGTGACCAAGACCGATTTCGTCTTCTGCGCAGATCATGCCGAGAGACTCTACTCCGCGCAACTTACCTTTTTTAATTGTAAATTCCTTATCTCCGTCGTAAAGAACAGTGCCGATTGTAGCGACCACCACAGTCTGTCCGGCAGCTACATTCGGTGCACCGCAAACGATCTGGAGCGGAGTGTCACCACCAACGTCGACAGTGGTCACATGCATATGGTCGGAATCAGGATGGGGCTCACAAGTGAGCACTTTGCCAATCTTAAGGCCCTTTAGTCCGCCGCGGATGGATTCCACCTCCTCAATCTGGTCGCATTCAAGCCCGGTGGAAGTGAAAACAGCCGCCAGTTCCTTGGGCGACTCATTGAAATTTATATAGCGTTTAAGCCACTTGTATGATATGTCCATAAAGGTATTGTTATCGGGTTTTAAGCACACAGAATCAACGCATTCTGCCCTGATTCCCTTTTCAACTTGCAAAAGTACAAAATTATTGGCTAATTTGCAAATTGAAATTAAGTAATCTTAAAAAAATAGCTTAGCAAAAATTACAATAAGAGTGCGTGGTGTTATAGAGAAAGTCAATTATCATTGAAGAATGGTTCATCATCTACAAATCTCTTTCGAGGGTAGAATTGCGGCGACACGGGATCTCTGGCAGGATCATAGAAATAGTAATTGCTTCCGGATAAATGCATGAGAATCTGGGGAAGTCCCGATGTCGAGAAAGGATTTGATTGAGAATTTTTTAAGTCAGAAATAATGACGGGATTGTTTCTGCGGTAGGCTTCATTGGCGTATATGACGAACGGCACGTATACGAATTTCGGATCCCTGCCACGATAATCCCGGTCATCATACACGTTTTCCCCATGGTCTGACACATATATCAGCACAGAGGGCATATTGCTATCTCTTATATCCTCAAGTATCATGTTAATTATGCTGTCGGTGAACAAAATGGAGTTGTCGTAGTCTGCTACGATGGCTGCTTTTTTCTTGTTAAGCCATTTTTTAGGCGTTTTTTCCATGATGTCAGCATTGTAGAACTTTCTTTGATCTTCAGGAAATCGATGCGAATATTGGAAATGTGAACCCATCAGGTGAAGGAAAGTCAACTGTAAGGAGTCTTTGGAAGCAAGAGCCTTCTTCCATTCCGGAAGAAGTGCATCGTCATGCCTTACAAGATAATGATCTTCAGAATCAATGCTTCCTACATATTTTACCACGTCGGCATCTGAAGACAAGATGCTTGAAAGATTTGACCATTCTCCGGAGTATTCTTGATTTGAAAGCCAATATGTCTTATAGCCCAACCGGTGGAACACCTGCAGCAATGAAGGGTAATTATACCATTCTTTGCCATCGGGCTCATCGGTCATAAAAGAAATCAAGCGAGGCATATTCTGCGCAGTAGACGTAGAAGAAGCCACGGCATCATCAAACCGGAAGAGTCCTTCGCTTATCGTATCGAGACGTGGAGTTGTCGGAAGCGGATATCCGTATAGCGACAAATGGTCGCGTGAAGCAGACTCTCCAATCACTACCACAATCCTCTCTGCTACATGAGACGACTCTAAAGTCTCCTGATGTGGAAGTGGACGTTTCTTGGTCTGCAGTTCACGTATTACAGCACAGTCGCGTATATACGCTGCCACACACTTATAGTTTCTGGCGAAAACGCTATGGTAAGTACGTCCGAAATCAGCAGTAGCAAATACATATATAAGATAAATCAGACCAAATACTGATATTGTGCCAACGACACATGAAAACCATTTCCTTGATATTCGCGGTATTAATATCCAGGCTACATAAAAAAAGATGATGAAACCCCACAGCCAAGGAGATAACAGAAGGGCAAGAAATTTATCTGCGAGTTCAGGCAGGAACTCTCCAATTTCAGAAGCATTGGTCTCTGCCATTATTGTAAATAGTTTCCTTGAAATACCGAAGCCATAAAAGAGCCAGCATCCTCCATTGAGCAGAGCCAGAAGAGCGAATGCAACAATCACTGCAATAGCAATCATTTTAAGCCACCTACTTCTTCTGCAAAATGCATATAGGGCAGTTAATATTGTGGATTTAAGCACCGCAGTACATATCAGACCGCCAATGGCAAAGACACCACCTCCGTAATGGGCTGCGAATTCCATGACATCAGCAAGAGAACCCAGTGCAAGAAGGGTCAGTACGAACCAAAGACGCAGCAGACCTTTCTCGGCAGAATGTATCTTTATACAATTTGTTTTAAATAAATTCATAGAAAATCATTTGGAAGACAAAGTTAATAAATTTTATAAATAAAAAAAAGTGCGCAGACTGAGATTTTGGAATCTCGGGTCTGCGCACTTCGGGGGTATTATATGCGGCTGAGCCGCAGTAAATGTGAAAAACAAGGGGTATAGCCCCGCCACCT
>CAYNEZ010000057.1:0-16677 GCA_964396365.1 uncultured Sangeribacter sp. | reverse complement strand
AGTGACGAGAGTATGAGAGATTTTAGTTTCATTGTAGTGTATGGGTATAAGAAAGGACGCACGGACCGTGCGTCCCTACGAGGTTATTGGCAGAGGGGAGGCATGTAAGCCTCCCTTCCATAATAATTATTCGCGGTGTTCCTGGATGATAATGTCTTTAATCTGAACTTCAGTTCCGGCTGCATTGCCTCCGAAATCCAAGAATACGCTCATCTTGTCCATATCAATTCCCGGGAGTCCGATCCAGCTATAGGTCTGGTCTTCATATTCGGTCAGCTTAAGTCTGTCAGCCATATAGAAGACATTGTCGTTGTCGCCACCACCGGAGAGCACGCACTTGAATGTCACACCGGGGTGCTCCTTGTTGGAATAGAAAGTGACGCGGAAGTCATAGAGTTTGTCGGCTGAAGTGGTGATATCGGTGTGGAATGCCACTTGAGCCTGCCATTGGTCGGTGGTTGCTTCAGGAAGGCTTACTGTGATGGTGTTGCCGTCTACGTTCACTACAGGGTCAGCTATCTGCGACCATCCAGGAGCATAATAGAATGTATTGGTCCATGCACAACCGTGGAATAAATTGTCAGGACTATCCACGTCTACCCATTTTACAGGTTTCTCAGGTTCATCAGGTAATGTCGGTAGCACGGTGCCGTCATCATCTGAGTGCTTTTTGAAGACAATGTCGGTGATAGTGAAATCAGTGTCAGGATATCCGGCAAAGTCGAATGCAATCTTCAGGATTCCATCAAATCCGGTCAGATCTGAGAAGTAGTAGTATGAACCACCGGCATCAAATGCAATCTGATCTTGTCCGGCAAATGAAATGCCGTCATCTCCATCCATCTGTACCTTAACAGTCACCTTTGAATCATTTTTAGACTCGATCTTACAAGAGAAGTCGTAGGTCTCAGCTGCTGATACCTGGATATTTGTGCCGATATGCACCTGACCTTGCCATTGGTCGTTGCCCATTGCGGCAGGAGTGTGTACAAATATCTTTTCGTTGGAAACCTCAACTACATCCGGCTCTAGACCGCCAGACCAATCGCCTGGTGAGAACCAAGTGCTCTGAAGAGTAATCTCAGCTGATTTCCACATGTTGTATTCGCTGTCATACTTGAAGCCCTTGAATGAAGTGTCTTCAGCCTTAGGCGCAATGATGTATTGCCAAGATATGCCATCAAGATCCTGCACGAGAGTTATAGAACTCTTGCTGAAGCTTGCTATGCGGTATTTAGGATTATTGAAAGCAGCTTCAGAGGGTATGTAGGGGAATGGAGTGTGAGGCGGGAGCACGAGATAAAGGTTTGCACCTTCCGGAGAGAGCGTAAACTCAGTAGCCAATTGCTGAGTAGCTACGCGGAAATCCTGACCGTCGTCCGGATTTTTGACATCGTAGCCTGCCAATGCATGAACTCCGGTGTTGACATACATGGTTCCGGATTCACCAGGATTGTAAACGTATGAGCCGCTGGTCTCCTTATCGGTATAGCCGAATGTAAGGATATTAGCATATACACCTTCTGCTTCCTTGCAGCCGGGTTCGCCGTTCCACCATCCTGCCGGGTCGCTTGCATTGGGACCGCATGCCATATGGCCCTGCTTGGTGCCGTCGACAGCCCATTCCTTTGAAGAGTTGTCGGTGAGAGCCTTCATATAGGGAGTGAAGTCGAAGATGGTCTTGTCGATGTGGATAGTTCCTGTCACTGAGCCTTCCGAGACGCCATTGCCGTTGCCTACCTTCATCTCTACCGGATAATCACCGGCGATAGTGATAAGATCGCGGTAGGTGAGAGCTGTAGATGGGCGAGTGCTCTGATTGACATACCATACCGGGTAGACACCTTTGGCATGTTGCCCATTTTGGTCAAGGATGTTTAGCTCTACGTTGTTGAGTTCGTCGACAGAGATTCCGATTTGATAATCGGAAGCCTGAGGAAGTCCTGCCATTGAAGGCTGGAAGTTAGGCTCGGTGGAGCAGGCGCCCAATGCAAGCATCACTCCCGCCATTGAGGCGAAGCCTAATATTTTAGTTGTAGTCTTCATTTTGTCTTATTGTTAGGGAGAGTGGATTACTGGAAATAAGCTTCGTTCTGCTTCAGTGTGCCATGGCACTTGTCGATCTCAGACTGAGGGAAGGGGAGATACTTCTTGCCGTCGGTGTAGTTGCCTGTGCGGTCGTCGGGAATCTCGTTGCCTTTTACAAGAAGATCCTTTGCGAGACCCGTACGGATAAGGTCCCAATAGCGCTTGCCTTCTCCGAGGAATTCCCATGCGCGTTCCTGGATGATATTGTCGAGAGTAGCGGGCACAGGGCTGAGTCCAGCTCTTGCGCGGACCTGATCGAGATATGCCTGAGCGTTGGGAGATCCAAGTTCAGCAGCGTTGAGCAGGGTCTCGGAATAGCGGTAGAGACGGAGGTTGTTGTTGTAGTTAAGAACTGCATCGGCAATCTGACCGGAGTTGCCTCCAATCTTGCCGGCATACTTAGCAAGGAAAAGACCGGTGTCTTGGAATCCAATTTGATAAGATCCGGGTTCGGGCCTCCAAATGGATGCATCGCGGCGTGTATCAGCCGGGTCATAAGAGTCGTAGCAAGACTGACGTACAGTGCCGAAGCCCCAGCCGGTATTGTCGTGGATGCCGTCAGAAGAGTTGTAGCCACGGGGAAGGATCATACATGGCACTACGGTGCCACCAGCAGTTCCACCCCAGCTCCAGTTGCGGCTTGCGAGATAGTCGGAGTAGTTGATTTCCCAAACAGACTCACTGCCCCATTCGCCGGTCACATCCCAGATGGAAGCGAAGTCACTTACGAGCTGATACTTATTCGAGTTGATGATCTCCTCCATATATTGGAGAGCCTTAGGCTTGCGGGAAGCATCGTTCTGATACATCACCACCTCAGCGTAAAGCATATATACGAAGTGCTTTGTCACGCGGCCAAGTTCTGCGCCTTCACATTTCTCGGGCAGACGATTCAAAGAGATCACCTTCTCAAGATCCTGCATGATAAATTCATACACTTCGTCGGCTGTATACTGAGTAGCAATGTAGCCGTTTTCTCCGCTAAGCGGTTGGTCGTAATAAGGTATGTTTCCCCACCAGTGCCATAGATAATTATAGAAGAAAGCGCGGAGCGCAAGTACCTGCGATTCATAATATTCACGGTTTGCGAGTTCCTTCTCTGTGGTTGGCTCCCAGTAGTTGTACATATAATATAGGGCATCGATGCAACGCTTCACTCCAGAATAGGCGTTGGAGTAGTTGGTGTCGAGCACTACGGTAGCGGTTGTGTTGAAGTTGAAGACAGTCTTCCACTGGTTCATGTCGTTGACGTCACCACCACCAGGGAAACACTGATCGGCGAGCACTTCGGGATAGATGTTGATGCCGCAGTAGTTGTTGGCGTAGTCAAACCAATGTAGAGGGTCATATGCGGCTACTACTGCCTGCTGGATGTTGGCTTCAGTTTTATAGTAGTCCTCTACGGTATCTTGGGTGTTGTTGGTGATGTCGAGCCATTCGCTTCCGCATGAAGTTAGGCCAAGACCCATCGCCGCAACCGGGAGGAGGAATAGTTTTTTATTGAGTTTCATTTTGATAAGCTTTGTTGAAGTATTAGAGAGAAATATTGAAACCTACAGAGAATGTACGAGCTTCCGGATAGTTACCGTAGTCAATACCTATGTTAGTGCCGTCGCCCACCTCAGGAGTGAAGCCATGGTATTTGGTTGCAGTGAAGAGATTTTCACCCATTACGAACACCTTGAGGTTGTCAAGACCGATTTTCTTTATTACGTTGAACGGAAGAGTGTAAGACAGTGTCAGATTTGCACAACGTAGGTAGGCGCCATCGTGAATATAGAGGTCTGAGCTCTGCCAGTTGCGGGTATCAGCAAGGCGGTAGATAGGAATCTTGTTTGAAGTTCCCTCTCCAACCCAACGGTTGAGCATCCATGAAGGCATATTCTTAGCGGGGGTGTCACCACGGAGTGATGCGTCGTAGATCTGGTTGCCCCAAACACCCTGGAAGTATGCTGTGAGCTGCAGTCCCTTCCATCCGAGTCCTACATTGAAGCCATAGGTCCAGTCGGGAAGTCCTTTACCGATCTTAGTACGGTCGTCGGCATTGATAGTATTATCACCGTTAGTATCTACGAAGATTACATCACCTGGCTGAGCATACCATGAGGTCTGTCCTGACGTGAGTCCGTATTTTGTATTGTAGGCATCTGCCTCCGCTTGATTCTGGATAATACCGGCTGTCTTGTAGCCATAGAAGTAGGGGAATACTTCACCATTCATGGCGCGTGCGATGTCACCGGCAGTGGCATTGCTTTCCAATCCCATCCATCCGTCGGCATTACCAAGATTTACGAGAGTATTCTTTACATAAGAGAGGTTGCCACCAAGATTAACTTCAAATTCGCCGAATGTGTGTGCCCAACGGAGATCCATCTCGACGCCTGTATTGTCCATGGTTCCGACGTTGCCGATGGGGGCAGTCTCACCCACATAGGTCGGTATCATCATTGTCATAAGCATACCGGTAGTACGCTTCTTATACCAGTCAAAAGTGAATTGGAGCGAATTGTCGAGGAAGCCAAGGTCAAGACCTATGTCGGTCTGTGTAGATTCCTCCCATTTGAGGTCGGGATTGGCGAGGCCTGATGCCTTTGATCCATATGTCTGGCTCGATCCCTCAGGACCGAAATAGTAGTTGTTGTTGCCGTCGGTCAGCACAGTATATCTGAAGTCGCCGATAGACTCATTACCATTCTTACCCCATGATACACGGAGCTTTGTGTTGTTCCACCATTGAGGTCTTGTCTCGAGGAATGGTTCGTTTGTGATGTTCCAGCCTGCGGAGAATGAGGGGAATGTTGCCCATTTGTGGTTGGCACCGAAGCGAGAAGAACCATCACGACGCACTGTAGCCTGAACCATGTAGCGGCTTCCGAAATCGTAAGATACTCGTCCGAAGTAGGAGAGAAGTCTCGGCCATGCTGAATTAGGACCTGCATTACCTGTACGGTTACCTCCGTCTTCCTCTCCCGGTTGACCCTGAGCCACTGTCACCCATGGCTTGGAGAAATTATAGAGCTTGTTGGCTGAAGCATTAATCCACCATCCGGTGCCTTCTTTTGCAGACTGACCAAGCACAACATTGATGTGGTTTTCACCGAATGTCTTGTCGTAGAAGATAAGATTTTCGAGCTGCCATGTCCATCCGCGGTTCATCTCTGAGTAAGCGGAAGCGTGGATTGCATCCTGATTGCTGAGGTTGCTGTAGTAGTTGGGCTCGGAATGGCTGTTGTTGCCCCAGAAGGCAAGGTCGCCACCGAAGCTGATGCGGTATGAGAGACCATCCCATATCTGAAGTTCGCCAATGATATTGCTGACAATCTTGTGGCTCCAGTTGTTGGCTGAGGGGAACGACCATCCGTAGAATGGGTTTGTAAGTTCTTGATAGCCACCACCAAATGCTTCGGGGACAGTATAGAGGTTGCCGGCTGCGTCATAGCGGGGAACGTATTTGTCGTTGCCTGCATAGTAGTCCATTTGATGCTGGTAGTCGGCTGAACCGGGTTTAAGTGTCGGGGTCAGCAATGGAGACATACCGAGTGCATTGGTGATGGGCGCACCGTAGTAGGCACCGCCGCCACCGAATCCTTTAGAGTGGATGCGTGCGTAGGAGATATTGGTGGTAAGTACGAATTTATTAAGCCAGTTGCGTTTTTTTGATTCGTCAAAGAGTGTATAGATGTTGTTGGCGCGGAGAGTCAGACGGTTGTAGTTAGACTGGTTGTAGTTGCCGCCAACGATACCTTCCTGATCGTAGTAGCCGAAAGAGAGGAAATAGTTGATCTTCTCGCTTGCACCGGATACGGATACCTGATGATTCATCATCGGGGCATTGTCGTTGAAGATGGCTGCCTGCCAGTCGTAGCCCTGTCCGTAGCTGTAGGGATCTGCGTAAGGAGCCGGCTGACCGATATTGAGGTAACCTTCATTTTTCATGATGGCATATTGTGTGGCATTGAGGATGTCGATTGATTTCTGTTTCGACTGCCATCCATATGTGAAGTCGTATGAGATTTTGGCACGCCCTTGCACACCATTCTTGGTAGTGACGAGCACAACACCATTTGCTGCACGCGCACCGTAGACAGCACCGGAAGCAGCATCCTTAAGCACCTCAATACTCTTGATGTCGGCAGGGTTCAGATAGTCGATGCCACCGTCGATAGGCATACCGTCGACAATATAGAGCGGGTTTGAGTTGTTGATTGTGCCGACGCCACGGACACGTATCTGTGCAGCCTGTCCAGGTTGGCCGTTGGCTGTAGTCGCCGTCACACCTGCCGCTACGCCCTTAAGTGCGTTCTGCACGTTGACAGGAGCTGTCTGCGAGAGGGTTTCCTCGCCTACCTTGGATATGGCTGCTGTCACGACGCTCTTCTTCTGAGTGCCGTAGCCAACTACCACTACATCGTCAAGAATCTGAGAATCCTCGATCATCTGGATTGTGAGATCGGACATCGGACCTGTAACCTTTACTTCCTGAGGAGTGCATCCGATATAATTGAAATAGAGGGTTGACCCTTTTGGGGCATTGATGGTGAAGGCACCTTCGATGTCTGTTGCCGTTCCGGTAGCAGTCCCTTTCACCATTACTGTCGCGCCGATCAGCGGTTCTCCGTCGAGTGAGGATATCACCTTTCCGGAGACTTTGACATCCTGGGCATATAGTCCCAGCGAAGTCAAGATCGCGATTAGAAATAAGGTTAACTTCTTCATTTGGTTAGTTGTTATTGGGTTATTAAATTATTTCTTTTGGAAGATACGCACGTAGTCTACTATCATGGAAACCGGGAGCGCGCTTTCATCCACTCCTTTGTATCCGCCCCAGTCTCCACCCCAAGCGAGGTTGAGAATCGGATAGAAGGCATAGTGGAATGGCCAGCTGTCGTGGTCAGCACCCATTGATGCTTTAGTGGCGCGGAGCTGAACCTTGCCATCTACATAAGTTACGATCTCGTCTTCTGTCCATTCGCAAGCATAGACATGGAATTCTCCTTCTGCACCAGCGCAATACATCTCATGTGTCTTCTGGGTTCCCTTTGTGTGGTTATAGTTTCCGGTGTGGAGTGAGGATGACACATAGTTGGGATTTGCGCCGACTTCTTCCATGATGTCGATCTCACCGCAATAAGGCCATGGATTTTTATTCCAATCCACGTTGGAAGGCATCATCCAGAAAGCAGGCCAAGTTCCTTTTCCCTTAGGCAAATTTATACGTGCCTCAAAGTATCCGTATAGCCATCCTGTGCTTGGCTTTGCATTCATGCGTCCGGAATATACTTTCCCGTCTTTCCCTTTGAAGCAGTTGATATATAGGAATCCATCCTTTACTTCGAGAGTGCGTTTTCCATCCACTTCTCTTGAAGTGTAGGTCTGCAATTCATTGTTGACGTGTCCCGGGGCCCAGTTCTCGATGGTCCAATCGCTACTTGGGACGGGACCTGCGTTGAACTCATCACTCCATACAAGTGCATATCCTTTGGGAGTCTCTACGGCATCACTCAGCTGCGACACCCTGATTTCTGTTTTGTCATCACCACAGGTGAGATATATAATAGCTTCACGAGCATCAGTCTGATCATTGGCATTTGCCTTGACTTCAACGGCAGTGTCACCTTTCCCTCCTTTGGCGGGAGTGATTGTCAGCCATGCAGCATCTGTTGTCAGGCTCCAGTCAGCATTTGCTGTCACTGTTAAAGCGGAAGAAGAAGCCTGTCCTCCCATTGTGATGGATTTTACGGATGATGTAGCCTTAGTCACATATCCTTGTGTCAGGGAGACAGTTTTTATAGTTTTTCCACCCGAAACAATATTAAGTGTGGCAGTGCGCTCATCCATATCGGAATTTTCCTTTACAGTGACTTGCACTTTAATATCAGTGTCTTTCACGCCACCGCTCGGCCGAAGTGTTACCCAGTCAGCATCTGTCCTGATAGCCCAGTCGGCATTTGCTCTGACTGAAAGTTCGAGCACTGCCGATGCAGGTCCGGAAGTCAATGCGTCTGGGGTGGTAGTCACTGTCACGTTTTGATTAGAAGGAGTCGGATCATCTTTAGATTCGCCACAGGAAGCCATAAGGGGAAAACTTATGGCTAAAGAAATAATCAAAAGAATGAAATTCGTCTTATTCATCATATATAGGTTTATAATTTTCATTATAGGGTTTGACATGTGCAAAATTAATCATTCCATACAAAAGCTTGCAACGTGAGAATATAAAGGTAAATGACAATAATATTAAATCATTGTCAGTAAATATTTTAAAATAGGATATAAGTAAATCCAAGTGCTATGGGAAATATGTGTCTAAACTTGTTTTTTGGAGTTTGACTCCTCTTCTTCCGGGGTATTGGTGGTGCGGTTGTTGTAGACGGTGCGGATGGATACATTAAGCATTTCGGCTATTTCAGCACTCTTAGAAATGCCGAGCCTGCGGAGAGCATATATGCGTAGCTTTGTATTTAATGTCTTTGTCTTTGCAATTGATTCAGATGAGACACGGCTATCTTCAGGAACCGACTTGTTATATTCTTCGATGAAATCGGGATAAATGGACAGGACAGTCTTGTCGAAACTTTCATAAAAGCCCTGGTATTGCTCCTTTATTAGTTCCGGGTCGTTGATAAGAACTCCGAGGTCGTCGATTTGCTTCACTTTGTATTTCTTAAGCAGTTTTTTGCGGTATCCTTCCAGGGCATTTATATATTGGGTCGTCAGTTTGAAGGCATATGCGAGGAGGCTTAGTTTCTGTTTGTTGGCTTCGTTGAGTTCATTGTTAGCTTTTTCCAGTCCGACGATTGCTTCATCCCTTTCGTTGATAGAAAGTTTCAGCTCACTGTTGGCCTCTTTCAGCAGATTACGCATCTTCTTGAGCTTTCTATATTCGAGTATGATGAATATAATGCTGGCAATCAAGACTAAGGAAAGAGCTCCGAGTATGATAACGTAGATGGAAAGGCGCTTGTCTCTCTTCTCCAGTTCTTCGCGATAAGCATCCCTGACAGCCGGGAGCACATTGGAGATATTCACCATCCTGTATCGGTTATGATAGCGGTTGGCTTGTTCTACAGCGTATAAAAAATAGTTATATGCTCTGTTGAGATCATCGTGCTCAAAGAGAAAAGTGGCTATTTCCTGAATGGCGGCAATCTCTCTATTTACGATAAGAGCGTCATTAATAGCGGCTTTTGTCTTGTATTTAAGCATCAGGTCGCTCTTCCCCAACGATTCATAGTATCTTGAGAGCCAATATGAATTTATGGCGTTGCTTCTTGAGGCTCCGTTGCTCTCATCTACGGCCTTCTTAAGGTCGGTGACATCTATTGCAGTCAGATCTACACCTTCTCTGTCAATGGCAGCAGCGATCGGTACCCATAGCAAGTCGCAGTTTGCAGTGAGATTCATTGACTGGATCGAATCTCGATATTGGTTAGCTTTTGTCAGATCTTCTCTCGACATCTTCTGATTTGTAACGAGATAAACCGACCGTTGGGAATAAATATAGGAAAGACTTCCGAAATATTTTGATTTCATTTCATCGCTCAGCCTTGATGAGTCTATTCCCTTGAGAAGTTCCATTGTGGTGTCGAAAAGACCTTGAACTGTATATATGAATGCTTCATTTAGTTTCCAGTCGGTCAGGAGATCATAGTTTTCCGGCATCGCCCGCTCTGCAATCTTTCTCGTTTCTGTGGCATAATGTAGTGCGGAGTCGGAGTCAAATACCAGATATTCATCATATAGTTGTCGAGTTATGCCAAATCGTTCGCTATTTGTCTTGGCTTTGCTCAGAGTCTCGCGTAGACCATTGATGCGGATTTCCTTTTCATTCACAAGGTTATCATGGTTGGCAATGATAGAGTCGAGTTGCTGCAGAAGCGCTATGTTTTCTTTTTCTATCGGTGTGGAGGCATATGATTGGTTGAGGCCATAAAGGATGACCGCAATTAGCAAAATAAGATATGAGTGATATGTAATTTTCATGATAATGAGGTTTAACTTGCAAAAATAATTCTTTTTAAGGAACTAATTGAGATTGTAGAGTAAATTTAACATATGTTAAAATTCTAATGAGGTGCTGTGCATTATGAATATGTCAATCACTTACCTTACTAACTGACTCGGATGTAACTTTGAATTTACTTTGTGAAGTTATGGAATATTATGGTAGGCTATTGGAACTTAAGAAGTTGGAATATTTTTATTGCCGTGCACATTTACTATGTAGGTCTTTGATGCCGATACAGAGGATTTGTGTATTAATTTTGCGTTCGAGAGATCTAACATCCCTTTCCATATGATATGATTTTCAAGACAAATTTTTTAGCAGCAATTATGATTTTCACTGCGGCAGGACTTAGAGCCGAAGGTGCGGTGCCGGTATATCTTGACGATTCCCAACCGATAGAAATGCGTGTTCAGGATGCTCTGTCGCGAATGACAGTGGCAGAAAAGATAGGAATAATTCATGCTCAGAGCAAGTTTAGCTCACCTGGTGTGCAGCGTCTCGGCATCCCGGGGATTTGGTGTACTGATGGCCCTCATGGAATCCGTCCTGACGTATTGTGGGACGAATGGGAGCAGGCAGGTGCTACCAATGACTCATGCGTGGCTTTTCCTGCGCTCACATGCCTCGCCGCTACATGGAATCCTGAAATGTCTAAAATATACGGAGAGTCTATCGGTCAAGAAGCACGTTATAGGAATAAGAATGTACTCCTTGGCCCCGGAGTGAATATTTATAGAACTCCTCTCAACGGGCGAAACTTCGAATATATGGGTGAGGACCCTTATCTGACATCTCAAATGGTGGCACCGTATGTGAAAGGAGTGCAAGAAAATGGTGTGGCTGCTTGCGTGAAGCATTATGCACTCAACAATCAAGAGGCAGACAGAGACCATGTCAATGTGCTCGTCGATGATCGTACGTTGCATGAAATATATCTTCCCGGATTCAAGGCAGCGGTCAAGGATGGTGGAGCCTGGTCGATCATGCCCGGCTACAATAAATATAACGGTGACCATGCCTGTGAGAACCAAACGTTGCTTCTTGACATTCTGAAAGGAGATTGGGGCTTTGATGGCGTTGCAATAAGCGACTGGGGAGCAGTGCATAATACTGAGAAGGTGGCTCAAAATGGCCTCGATATGGAGTTCGGTTCTTGGACCAACGGTCTTAACTGGGGTGCCAGTAATGCATATGACGACTATTTCCTTGCCAAGCCTTATGAGAAATTGATTTTGGAAGGAAAGCTTCCGATGAAGGATCTTGATGATAAGGCGGCACGTGTATTGCGTCTTATAATGCGAACTGAGATGAACCGGAACCGTCCTTATGGCTCGCTCAACAGTGATGAACATTATGCTGCTGCACGCCGAATTGGAGGAGAAGGAATCGTACTTTTGAAGAATGATAAAAAGCTTCTTCCTGTGGCTCCTGCCACCAAGAAAATTCTTGTGGTAGGGGAAAATGCAATAAAGATGATGACCGTAGGTGGCGGATCCTCGTCACTGAAGGTGCAGCGCGAGACGTTGCCTCTTGATGGAATCAAGAAGGCCGCGGCTGAGAAGGGAATGGAAGTGGTCTATGAGCGAGGTTATGTAGGCGACGTGACAGGCGAATACAATGGAGTAAAGACCGGTCAAGATCTTAGTGAGAGTCGCAATGCCGACCAACTGATTGCGGATGCTGTGAAAGCTGCTAAAGATGCGGATTTGGTGATATTTATCGGTGGACTCAATAAATCTGATCATCAGGATGCTGAAGGTGTTGACCGATTGGAGTTCAGTCTTCCCTATGACCAGGACAAGGTGATTGAGGCTCTTGCTGCAGCTAATCCTAATCTCGTTGTGGTGAGTCTGACAGGCAATGCCTACTCGATGCCTTGGCGAGATAAGGTGCCGGCTATAGTACAGGGATGGTATATAGGGTCTGAGGCAGGAAATGCCATTGCAGATGTGCTTTTTGGCGAAGTGAATCCTTCAGGGAAACTCCCTATGACTTTTGCAAAGTCTCTCACGGACTATGCGGCGCATGCTGCAGGTGATGCCGAGATGTATCCAGGTGTAGACGGGGATGTGAAATATAAGGAAGGTCTTGATGTTGGCTATAGGTATACAGATAAACTGAAGAAAGACCGTGTGAACTATGCTTTCGGACACGGTCTGAGCTATACTTCCTTCAAATTAGGCCAACCTGTGTTGTCTACAAAGACTTATGATGGTGAAGGTGCTGTTACTGTGACTCTTCCGGTTACAAACACTGGGGATGCACACGGATCAGAAGTAGTGCAGCTTTATGTGCGTGATGAGAAGAGCTCTGTCTACCGTCCTTTTAAAGAACTGAAGGCATTCGGAAAGGTCAACCTTGCTCCGGGAGAGACTAAGGACGTAACTCTCACGCTTGACAGAAATGCATTCGCTTTCTATAATCCCGCTGACAAAAAGTGGACTGTTGAGCCTGGGAAGTTCCAGCTGCTTATTGGCAATGCATCCGACAATATCGGATATAAGATGCCGATAGAAGTGACAAAGAGTCAATCATGGAACGATTGACAATCCACGATCAACGATTTGACTACATTTTTCAAATTTAGGTTAATATTAAGGTTCGAATGGATTTCGGGTAGGAATGATGCAGGCTGCCCGTAAGCCAAAAAAGACCGCTGGCCTGTGGAGGTCGGCGGTTTTTCTTGCAGAAATGGAGAAGATTTGTTAATTTTGCGATATGAAGACTTTTGTATCCAAGATGTTTGCCTTGATGGCTTGTCTTATTGTCCTGACATTGACAGGATGCGTGAAAAATGAGTTCAAGATTGATTTTGAATTTCCCAAAGATCATATAGGCAATTATCTTCTTACATACTATGCCTGGGACTCCCGGGGAGGACGCTGGATCGAGCATACAGTCTCCATTCAGGAAGGGAAGGCAACGGCTGGATGTATCACGCGGCTTCCAACGCTCGTGTATGTCAGCGATGCGTCGTCGCCCAATAACTCCATGATAGTCTATGCTGAACGTGGCGATGAGATAAAGATTACAGGAGATGGTATGGATATGTCGACTTGGGACGTCAAAGGGAATAAGGTATCAGAGCGATGGTGTGAATGGCGAAAGGACGCATATCCAAAGAAAAACGATAAGAAAGGATTCGAGAAAACGATCGAAGACTATGTGAGGAAGAATCCTTCTGATCAACTTTCGGCAATTCTTCTGCTTATGGAATGGAACCGTAGGGAGAACCCTGAAGGGTTTGTCAAACTTTGGAATACGCTTGATAAGAATGCTTGGAATCAGCAACTTATAGAGATGTGTGGTGCTACGGATCTACTTGGTGTAGAATTCACTACACAGGCGGATGGCAAGTTGGAGTATGCCAAGGAGCCGGGTATAAAGAGCTTGACAGTGCGTTCGCGCGACAATGGACTGGATACATTGAGATTCTCTCAAGTTAAAGCTTCAATCCTTTATTTCTATTCAGAACTCAATTCCTCAAGACGAGAAATTGCTGATTCGCTTAAGATCCTCAGCAAGAATTATTCGGATTCAACGAAGCGCGTCATTGTAGATGTCTATATGGATTCAGACAGTATGACGTGGGTCAATGCTATCAGGCGAGATTCTTTGAAAGGGGTGGTGCGTGCTTGGCAACCCCGAGGGCTGGCTGAAGAGGATATTGTGAAGATGGGAGTGGCTCGTCTGCCGTGGTTTATCGTAAAGGATAAGAATGGGAATGAGACATATGGGGGCGATGATGTGGATGCTGCTGTCAAAGCTTTCAAAAAAGAAATTGATAAGAAAGATGTGAAGACTGTTCCTAATAAGGCTAAGCCCAAGTCAAAACCGGAACAAAAAAAGAAATAACTGATGCTGACGAAAGTATATTCAGCCGCAATATCCGGCATAGATGCATTTGTGGTGACATTAGAGACTGTAGTGCAGAAAGGCACTCAGTTCAGTATCGTAGGCCTGCCTGACGCTGCGGTGAAGGAGGCTTATACGCGAATTACTACTGCTCTTATGCAGAGTGGTATAGGGTTTCCGCATAAAAGTACTATAATAAATCTTTCACCGGCAGATGTGAAAAAGGAAGGAGCTGCCTTCGACCTCCCGATGGCTATAGGAGTTCTGGCTGCTAACGAGAAGGTACCTACCGAGCATTTGTCAGAATATATGATAATGGGTGAATTGTCGCTTGATGGATCGGTGCTTCCTGTGAAGGGAGCTCTCCCGATGGCGATAAAGGCTCGCGAAATGGGCTTCAAGCGTCTTATAGTGCCGGAGGCGAATGTGACTGAGGCAGCTGTGGTGAATAGGGTAGAGGTCTATGGGGTGAAGGATTTGGCAGAGGCTGTCGGGGTCATAGCAGAGACTTCAGAGATAAAGCCTACAGTGATAAATACACGAGAGATTTTCGCGGCAGAGTCTGAGAATTTTGATTTCGACTTTTCTGAGGTCAAGGGGCAAGACAGTGTGAAGCGTGCATTTGAAGTGGCTTGTGCGGGGGGCCATAATATACTTATGGTCGGACCTCCGGGAGCCGGAAAGTCGATGATGGCGAAACGACTGCCTTCGATTTTGCCTCCTCTTAGCTTGGCGGAGGCGTTGGAGACAACAAAAATACACTCAGTGGCAGGAAAACTTCATCGCGGATCCATGCTTATGACCAAGAGGCCCTTCCGCACGCCACATCACACGGTGTCGCCTGTAGCCCTTGTCGGTGGGGGTACAAATCCTATGCCTGGCGAAATATCGTTGGCACATAACGGGGTCCTTTTCCTGGATGAGTTTCCGGAATTTAGTCGTACTGTATTGGAAGTGTTGAGGCAGCCCATTGAGGATAGGACGATAACCGTGTCGCGTGCGAAATATACTGTCGATTATCCGGCTTCGTTCATGCTTGTGGCTTCGATGAATCCATGTCCATGTGGATATTATGGACATCCCACTAAGCGGTGTACTTGTCAGGCCGGGGCTGTTGCGAAGTATATGAATAGGATAAGTGGGCCTTTGTTGGACAGAATAGATATTCAGTGCGAGATAGAGCCTGTAGCTTTTGATGATATGGCAAATCGGGCTCCCGCTGAGTCGAGTGCTTCCATTCGTGAGCGTGTTATCAAGGCTCGCGCCATCCAGAATCTCCGCTTCAAGGCAGAGAAAGGAATCTATTGCAATGCTCAGATGAATTCGCGGCTGCTGCATCAGTATGCATGGCCTGATGAGCAAGGACTATCCAAGCTTAAGGACCGCATGACTAAGCTGAACATGTCGGCACGGGCTTTCGACCGCATCCTGCGCGTAGCTCGGACTATTGCGGATCTTGAGTATGCAGGGACTATGGCGGTAGAAGAGGCTGTCAGCGCTCCTGTCCTTAGCCGGCATATCTCGGAGGCCATTGGATATCGGGCTCTCGATCGCGCCTCCTATGGCCAGATATTCTAAAACCCATTATGAAAGCTAAAGCTTTTACGCACTTTCAAATAAGCAATGTATTTGATAAAGCGTGGGAGCTTTAGCTCCCCCAATAAAATTATTCCCCAGCAAAATTAAGATGAATAAGAACCTAAAGACAAAGCGAGCTAATTGGCATGACTATCGCTCTCCTGGCCGATATATGATCACGCTTTCAAAAAGCCCCGACATTCATCCATTCAGCCAAATAGCTGGGGATTGGAGGCTTCCGGTAGGCACGCGTGGATCATCCTATACACGCTGGTCGCCGAAGGGGCGCATAATCGCAGATGCGCTTTATCACATTGGAGAAATACATCCAGCACTGAGAGCTGAGCAATATATAGTAATGCCCGATCATGTGCACTTTCTGCTTTGGGTTCAGTCTATGCTTCCTGAGCCTTTAGGATTATATATTGCGAGATTCAAAAACGTAATAAATAATACATCTTCGATTAATCATATATTTGAAGACGGGTTCAATGATCAGATTGTAACTAATAAGAGAGATCTTAACGCTGTTTTTAATTACATCCGCTCTAATCCCTACAGATTGGCTATTCGTATGGCTAATCCTGATTTCTTTACCAGGCGTAATAACTTGATGATTGGAGAGACTCCATGTCAACTTTACGGGAACATCCATCTTCTTGACAATCCTTTCAAGGAGCAAGTGATTGTGCATCGGGCTGATGATGATGAAGTGTATTCTGCCAATAGAGAAAGATGGCTCTATACAGCAGGCAATGGAGGCGTATTGGTATCTCCCTTTATTAGCAAAAGAGAAAAGGATATTAGGAAAGAGGCTGAAGTATTAGGTGGACGATTCATACTGATAACAAATAAGCCTTTAGGAGAACGAGAAAAGCCTACGGGTCGAGACTTCGATCTCTGTACACAAGGACGTATGCTGATCATTGCTCCGCAATCCCCGTTAGATTTCTCACGTTTAGCATGCCAGCAGATGAATGGCCTTGCTAATCATATAGCACACCAATGAGATCAGCCTCAATTATTATTATATTCTAATATTTGCCCGGTTCTAGGATAAACACTATGTGACCTCAAAATATGTGATAATCAGCAGTCTTTATTTCGGAGTTTTTGCATGTTCTTTTTGTTGTAGGCCTCTCCTCTAT
>CAYNEZ010000056.1:0-16828 GCA_964396365.1 uncultured Sangeribacter sp. | reverse complement strand
CAATGGAGTACCAGAACACCATGCGCACTACTCAGGCTATACTCCAAAATGGTACCGAGTCATATAGTCAAGGAGCATTCCAGAATATGGAGGCCACTGTCCGTAATGTGGGTGTGAAAACCAAATTCTCTGCTCCTGAAGTAGCCAACGCTGCTCGTTTCTTAGCTATGGCCGGATATGATATTGATGCTATCAACCATGCAATTCGACCTATTGCAGACCTTGCGCTTATCGGAGACTCAGATCTTGGTGAGACTGCCGATAAGATGACCAATATCATGACCACCTTCAACATTGCTCCGGAGCAGATGCGTCAGACAGCAAACATAATGGCTACCACAGCGACTCGATCCAACACCGACCTTATGATGCTTGCTGAGTCAGCTAAGTATGGTGGTGGTGTGGCTCACATGTATGGTCATAATGACCCAAATCTGTTTGCTGATACAATGGCAATATTTGGTATCATGGGTAATGCCGGTATTCAGGCTTCATCAGCAGGTACATCACTGCGAATGATGTACCAGAATATCTTTAACCCCAATAAGAAGCAGGCAGCATTGTTGAACTTGCTGGAATCTCAGTACGGCATCTCAACCAAGACAGCGAATGGGCAAAAGCGGTCCATGGCCGACATCATCATAGATATGGCTAATAAGATCCCTTCAGATGTAATGCCGGATATTGTCGGTAAGTTGTTCCGTATCACTGCTCAGCCGGGCGCGAATGCAGCATTGTTATCTGCAACAGATATTGCTATGAATGAGGCTGGTGGTGATCTTAATGCAGCTTCTAATTTGGTGGATGAGACAAATGCTTTTGTGGCTAAACTGAGTGGCAAAAATAGCAAGTCTCAAATGAGTGCCTTAGCTGCCTTGATTCAAGCAAACCGAAATTCAATTCATGGCAACATCTCTGGTTCCATTGCTGAAGAGAAACAAAATACCATTCAAGGTCTGTGGGCTCAGGTAACATCGACGTTTACTGAAGGTATTGTTCAAGCATTTGAAAAACGTCAAGGTGGGTTCGAGGAAATCTTGAAAAAGCTTAGAGATTACTTCGCAAAACCTGAGACAGTCCAGATGTTGCAGAACCTTATGGATATGATCATCGAAATCGGTAAGGTGATGGGTTGGTTCGTTAAAATATGGGCTAATCTTTACAATGCCGCGCCGGGTATGATCAAGTTCTGGGTTGTGACACAGATGGCGGTTACTCAGATAGGTACACTCATTTCACCGTTCATTTCATTGTTAGGTGTTGTGAATAGGTTGCATCGAGCGATGATGAGTTTCGCTGGCATGTCAGCAGTTGGAGGTGCAGGTGGAGCATTAGGTCGTATGGCGGGAGCAGGTACTGCCGTAGCAGGTGGTTCAGCAGCCGCTACCGCAGCCACAACAGCAGCAATGAATGCACCCCTTGTAGTAGGCCACAATGCAAAAGGCAAATCCAAGGTACTGAAAGGAGAACTTGCTAAACGTGCTCGTCAAGCAATGGCCTCCAATTCTCAGAAGGTAATGATGCAAGATGCTTTAATGGCATCCTCCGTACTCCTTCCTATGCCGGGTGGTAATCCTCGCAATACTATGGGGTCAAGACTCATGAATGTTCCGGCAATGGTGGATCGCCAAAAACGGATAGAAGCATTGAACGCCCAGACTCGTGAGCACTATGCAGCAGTTCAGGAAAGAGCAAGACGCATATATGGACCCTCCAGAGCCGGAAGAGCATTCAAGAGTGCATTCTATGCCATGCCTACTATGGCAAGTTTTGCTCCGATGTTCGGTGGCATCAAGACGATGATGATGGGTCTCTTTACAAGTCTTGCCAAGGCAGTTGGGTTCCTTGTGAATCCGATTACACTTGCTGTGGGGGCACTCGCCGGATTAGGTTATGGAATCTACAAACTGAAACAGAGAGTCGATGGCAATACCGATGCACAAAAGGTCTCCAGAGCACAGGCCAATAAGGCTGCTGACCAGACAAGCCGTGAAATGGCTAAGGAAGGTCAATGGTATAAAGAAATGATGAACCAGAATTTGCCGGAAGCAAATCAGGTAATTTCAAGTGTCGATACTAATGCCATTGCACAATCCATTGCTCAGAAAGAACGCTTTGAACAGTTGTATGCTACGATCTTCAATGACTTTTCGAAGGATGCAAGCAAGCAGTCAGTCAATGATGTGGCTACTAAATGGCAGAATAGTATAAATGCCAATCCTGCCTTCCAACTTGCAATTGGGAACAATCAAAACTATGATTTCTCCAAGAAACATAGACAGATTGAGTACAATCCTCATAATGCTATGGCTAATGCTTATATTGGATTGCACAATGCTCGGTATGCAGATGAGGATAATGCTATCAATCAGCGCAGAGGAATGGTTCAAGATGCTTTGATGATTGAGGGAGCAAATGACGCTCGTACTCAGCAGGCCATCAAAGAAATCACAGACCTTCGTCAAAAATATCTTGCAGGAGAGACTAAATATAAGTCACAAGCTGAGTATTTCAATGCGGCCCAAGCAATCAGAGATAAGTATATGTCTCAATTCACTGCCACTGTTTCGGCTGCTGACCTTACGCCAGAGCAGTTTAAGGAGAATAGGGATCGAAGTGTATTCGATACTTATCAGACTGGCACCAGAAATCTATTGGATGCAACTATCGAAGGTAAGTTAGGAACTACAGTAGGCAAAATGAATGCCTATGAATGGTTGTCAGACACCAAGAATAAGGCAAAGAGATACACTGATGATTGGTACAATGCTATTGCCAATATTATCGGGGACTATCATGTAATCTACAATGCTATTTCTGCTGACGGCAAGCAACAAGCAAATGTAGAACTGATTCTATCCACTTTGCCTAATGGCCAGTTGAACTTTACCTCGATACTCGACCAGATTAGAGCTAAAGTAAATAGCTTTAATCTGACAGTTCAGGGTTTCTCAGATATCATCGGTACTGCATACAAAATGATGGCAGAAGCTGGAGTGATTGACATGAAGAATCGTGCCGACCTCAGAAATCAAATCTTGCATCAGATGAATGGTGCCAAGTTCAATGATGAGACTCCGAAGAACTACTACAGACAATGGATTGTCAACAACAAAAACTCTGAATGGGTCAAAGCCGGTATAAGTGAAGAAAAGTATACCGACTTCATTATGGGTCGTTCCGGCAAGACGTTGGATCTTGGTAATCGAGTTGTTTCTCTGGAGCAAGAACGGAAGCAGATGTGGCGTAACATTGCAGGAAAAACTGCTGACACCGTTATTGAGCAAAATAAGGGTTTGACTGAGCAATCAAAGAAGTTGAGTTCTAATCAGCCTACCAATACACCGACTCCGACTCCAACGCCCCCTCCAGTAAATGACCAGAAAGCCTATGCTTCGGCTTATGATCATAGTGCCGCAAAGCCAACTCAGGTAGTGTTCAACATAAATAATCTGGCAAGCTTTGACCGAACAACTGTCGCTTCCAGCGCCCAGGAGAGGGATTTGATGGCTGCTATGGAAGATAGAATTGCAAGCGCAGTCTACCAGATTTTTGCTGAAGCATCCAACCAAGCCCAAAGGGTAATGGACCTTACTTAATGGATGAAGCACCGAGCGAATAGTTCGGTGCTTCAATTTTAATGCTTTCTTCTATTTGTGCATACTGCATTATATATTATAGATATAGGTGGCGGTCCACTTATTACGTCTCCACATCGCCAGTTCTTCTTAAATAATGAGATTTTATTAGTGACTGTTTTTGCAGTTTGATTTTCGAGATCATGATTGGATATATAATAATCTCTAAACTCTATGTTCCTTCCAATTCGGTGTTTTAACAATAAATGTTCACGCCAAACATTCTTAGGGTAAATCTTAGAACAAATATTACATTTACACTTCTTTTTAACATCATCTGTAAAATAATCTTGGTATTTAATTATTTTTCCTATATGATGATCAAGAGCGAGATGTTTTCTCCAACGTGTAACTTTTATTAGTTTGCCACATAATTTACACTTAAAGAATGGTGCTTTTTTCTGTGGATGCTTATATTTGTTGATCATAAGGAAACATTTTATCTCCCATTCAGTTCTCTAAATGCCCGATCAGTTTGATCCGCAGCGGCATTGGCTCTTTCTCTGGACTCTATTTGAGCTTTTGTAGTGCCATTAATATGATTAATAAAATGATTGACCCCTAAACCTACTCCAACAAGTATTATAAGTCCAATCAAAAGAAATACCCAAGTGCTTTTAGAAACTTTTTTCATTGTCATAAATTTGGTTTTTAATATTTTAACTCACTGACAATGACACGAACACAAAAAAGCGTGGAGCCATTGCCTTTCGCGTCGTGGTTCACCACAAACCATATCTCACAAGGCAGGCTCCACGCTTATGCGCAGACCCGCCCAATATGAGATAGTGCCCTTCTTCTTATCCGAGGTGGTGATTCCGACGCGAATTAGGCTATATGTCACCATCCAGTTATTCTGGATAGTGA
Organism: uncultured Sangeribacter sp.; assembly: GCA_964396365.1. Taxonomy (GTDB): domain Bacteria; phylum Bacteroidota; class Bacteroidia; order Bacteroidales; family Muribaculaceae; genus Lepagella. The sequence goes on along the minus strand of CAYNEZ010000056.1, from coordinate 12,323 downwards.
TGCAAAGTTAATCAATTTTTATCATATCTCCAAAAAAAATTGTAGTGGACTATTATAGGATATGAATAGTCTAAACAACCTTGCAGTAACAACCGCTGGCGGAGTATTGTCTTCAACCATAGGGACCGCAATGGATACATTGCAGTCTCTTATAGCCAATGGCGGTCGAGATTCAAATTGTAAGTTCTACTACAACAATGGTGCTGGAGGATCCTTGATCCAGGTTGCAACCAAGTCTGTAGTAGGTGGCGCTGTGTCTGCTCTGAAAAATGAAGCAGTCAACGCCTTCAACTCATTACTGAATGGTAAGCGTACCGCCTCTACCAATGGTACTGAATGGGTTAAATCTGAGTTGGCTAAACAAGAAGAAGAGAGTAAAGCTTACGGAAAACTCTTAGTGAAGACTACCAGTGGAAAAGAACAAGCCGTTTATGCCCTCGATGACTGGGGGAATGTATGCCCTGATGCCCTGATGCTGGGTGTGGAGACAGACACGCCAATCCATATCACTCAGACTATGGCTTCTGCAATGAGTATGCAGCCAGGTAAGTCAGGAATTGCTTATAATGACTACCACGTTCAAACCAACACGCTTGTCTGGTATGACACAACGGCTTTGATCACAATCAATTCCGACAAGAACCTCTTGGCTACCAGAGTGACTGGCCGAGACTACAGCCGAAAAGAACTTATATCCAATGGCGATATTAAGTTCACTGTATCTGGTCAAATCACGAGCGGAAAACCTGACATTTATCCTTCCGAGGAAATGAAAAAGTTCTATAAGGTCATGCAATACAAAGGTATTGTCAAGATAAACAATCAAATCCTTGACCAACTTGGCATTACTCATATAGTGATAGAAAACTTTAGCGTAAGCCCCCGACAAGGGTATAAGGCTCTTCAACAATACACCTTCTCAGCCATTGGTCTACAGCCAGAAACTGAAATTGAAGTGTCAGAAGATACTATTTCCATTATCAAACAAAATCCGATGTCGGTACAAGAAGATGACAGCAGTGAATGGTTGAAGATGCTCAATAGTCAGCTTGAAGGACTAAAATCAATGGCATCCGACACCTTCAGTCAAGGTGCTGGGTTGGCAGCCGGACTCTTAAACGACTTATTGTAATTATGGCTTCAGATCTTACATCATTGCGTACCCAGCGCCCAGACAAGGTGCAGGAGGTTGAATATACGCTTACCCCTAAATATTATTCTCATAAAGCTTATGAGGACAAGCTCGCCATACTGGTGTGCCAGATAAAGATTTGGAAGCCGGATGGTAACAAATGGTTCTCCATACCATCAGCTAACCAGTGCCTCACAATCAGAGAATGTGAAAGCATTGAGATTGCTGACTCAGCAAAGAACCTAATCAATAAGGCAGTAGTCCGTTTTCCAAGGGGTACTGTTATCCAACAATCCAGTAAAAAGGAGAAAGATGTAACCAGTGGAGACAAGTCTGATTACACTGAGAAAAAAGAATCTCTGAAAGATGCCAATAATGATGGAGATGTGACCACTACTCCTACAGCTCTTTATACTGAAGATGGAGTCTCTACAACCTCGATGGCTGTAAATTACGACGATAAGGGGCTAATAGATTTCAATCGAACCAAAAAGGAGGCAGCTCTTTTAAGTCCAAATGACGTTGCAATTGGAAACCGTATTGAGATTCGACTTGGGTATGCTTATTCGGAAACTGAATATAAGCAGATGAACTCAGCTGACAGTGACCCAAATATGGATGTAGTGTTCACTGGTTTTATTACGGCCATCTCTGTTGATACCCCTCTGGAACTGGAATGTACTAATATGGCTCACATTCTCGCTTCTGTCAGTACTCCTAACATTTCGGCAAAAGCTACTTTGCAGATTAAGGATTTTCTGGATGATGACGGCAAATATCACTTGCTAAAAGATACCGGAATCCCCTTGGCGGAATCAAGTAAAGGTTCCACCATCTCAGTAAGTGGCGGGTCCATAAGCAACAATATGACCATTGCAGATGTGCTGACCGAGTGGAATAAGAGTGGTGTGCTCTGCATGATAGAAACTAAATCCGATGGCAAAGCCCAGCTACGAGTAGGGTTAACCTATTATGCCGGCAAAGGAGGGAGTGGGTTGCCAAACAATGACAAAAAATACATAACCTACAATGGGGGCAACAACACTGTAAAGTTGATTCAGTTTGACTGGGATGTGGCTCAGGATAAGCTCAGCCTTAAAAGAAATGACAAGAAGTATCTTGCAGTTGAAGCGCAGGGGCGTACAGCAGATAATCAGTTCTTCAAGTTGACAGTGCGTAAGAATCCGGATCCTGATGATGAGGGGTGGATGGTTGACACTGACAGTCAGTTTCAGATTGTAAACCGCCGTAAGGTCAAAGACAGAAAAAAGATGAAGTATGTCAATGGCACTTACAGCACCAAAAGGGTAGAAGGTCATCTTACCGATGCCGCCAAACTTGACAAATACAATGTCATTCAGTATTTTTCAACCAAGGTGGGAATCACTGAAGAAGAATTGATTGAAGAAGCCAAGCAATACTGGGCAAGTTACAATCCCAACGGTATCTCGGGTTCTATTGTGATTTTCGGAGACCTTCTTATCAGACCAACGGATATTGTAGGATTGGTAGATGTGCGGCAACCTGAGAAAAATGGCTACTATTATGTCGAATCTGTCAATACCACTTTCGGCATGGATGGGTATCGCCGGGAGCTGCATATTCCTTTCAAAATTGCTACATTCTCTAAACCAGTTCAAATTCTATAACTATGTCACTTAAAGGAGAAATCAATAAGTATTCAGGAGACGTGCGCCGCGCAGTCAGTCAGCTTGCTCGTCAGGGTATGACTGGTTCTGATGGTGCAGTGCGTGGTACAAAAAAGATATTTGGCTATGTTTGTGCCATCCATGAAGATGGAGAATTAGCCGGCACTGTAGACGTACAGGAGTTTAACTATGAACCCGATGAGTATTCTATAATGGGTACTGGTCATCATGAAGGTGTATTGCTTTCAGCTATTCAGGATAATCCCGATGGGTTTCTTGTTGTGCCTATGCTTTACTCTGAGGTGGTGATAGTCCAGAATCCCACAGATGGGTGTGAATATGTAGCAATGTATAGTCACGCAAAAAAGATCCAACTCAAAACTTGCTCTCTTGAAGGAGAGGAAGAAGAGAATATCGAGATTAGTGTGACAGAAAAAGAAAAGTTTGTGGAAACCGATGATGGGCTTGATAAGGATGTAAATGAACTGGAGCCAACTAAAAACAAAACATCCACTACTTACTCTTCAACGACCATTACGGATCAGATAACATCTCCCGATGATGAGGAAGGCTTTAAGCAAGAGAAGACTGTCGAACATAAAATTATCACAGTGGGCGACACCAAGATTACTATCGACGGAGAAAATGTGATGATTGAAACAAGTAAGCAAGTGTCTTTCAAAGTGGGAGGCACTGAGGTAATTGAAGAAGATGGAAAGGTCACTATCAATACAGACTCCGCTAAGATTGAAACCAAGGATTGCACAATTAAAACCAATGATTGTAAGATAGATTCTAAAAGTTGCGATCTCAAGGGCAATAACGTCAAGGTGGAAGGAACCTCAGTCACAATAACCGGAGGAACCTTAAAAACCCAAGGTACAGCGAGTGTGGATTTGAACGGACCTTTCAATGCTATCAAAGTGTGTCCTTTCAGTGGGGCACCTCACTGTGGCTCAACGGTAAGCGGAACTTAATATGAGCAAGACAACCTTTGCACAAAGTATAATCTCCAAGCTTAAAGGAGCTATAGGTGTTTCTGGAAGTAACTTCAATTCCGGAAGCGCCTCTGTTGCGATGACCGCAGTTGCTTCGGCAATCACTGAATATATCATAGCAAATACACAAGTAACAATTACATATACGGGCATCATTTCATCAACTCCACCTTCTCCAGACCCAGTTGTTACCGATACATTCACTGTAGTCGGCACTTGTGCTCCGACTGGACCATCTAATAGTTTTGATGCTTGGATCCGGCAAATCGAGACCAATATCATATCAGGATTTCAGCTTGCACCCAAAGGTAATGCCGGAATTGTCTTTGCTCAGAAACCGTTTCTCAGTCCTGGGATAGTTACATCTCAAGCAAATTTAAAATCAACACATGATGTGAATGACAAAGACCCTCAGCTTAAAGTTTGGGAGGTGGTTTGTGATGGAATCTTGAATTGGATAAACGGATTAGCGATAAATCCTGCTCCTGGACCCGCTTCTCGCCCAACTGGCCCATCTACTGGTACTGCAATGATATCAAAGATAATTATCAGTTGACTTGCTTACAGAGACTATTATAGGAAAATAGTTGAAATATGGTAAGAGACCTGATACTTGATATGGATGAGCGGGATTTGTTGATGGAAGACAAGTCCAATACCGCCGTGCCTATATTTGACTCTGTATGGGGCAATATATTTGATGAGGATGAAGAAATTGATGTGTTGATTTGCAACATAATCGTGCCTGAAGCCTACTGGAGTATGATCGGATATGAGGATGGGGAAATGACTTGTAGATTCACAGCCGCCTATAAGCCGGACACCAGGAACTTCAGAATCCGCATTCTTGGATTGAAAGACGGGAAATATTATGTTTTTAGTAGAATCCGTGGGGATTTTGGATTGCCGGTAAACAGCTATGTACTGAGTAAGAATATTTCTGCACCTATTTCAGCATCTATGCTTCCATTTATAGATATAGATGGGGAGTTTGTCGTCAAAATGGTCCAAAACTCAAAGACAGAGGTGCTCGATAAGGCTTATATCTATTCGGCAAAATCCACTGACATCAGCATCAATTACAGTGATGACCAAGCATCCCAGCTTTTGTCATTGTGTGCGCCCGGCAAAAGTTATCGCTATCCGACTACTGGTGTTGGCATAATCAAGTATCTGAATTGTGTTATCGAGCATTCAGATCTTTTTAAAGTGTTAGAAGCGCAGTTTGATGGAGATTATAAGCCAATACAAGAAGCGAACTTCGACAATGAGACTTGTAAACTCGATGTTCTTTGCAGCCCTGAAGACGAGACTGAAGATGCAGGCCTGGAGGATCCTTCCAATTTGAACGTTGCATTCTTCAGCTTATTTACTGATGAGTATGTACGAAAAAATATAGTTCTAAACGAGTTATCAGATTCAGACTTCATTGAGTTGATGAATGGATATCCGAATGTTCTTAATCTTCTGCTGTTTATAGACTACACTACTACCGTCACAAGGATTGCTAATCTTGTGGAGCCGGGCCAATTCAATGGGGTGGGGGATGTTGTACCCAGTGATGATTACTACATCGTTTCAGCAACTTTGGAACCTAATTCTATCATAATGTTCGATGATGAGAAAGAAGAGGAGATAAAAGATGCCCCAGTGTTTATTGTCAACGACAACGATGAAACTCGTCTTTATACCGCTTTGGTAGAACAACCATATTGGCTTACGGAAACGTGCCATAAATGCTTCATTCTGAGACGTAGGGCGGTAGTCAAGTATATGATCCGGCAAGACCGCTTCAGAAGTGGAAAAGGATTGTTCCTGGTGCCTCAGACAAGTGCGAATATCAAGAACTTACTTGGATTGGTGCAGGATATAAATACCGGGCGTTTGCTTGGAATCGTATCAAACAGCACCAACATCAAGGACATGACCCTTGATGAAATCACTCAGCATATATACGCAACCCAAAACAATCAATAATATGAACAACGATAACACCGTCAAAATTGGTGTCGCCCTTAAATGGAGAAACACCTTTGACACCACTAAAAGGTACTACCAAGAGAATGTAGTTACGGCTTGTGGTTGTGTCTTTCGGTGCAAGGTACTTCAAGCTCAGGGTAAATCCCCAATTAAGTTTACCGATGAGCAAGGACATATCGCGTACACCAATACCGATATCTGGGATGTGCTTGTAGATATGGCATATTACTATAATTATGCCGTAGACACCCGAAAGCTCACCAAAGAGATGCTCGATTTTGCTAAGAAACTTGATGAGGCTTTTCAAAAGCAGCAGAAAGAAATCAAAGCTCTGCAAGACGAGAATCAAGACCAATGGAGTCATATCGAGGCCATTGAAACTCACAATGCTGAGCAGCAACGGGAGATTGACTCATTGCATGACACAATAAGTTGTTTCAGCGAAGGTATCTGGGTAGACACCCTTCTCTGGAGTAACCTGACTATCTGGGATAACAATAAGTACGCCATTACTGATGACTTGCAGGATCAGATAAACGAACTGACAGACCACCATCGTCAGGACATAAAAGATTTAACTGATAAGCATAACTCAGAACTCAGCGCCCTGACTTCCAATATAGTCAAGCAAAACAAAATTCAAGACGGTATCAATGATTATTTTCAGGATCAGATATACGGCTTGAACAATGCTCTGTGTTGTTTCGGCTCCGGCATTTGGGAGAATGACCTTCATTGGAGCCTTGAGGCATTATGGGATAACAACAAATTTGCCATAACTGATGCCCTTTCAGAGGAACTGAAGAGTCTTACTGAGACTCATCGTAAAGATGTCGATAGCATAAACAATCATCTTAAAACCAGTGACAAGACCTTTGCCGATGCTGTTCTTAAAAACACTCAGGATCATAGGCTGGTCAATGAGCATTTGCAGAGACATGATGCTGAGATTGAATCTCTTCAGGCTCTTATAGAGGAACATGACCAGCAAATTATTGATTTGCTTGAGACCCTTACTTGCTACTCTTATGGGCAGTGGGATAATGGCTTGAAATGGGGTGAGGTGTCTTTATGGGAAAACTCTAATCAAATGTGTGACACTTTTGATGATGTTTATAATAAGATCGCCAATCATCAGAAGTCCATAGAGGAACTTGCCAAAAAAATCAGTGAAATAAAGCTTGAATCCCCCACAGCACAGATTGAGGCTCTGAGGGAAGAAATGATAGCCGAAAATAGAAAAACTGCTTATCAGATCAGAGCTATAGGCCGCGACCAATTGGCTCAGGATACAGACATCGCTAAAATTGGAGAGCACTTCAGTTGTTATGCTGATGGTATATGGGGCGATCTCTTTATTTGGGATAATGACCTCAAATGGGCAAACCAAACGGGAGTAATCAATGAGGCAATAGCTGATATTCGTTCTGACATTAGTATTATTAATCAGCAGATTATAGATGCTAATGAAGATATAATGACCAACCTTGCACTCATTCGTACTGACCATCAGCTCATTGAGGGCAATATGGATGCTATTGCCAAAAACAAAGCAGCTATCGCCTCCATTCAGGAGAAGCATGATGATGATATCAAGGCCCTACGCTATGAAGCTCTGGCCGAACACCGTCAAGTAGCCTATCAACTTAGGGCTATCGGAAGAGAGCAGTCATCGCAGAATGATGAAATAGCAAAGTTGGGAGAGCATTTCAACTGCTTTGCCGATGGAGTATGGTGCAATCTTTTCCTATGGGATAATGATCGCCTATGGTCAAATACTCCTGGTGTGATGATTCGTGCTCTCGAAGATATTCATGAAGAGCTTGATTTGCATCAGAACACCCTTAATGACATCATTGAAGAAAAGAATGAGCATTTCTCTTGTTTTCACGATGATGTATGGTGTAATTCCTCATTCTGGAGAAATGATCATCTATGGCCTTTTGATATTGCAGATATTGTATCGGCATTTGAAAAACAAGATGAAGAGATACAATCAATTCAGAAGTCTGCTAAAGAAATCCACTCTCAGATAGCAGTCGAAATTGGCAAGATTGAAAAAAGCATTTCTGATGTAAAGGATGATATTTCTGGAATAAAGACTGAAATAAAATCCCACTCTTCTCTTATTCAGGAAAATCAGGAACGAATAAAGACTCATTCTGAAGATATTGCTAAGAATGCAAGTGATATCCATAAGCTGAATAACGATTTGAAGCTTCAATCTGAAGAGTTTCATAATGAATTGCTAACAGAACATCGGCAGGTTGCTTATCAGCTGAGAGCCTTGAATCGTGAGCAGATAGCTCAAGATGAAAATGTTGCTCAGATTGGTAGCCACTTTAATTGTTTTGCTGATGGCTTGTGGGGCAATCATTTCTTGTGGGATAATGGTCGCCTTTGGGCAAATGAACCAGGAGTAGTTGAGTCAGCATTTGATGATGTCAATATTGAACTTGCTGTACATCAAGAGGCTTTGGATTCTATCTTGAATGAGCAGTCTGAGCATTTTGATTGCTATGGCGATGATGTATGGTGCAATTCTTCAGTCTGGAAAAATGACCGTATGTGGCCTGGGGATGCTTGTGTTGATTATAGCCTTGCAATCCAAAAACTTGAAGGTCAAACTGAAACACTATCAAAATCCCTTAAAGTGCTTGAAACTCAGTCCACAAGAGAGTTTTATCACATCAATGATGATCTTCAGACTACCAATCAAAAAATATCTGAAGTAGCAGCAAAAGTCACAGAAGATATTCAACATCTGGACTCGGATATAAACGATGTTAAGGAAGCTATTGAATCTGTGAAAGACGAGGCTCTGATGGAACATCGCCAAGTGGCTTATCAATTAAGGGCAATAGGCCGTGAACAAGCGGTTCAAGATGACAAGATTGCTAAGTTGGGCGAACACTTCGGATGCTTTGTTGATGGTATTTGGTGTGATTTGTTCCTATGGGATAATGACCATCTGTGGAGCAATGAAGTTGGTGTGGTTAAGGGGCGCCTTGATACTCTTGATACCGAGGTTGCAGAACTCTATGATACTCTTGCTCAAGTAATAGAGGAAACAGAATCCCATTTTGATTGCATCAGTGATGGGGTCTGGCATAACATGTCCTATTGGAATGAAGTTTCCTATTGGAAGAATGGAGAGAATGAACTTGGAGAGCTGTATGATCTCCATCGTTCTGACTTTAACAAGATTTCAAAAAGTGTTGGTACGCTTAGTTCAGACATCAATAAGCTTTCTACTGCTATTGAAGAACATAAGCTCTTGCACAAATCTGATATTGCCTCCATCGTGCAAGCAGTCCAAGCCAATGCAGAGAATATCGAAAAGAACAAGAAAAATCTTGAGACCAAATATTTGGATGCTTGCACTCAGATAGATACCCTTCAAAAAGACAATACTGAAAGTCATCGCCAGATTGCATATCAGATAAGGGCCATCAATCGTGACCAGGCATATCAGGATGAGCAGATTTCAAAAATCGGAGACCATTTCGGATGCTTTGTAGACGGTCAATGGGGAGACTTGTTCCTCTGGCATAACGATCATCTCTGGCACAATGCTACCGGAGTGATAGAAGAAGCTATAGCTGATATCCACATTGAATTGGATGATATCCAAAAGAATCTATCCAAAACAATGGAAGAGGCAAGTGAGCACTTTGACTGTATCGGAGAAGGTATCTGGTGCAATTCTTCAATTTGGCTTGAAGATTCCTACTGGAAAAATGGTAAGAATGAGATAGGAGAGTTGTATGCGGAACACAGAAAAGATACTGAATCACTTAAAACTCAGATAGGCAAGCTTGATGAGGCATCAAAAACTCAAGCTTCATTAATCTCTTCCCAAACTTCTGTTCATACCAAGGATATAAGTACCCTCCGACAAGAAATTTCCAAGCAGAATGAAGCCAATGCAGCTAAGTTCTCTTCCATTCAAGAAACTCTTGATTCCCACCAATCGAAAATTGATGACGCATGGGCAGAGGGCAGTTGCATAGATGGAGGCGTATGGAACAATACCTATTTCTGGAATGATAAGGAAATATGGCACAACAAAGGACTGCGCCAGATTGAAGAGGAAGTCGCAAATCATGAGAGCAGGTTGGCAAGTCTTGAAAAACAGTTCGCCGCCTTCTTCAAGCAGTATTCTGCACAGCAGACTATTATTCAACAGCAACAAGATCAGCTTGGAGCATTGATGGATTGCTTCTCGGTTCTCAATGTTGGAAAATGGCAGAATCTGTTACTATGGGATAATACCTCAAAATGGACCAATGTCATCATCACTGAAGCAGCTGTTGATGGAGGAGTTGCATCTGTAAGGGTCAAGGATTATGATTCTGCATCTCAAACTGTATCTTTCTAAATCTCTATCGTGGGGGAGATATGACCCACTCAATAATAATTTCAAAATCATATAACAAATGGCAGATCTTAATGTAATCCGCTTTATCATTGATGGTCAACCTTATGTCATTCCAGACGCTTCTGCAACTCAGAAAGGTTTGATGTCAGTCGATGATTTCAAAAAACTCGCCAGCATTTCTGCAAGTGCCCAAGCCAATGTGCTGGAAGGTGTGAAGGTAAATGGTGTAGCTCTCAGCATCGCATCAAGGATTGTAGATATCCTCATAGCGACAGGCTCTACAAATGGCACACTCTCTGTGAATGGAACTGACATTGCTGTTAAGGGGCTTGCAGCATTGGCTTATAAGGCCAAGGTGTCTGCAAGCGAACTTGACACTGCTCTTGCCGCTGTCATAGCTGCAAAGGCAGAGGCTTCCGATGTGACTGCATTGAGCGGCAAAATTGATACCCTTAATGGCACTGGGGCTGGTTCTGTTTCAAAAGCTATTACCGACGCTTTCAACGACTTTGCTACCAAGGTTTCAGACGATGGTGTGGTCAATTCATACAAAGAGTTGATAGATTGGGCTGCTGAGCATGGTGGGGATGCTGCTGAAATGGCCGCTTCCATTTCCAACATAGAATCTCTTCTTGATGGCATTGGTGGAGAAGGTAATCCGGCTACAGTTAAAGCAGCTATTGCTGCCGCCATCAGTGACCTCGATCTCAGCAACTATTACACCAAGTCTGAAGTAGATACCAAGCTCGGTAAAAAAGTCAACACCAGGGAAGGATACGACCTATCCAAGAACGATTTTACCGACGCATATAAATCAAAACTGGATGGCATAGCTAAGAATGCAACGGCTAATACTGTTGCCTATGATGCAGATACTCAGACACTTACTCTAAGTGGCTTTACGGCGGCAGTTTAACTCTAAATGCTTATCGCAATGGCAGATACCAATATCTTAAAAACGCTCAATATAGGTGGCAAAAACTATGTCATTCAGCCTTGCTGGGAACAGTTTGGCTTGAAAAAGGATTATATGCTTGCCCTCCTGAGCCGCGATGAGTACACTCCCGTTGCGACCAAACAGCCTAAAGAAACAGATACTTTGTATACAGACCCGGCAAGTGGAAACCCAGCAGGTTTTCACGCCGGGCAATGTGTAATCTACCCTGATAATGAGATCCCTGATGGGTGGGGTTTGTCTATTGCCAAAAAGGTCACTGTGAATGCCAATGGTGTTCCGACCAAGGTCATTTGGCATCATGCAACAGATCTGGAAAAACGGGTTGCCAAATTAGAAGAAAGTCTTCTGATTATTCACTATGGAGTCATAGGTACTGGGTTGTGGATCAATGAGTATCCTTGGCAAGCCGATGCAGTTTGGGATAACGGAAATTAGAGTTTAAATCGACAATGACTATTATAGAATAACCAACAATTTTAATTTATTAATCAACATGGCAGAAAAAGCTTTAACAATGGATGATGACTGGGGTGCTAAGGGCGCCCAAGCCACTGGCGCACAGGTCCAGAAGTTCATCAAAGACCAACTTAAATCTCTTCATGACAAGGATGACTCCTTGCAGAAGCAGGTCACTGCTTTGGATGGTTCACTGGGTGAGGCTAATCCTCAGCTTCGTGCAGCCACAGACGGATGTTTTATCGCCTATACCCAGAAGAGCGACGGCTATCAGCGTGCAGTGCCTTACTGGATGTGGCCGGAAAAGGAAAAGGCTGGTGAAGTAGCCGACGGAGTTCTTGTGCTGATCGACGGTCAGGCACCAATCATCGTCGCCCCAACCCAGACTCAGCTTTACTGGTCTAAGAATCCAGTCGCTGTAAATGCTGATGTGGGCAGTAGCTTCCCCAAAGCTTACGAGGACTACACCGGCAAGACTCGCACTGCCGCCATTATGGCGAAAGGTATCGAACTCTTCGGTGAAGAAGAAGAGAACTGGATCGAATACGCCCCGGCATGGTGCAATGCTTACGACCGTTCTCACGATAAGGGCGATGAGGCACACACCATGATCGGCATTGGTGCTGGAAAGTGGTGGCTTCCATCTATCGCGGAGCTGATGATGATATGGAAGCACAAGTACGCCATTAACCAATGTCTCTCAGTAATTACTGGCGCCAGCCAGCTTTCTGAGTCCTGGTATTGGTCCAGCACTGAGAACTCGGCGACG
>CAYNEZ010000055.1:0-17444 GCA_964396365.1 uncultured Sangeribacter sp. | reverse complement strand
ATGCGAACGTAAACATTACGGTATTCTTCTAATAATTGTATAACGAAGCAAAAGCGAGAGAGCGAGTGCAGAGAAAGCAAGCCAAAGCCATGGCATAAACTCCTCTTGTGTGAGAGTGACAGAATTTACATCTATACTTGACTTCTCGAGAGAGTCGATTTCCTCAAACACTTGTTTGAGCATACGCTCATCTTTTGCACGGAAATATTTGCCACCAGTCATCTTTGCCATATTCTTGAGCAATGGCTCGTCGATCTTTGTCTCAAGAGTAGTGGATGAGAAACCATAGGGATCGGCAATCTGCATCTTTCCATTGGTGCCAACGCCTATAGTATAGATCTTAATACCTTTTTGCTTTGCAATCTGTGCGGCAGTGACAGGGGGGACATCGCCGGCATTGTTGCTACCATCGGTAAGCAAAATGATGCTTTTAGACTTTGCCTTACCTTGAGAGATTCGGTTGATAGCACTCGTAAGGCCATCGCCTATAGCAGTGCCATCATTGAGATCGCCCATATCTACATTGGCGATAGCGTTGATAAGAGCAGCACGATCGTTGGTCAGAGGCATAAGGGAGAGAGACTCTCCGGCAAAGACCACCAGACCCATATTGTCGTTGGTCCTTGCATTGACAAAAGATGTGGCTACATCTTTTGCCGCTACAAAACGGTTAGGCTTGAAATCTGTAGCCGACATTGAGCCTGAGATATCCATTGCAAGGATAATGTCAGTACCAAGTACACGTGAGTTCTTAAGGCTATCATATGTCTGCGGACGTGCCAATGCAACGATCACCGCAGCTATACATATCAATCGCAATGCGAAACAAAGATGAATGATCCATACCTTCCACGAATTTCCAAACTTAAGGAAAGGCTGGAGAGAAGAAATGCCCAAAGAGGGACTGGCACTGCGCTGCTTGACAACATACCATGCAATAAGTGGAAGCAAGACAAGAAGCAACCAGAGCATTCCGGGATGAAGAAATTTCATCGGGCACCTCCTTTCTTGTTAGCGTTTTCTGTTTTCCGTTTTCCGTTTTCCGTTGTTGAGTTCTCAGAGTTCTCAGAGTCATCAGAAATTTCCGGAGTAGAGGGGACAGTTTCTTTCACAAAATTAACCGCATTATCGTAGGCCTCGACATTATCGGCAGGAAGAGGACGGACCTTTGCAAACTTAACGAAGTCGGCAACATCAAGGATCTTACGAACGTAATTACGCTTGTCCCTGATATCAGACTGATCTGCAAGAGTCTGCATAATCTGACGTGAAGTCATCTCCATTGCATTGATACCAAAGCGCTTGAACAGATAGTCGCGCAGAATGTCAGTAAGCTCTGTAAAATACTCTTTTTCCATTCCATTCTCCCAAAGATTCTTCGCTTTCAAACGTTCGAGACGCTCCAAAGCTACAGTCCAAGGCTTGGGCTGAGGTTTCTCAGGCAGAGTAATAAACTTACCGGTCTTTCTATACTTTCTTCCGAAATAGATTGCTGCTGCAATAGCAACAATAAACAGCAACCACATCCACCAAAGATCGTATAGCCAATCGGGCATCCAGTCCCAGAAAGAACGATCAGAGGGATCAGAGATATCCCGATAATCAGAAATGGCATCGTTCTCCCCTACTTTGACAGGAACGACCGTCAACTCCACTTCATTAGAGCCAACAGAATCAGATGCCGATATATAAACGAATGGAGGAAACTTGTAGAAACCAGAATCAAATACTTGGACCGGCACGACAAGACGTTCTGTAATCCTTGAACCCTCACGTTTCACCGTATCCATACGAGGCATACCAAGTTCGATAGTGTCGCCCATGAGGGTCACATATCCCGCAGGATTTAACTTATTGAACAGAGGGAAAACCCCTTGGCGGTCAGTATCACGCTCAACAAACAGCCTAAGGGTATCGACACGTCCCATCAATATAGAAGCAGAGTCAAGCGCAGCAGTCACTTTCACATCGGCAAAGGAGGGGAAATGACACACGGCGGCAATAACAAAGATAGCCAAATATTTACAAATCGATTGAATCATAACTATCTAAAAATAAAATTCATCCACGCCTGCGGAAAAGACTGATAAGCGCCTTGACATAGTCTTCATCAGTAGCGACAGAAACAGAATCTACACCACACCGAGCAGTAGTGGAAGAGAAATTCTGCTGGCGTTCATACCAAGCTTTGTCATAGGCCTTGCGCACACTTTTAGATGATGTATCAAGCCAAAGATCACGTCCTGTCTCCAAATCCTGCAGACGAACAAGACCGACATTGGGCATTTTGGCATCACGCTTATCATAAACCTGAATAGCAGCCACATCATGCTTGTGGTTGGCAATGGAGAGAGACTTGAAATAATCGCGTGAATCAATGAAGTCGCTCAGAAGAAAAGCGGAGCATTTCTTCTTCAGGGCATTTGTCATGAATACCAAAGGAGCATTAAGGTCTGTGCCACGATGCTCCGGCTTGAAATCTATAATCTCACGAATGATGAACAGAATGTGTTTCCTACCCTTCTGAGGAGGAATGAATTTCTCAACCTTATCGCTAAAGAATATCACACCAACCTTATCATTATTCTGAATAGAGGAAAATGCGAGAGTAGCGGCAATCTCAGCTATGAACTCACGTTTGACCTGACCTACTGCACCAAAATCACGACTACCACTGACATCGACAAGCAGCATCACAGTAAGTTCACGCTCCTCTTCATACACCTTTACGTAAGGCTTATTGTGACGTGCAGTCACATTCCAATCAATGTCACGCACATCATCGCCGGGCTGATACTCCCTTACTTCAGAAAACATCATACCCCTGCCCTTGAAAGCAGTGTGGTACTCTCCAGCAAAAATATTGTTGGAGAGTCCACGTGACTTTATTTCAATTTTACGTACTTTCTTTAAAAGTTCCTTGGCATCCATTTTGCGTTTTTCGTTGTGCGTTGTGCGTTTTACATCGTAAGTGAAAAAATAAGATTATGGGACTTGCACTTTGTCGAGGATTCGAGAAATAATCTCGTCGGCAGAAATATTATTGGCTTCAGCCTCGTAGGTGAGGCCAATACGATGGCGCATGACATCATGGCAAACAGCACGCACATCTTCCGGAATAACATATCCCCTACCCTGGAGGAAAGCATAAGCCCGAGATGCAAGGGCAAGCGAGATAGAAGCACGCGGAGAAGCTCCATATGCAATGATGCCGTCAAGATCCTTAAGACCGGCAGCTTCGGGATTACGAGTGGCGAAAACAATATCGACAATATAGTTTTCTATCTTTTCGTCGATGTAGATCTCGCGGACGAGTTTCTGGATTTCCAAGACATCCTGAGTGGAGACCACAGCCCGAACTTCGTCAAGAGCACCACGAATATTCTGACGGATGATCATCTTTTCTTCCTGCTTTGTAGGATATCCAATAATCACCTTGAGAAGGAAACGGTCGGTCTGCGCCTCAGGAAGAGGATATGTACCCTCCTGCTCAATCGGGTTTTGGGTAGCCATCACAAGGAAAGGACGATCAAGAGGGAAAGTCTGCTCTCCGATAGTCACCTGACGCTCCTGCATAGCCTCCAGAAGTGCACTCTGCACCTTTGCCGGAGCTCGGTTGATCTCATCAGCAAGGACAAAATTAGCAAAAATTGGACCTTTCTTCACTTCGAATTGCTCCTTCTTGACACTATATATGAGTGTTCCGATCACGTCGGCAGGAAGAAGGTCGGGGGTGAACTGAATGCGAGAATATTTTGCATCCACAATGTTAGCAAGAGTCTTGATGGCAAGAGTTTTTGCCAAGCCAGGTACAC
Organism: uncultured Sangeribacter sp.; assembly: GCA_964396365.1. Classification (GTDB taxonomy): domain Bacteria; phylum Bacteroidota; class Bacteroidia; order Bacteroidales; family Muribaculaceae; genus Lepagella. Next base: position 13,629 of record CAYNEZ010000055.1, on the reverse strand, counting down.
CTTCGAGGAGAACGTGGCCGTTGCATAGGAGTGCGATGAGAAGAGAATCCACCAAATGCTTCTGACCTACAATACGCTGATCCATTCCATTGCGGATCATGCTAAGGAAATTACTTTTGGCAGCAATGCGATCATTGAGTTCGCGAATATTAACTGTCTGTTCCATAAGGGCTTCAGTTGTTTTCTAAATATTTTTTTTATTTTCTTTCGGCTCATTGAAGCAAGCTGAAAGTCATTACTCATAAATTTGATGCAAATTTAACACTTTAGTTTTGTATGCAATGCAAAATTACTGTTAAATAATACAAAATGTCGTTTTGATGAGTTAATGGGTGAAGGCATTCCAACCTTGGGCCTTCAATGGAAATTCCTGACCATCGCGTGTGATCATAGCGCAACCGAGTTCCGGAGCAGTGATATATCCAATCATTTTCACACCCTTTATGTTCTCAATACGGTCATGATCTGTCAGAGGGACAGTGAACAAAAGTTCGTAGTCTTCACCTCCATTCATTGCGGCAGTGATAAGATTCATATTGAGTTCTTCAGCCATAAGAGCTGTCTGATAGTCGATGGGAACTTTGTCTTCATATACCCGGCATCCAGTATTCGACTTCTTACATATATGCAGAAGCTCAGAAGAAAGACCGTCACTGACATCCATCATAGATGTAGGATGGATGTTTTCCTTTCTCAAAGCCTCAATAATATCGCGGCGAGCCTCAGGCTTAAGTTGACGCTCCAAGATGTATTCCTTACCAGAGAAATCAGGTTGAAAATCCTTTCCGGCACCGGCACTCACACGATTTTCACGTTCAAGAAGCTGCAGTCCCATATAAGCAGCCCCAAGATCGCCAGACACACAGATGAGATCAGTAGGTTTAGCACCATCACGACGTATTTCCTTACCTTTCTCACAATCACCAATACAAGTAATGCTGATGACAAGGCCAGTGACCGAAGCCGATGTGTCGCCACCAACGAGATCGACACCATACATCTCGCAGGCTGTACGAATTCCTTCATAGAGAGTGTCGATATGCTCGACAGAAAAACGGCTGGATACTCCAAGTGAGACCGTAATCTGCCGCGGAGTGCCACCCATAGCATACACATCGCTAAAATTCACAATAGCCGACTTATAGCCGAGATGTTTCAAAGGGACATATCTCAAATCAAAATGAATTCCTTCGAGAAGAAGATCAGTAGTGACCAGGACATCCTTTTCAGCGAAGTTCAATATTGCAGCATCGTCACCCACCCCAAGAATGGAAGACTCATTGCGCAAAGGAAAATTCGCGGTGAGCCGGTCGATTAGACCGAACTCACCTAAATCTGATATTTCTGCCATATGTTTTGTGTTGTGTGTTTTACGAAATTATTAAATTTAGAGTTTGGAGAGCATTTTTGTAATGAGTTTCACCATTACCGGCGAAGCAGTCTCAGCAGCTTGTTGCACTTCTTCGTGAGTGGGGACATAATCTACATCTTTTCCACCAAGATCTGTGATGACAGAAAGGCCAAAGACATCCATTCCTGCATGATTAGCCACTATCACCTCAGGAACAGTAGACATTCCGACAGCATCTCCACCTATGATACGGAAATATTCATATTCAGCCGGAGTCTCAAAAGTAGGACCAGGAGTGCCTACATACACACCATGCATAAGACGAAGACCTTCTGCATCTGCTATTTCATCGGCATATTTCACGAGATATTTCTTATATGCTTCGGTCATTGCCGGGAAACGAGTGCCAAGTTCTTCATAATTTTTTCCACGAAGCGGATTTTCAGGGAAGAGATTAATATGATCGGTAATCACCATCACATCACCGACACGGAACTCCTTGTTCATACCACCTGCAGCATTGCTGACAAAAAGAGTCTTGACACCCAGGTCTTTCATCACACGCACCGGGAATGTGACTTGCTTCATATCATATCCTTCATAATAATGGAAACGACCCTTCATCGCCATTATATATTTTCCTCCTAAATTGCCGAAGATCAGTTTTCCGGCATGTCCAGCAACAGTGGATACGGGGAAGTTGGGGATATCATGATAGTCGATTTCTGCCTTGATCTCCATATGGTCGGCAAGATTGCCAAGACCTGAACCGAGAATAACAGCCACTTCAGGCATTTCAGCCACTTTGGAACGAATGAAAGAGGAAGTCTCCTTGATTTTTTCGAGCATAGTTTTTTCCATCGTAAAAAATTTTAAAGTCATGTCCTCCTCCGGATCATATCAAGATTACAACTCTACCGAAGCGAGGAAATATATGAGTCTATAAAAGAAACGCCATTGGCATCCTTATTGTTTATCTTTCTATCGCATGGAGGAGATCCGGGACGAAATCATAACCGAAATTTGATTCAAGCATACGCACACCAATAGGAATATAAAAGATCAGAGGGCGCAACTCTACCGGGAAATAAGGATTATGGCTTATACGCATCGCATCCTTTTCAGTGGTGATAATAAACTTGCGATTGCCGGGAGCTTCCTTGAATTTAGTGACAATCTTATGCAAATCAGACTTCTTGAAATTATGATGATCAGGGAAATGCAATACTCTTTTCTTAAATGGATATTCCCGGAAATGATTGACAAAGGGACGCGGATTAGCTACCCCCGTGAGGAGAATGACAGAGTCTTCAGAGGTAATGTCGACCAATCGGACACGCTCAGAGCAGTCGTCAGGAAAGACAGGAATCAGACCTCCATAATCAAAAGATGAGAAATAAAGCTTTTGATATGGCATAAGCTCAAGATGCTTAGAGACCAAACGCATATCCAGTGCTGAAACATCGGCCGGGCACTTTGTAGTTATCACCATATCAGCCCTGTATCTTGCCTGGCTGCTTTCCCGCATCCTACCCAACGGGAGAATCTCATCGGAATAGACCGGATGAGAATAATCCATCAGCATAATATTTACCTTAGGCTTTATATACCGATGCTGGAAGGAATCATCAAGCACGATAAGATTGATCTTAGGGAATTGCTTAATCAATTCCCTGACTCCTTTTACGCGACTTTCACAGACAGCAACCTTGACGGTGCCACCAAACTTTTCATATATCTGCAAAGGTTCGTCACCGATATCATCAGGAGTGCTCTTTGCAGATGCAACAATGAAGCCATGAGTCTTGCGCTTATAACCTCGGCTGAGCACTGCGATATTACGTTTATATCTCAAGCATTCGAGAATATACTCAACATGAGGGGTTTTTCCGGTGCCACCGACAGTGATATTTCCCACGCCGACAACAGGGACATCGAAAGAAACTTCTTTCAATATTCCCCAATCGAAAAACTTATTACGTATGTAGACACCGAATCCATAGAGCCATGAAAACGGTGTCAATGCATATTTCAGATATTTGTTGAGCGCAGCCATAAAAAAGCTTCACAATCAGTTAAATGTCACAAAGAGTGGAGTCATCCTTGCTTGCCAAGGAGAACGGCTCAGAAGCTTAGCAGTCTCGCGGACAATGATAGATTCAGGATTTTCTCCAGCTATCTTTGCAATCTCCATATTGAACTGATCAAGGCCTTGGGCCTTCAAAAGATCAAGGAAATCCGGTTTATATTTTGGATATACAGCCACGCCATATTTATCATCCTTTATGCCAGCTTCTGAAACTGCACAGGCTATGGCATCATCGAGCGAACCAAGTTTATCAACAAGCTTAAGGCTCACAGCCTGACCAGCATCATAGACGCGTCCTTCCGCTATCTGACGGACTCTCTCTTCCTTCATCTTTCTCCCTTTTGCCACTCTCTTGACAAAACGAGAATATCCATCGTTGATATATGTCTGGAGCACTTCGAGCTGTTCTGCAGTAGGATCATAGAAGAGAGAAATGTCTTTTCCAGGATTTGTGCTTACAGTCTGGGGAGTGACGCCAAGTTTTTTCACCAATCCTTCAGCAGAAGGGAACAGACCAAAGATACCGATAGACCCAGTGATGGTGAGAGGATCGGCAAAAATCTTGTCGGCTGTACAAGAAATCCAATAGCCTCCAGATGCTGCATAGTCGCCCATAGAAACTACAAATGGTTTTCCTTTCGACTTGAAATAGTCAAGCGCCTCCCCTATTTGCTCGCTGCCAAACACGGAACCACCAGGAGAATTGACACGAAGCACAAGAGCCTTCACATTGTCGTCGTCAGCAAGTTCGGTGATTTGAGGCACCAAACGATAGCAGTCAATACCCGTCTTTGAATGCTCTTGGATTTCACCGGTAGCATATAGCACAGCTATCTTATTTTTACTACCATATTCCTTTCCCCACTTAGAGTTTTCAGAAAGAGTCTCAGGAGTATAATATTTTACGTCTTTTCCTTCCTTACCGACGAGGCGACCAACGATGTCGTCGATCTGACGTTCATAGGCGAGCCGATCTACATATCCTTGCTTAAGCACCTCTGAAGATGGCTGAAAAACTATAAATTCATCAGCTGCCTTATTCAATGACCCTGCATTCAATGACTTACGACCTTCTGCCACAGACTTTCCGATATATGACCACATATTTCCATAGAGAGTATCAAGCTGAACACGAGCAGGGGCACTCATCTGATTGGAGATATATGGCTCGGCAGCTGATTTAAAGGTGCCGACCTTCACTAAAGTCATCTTGATTCCAATTTTGTCAAGCAAATCTTTGTAAAAAAGAGTTGTGCCTCCGAGTCCGGAAATCTCAAGCATGCCACCGGGATTAAGGAACAGGCTATCAGCCTGAGAAGCCACGAAATAGTCGCCCATCGTCATCGCATCGGCGTAAGCATATACTTTCTTTCCACTCTTCTTAAAATCAGCAATGGCCATACGGATTGCATTGAGAGTGGCAGGAGATGCAGCAGGATGTCCGCATTTGATATACATTGCTTTAATGTCTTTTGAATCCTTGCCTTCCCTGATGCCATCAACAAGGATATTAAGAGCAGTAGGAGATTCAACTCCCTCTCCAGTGGCAAGAGACAAGAAATCAATCTGGCCAGATTCGGGAGTCTCAATGATAGTGCCGGAAAGATCGAGAACCAATACGGAATCAGAAGAGACTTTAGAAGTTTTAACTTCATCGTCGCCACCAAAGCGAGCAACAACTCCAACAACGACAATGACTGCCACCACACAGAAAAGCACCATTGCTATCCATGCACCGACAAATGAGGAAAGGAGGTTTAGGAAGAATTTCTTTAACATAATTTATTCAATGCATATTTCATAATGCATAATGCACAATAAATAATTATAATTTAGAATCTTTAGTCAATATTTAAGAAAGAGGGCAGGATTAGAGGGAGGCTATGACTGCTTTAATTTCTTCTGCGAGAGCTTCCGCTTTTTCCATTGTCTCAGCTTCGCTGTAGATGCGAATAATTGGTTCGGTGTTAGACTTACGCAAATGAACCCATGACTCGGGGAAGTCGATCTTGACACCGTCGATATCGGTAATCTCACATCCGGCAAACTTATCTTTGACAGCCAAGAGAATAGCATCCACATCGATATCTGGAGTAAGCTGGATCTTGTTTTTAGCTATCTGATAAGGAGGATAAGTTTTCTTGAGCTCAGAGACTTTCTTACCGGACTTAGCAAGGAGTGTCAAGAATATAGCCACACCCACAAGAGCATCACGGCCGTAGTGAAGTTCCGGATAAATGACTCCTCCATTCCCTTCACCTCCAATGACAGCTCCGGTCTCTTTCATCTTGGCCACTACATTCACTTCTCCGACAGCAGCAGCATTATATTCGCAACCATGACGGCGAGTCACATCGCGGAGCGCACGAGAACTGCTTAGATTTGACACAGTTGAGCCGGGGGTATGAGAAAGTATGTAATCAGCAACTGCCACGAGAGTATATTCTTCCACAAACATCTCTCCATTTTCCATCACAATTGCCAAACGATCCACATCGGGGTCAACGACGAAACCAACATCTGCTTTTCCAGTCTTCATCAAATCGGAAATCTGAGTCAAATTCTCCGGAATAGGTTCGGGAGTGTGTGCAAAATGACCATTAGCCTCACAATTAAGTTCAACTATATTCTTCACACCGAGAGCCTTAAGAAGACGAGGAATCACAATGCCACCAACTGAATTCACAGCATCAACTGCAACAGTGAAATCAGTTTTGGCAATGGCATCCATGTCTACCAATTTCAATGCCTTAACCATATCAATGTGGCGCTCACCCCATGTGTCGTTGACATACTCGGAGCCGAGCTCCATCACATCAGCAAACACAAAATCCTCCTCTTCAGCTATTCTAATCACTTCCTTGCCGGCAGCGTCGGTCAGGAACTCTCCATTGCGGTCAAGAAGTTTCAAGGCATTCCATTGTATAGGATTATGACTTGCAGTGAGGATAATGCCTCCGTCGGCGCTTTCCCCGACCACAGCAAGTTCTGTAGTAGGAGTTGTAGCAAGTCCGATATTGATCACATCAAAACCCATTGCCATTAATGTGCCGACAACAAGATGAGAAACCATCGGACCGGAAATTCTGGCATCGCGTCCTACAACAATTTTTCCGGACTTACCACCGTTGAGATTCTTTATATGCTGAGCGTAAGCGGCTGTAAACTTGACGATATCCACACCTCCGAGGCCATCACCATTATGGCCACCTATTGTGCCACGGATACCGGAGATTGATTTTATAAGACTCATATTATGATTTAAGGGTTTAAGGGTTTAGATTATCCGCAGGGTTTAGTATTCGGCTTTAAAATATCGGACATTCACAAGATATGGAATACAGGTAGTATTGTCTTGGGAAAATCCATAATAAGATTTAAGCAAAATGTTTACCTCAGAATTATAGCCGAGATAGCTAAGAGGGAGTTGAATGCCGGAACCAAAGTAAGCCGAAGAACTAACACTATAGTTATTGAAAATAAAATATGTGTCACCAATAGAGGAGATAAAGTTATCTTGATTGCCATCAGTAACAGCAATATCAAGTGTATTATTAGTGTACATAGTGTCGATATTATATCGGGAATATGTGAAATAAACTGTAGCTCCCGACTTAGGAAGTTCCCTGTCGCCAGTCTTGATCACTTGCATGTATATGTAGCCGTCATTGTCCATCTTATAAAAAGGAGCATCCTTTCCTTGCAAGAAAATACTGTCAGAAGGAATGTCATTGCATACTTTCTGCTGGGCAAGAAACCAGTTGCTTGCCTTTTGTTCCTTCTTTAAAAGGTCGGAATAACTTTCCGTCTTGCTGCAAGAAGCGAAAACGAGCAGCGACATCAACAATACAAATACCGAATATTTAGATTGAAATTTCATAACGCTATAAAATCTGACTATAATTTATTAATCACTCTTCAGAAGCAACCTTAACTTCAAAAAAATCAAGTTTCTCTGTGCGGCCTTTAAGATAATGAGCATATTTTGGGAAAGACTCAACAAGCAATTTTCTACAATCGGCAAGCGAGCCATAGAATTCTGCACCGGCAGCCATGACATGTCCGCCTCCTCCAAAAATATCCTTGCACATCTCATTGACCGGAAAATCCATCACGCTTCGAGCTGACACTTTCACACAGTCGGAATCTTCACGAAGGAAAAAGCTGAATGTAATGCCCCGGATTTCAGTAGGACGGTTGACAATACCTTCGGTGTCACCTTTTTCATAATGGAATCTCTCACATTCTTCTTGGTCAAGACAAATGATCGAGCCATGAAACTCAGGGAAAATCTCAAGTTTGCTTGCAAGGGCATAAGCCTCAAGCATCATGGCACCATAGCTCTTCTCCATCAGTGCAAGACGCACGATACGGTTCTTGTCACATCCTTTTTCGAGAAGACGTTGCAAAATCTCATATATGTCAGGACTCTTGCAGTTGACTGTAAAATTTTTCGTATCTGTAATCATTCCGGCAAGCAGACATGTGGCAGTGTCAAGGCCAATCTCAGAATATAGACCAAGTTCAGCCATAATGCGGAAGGACAGCTCACACGTGCTTGACATGTCAGGGAATGAGAACAGGATATCTGCAAAGGGTGCAGGCTCAACATGATGATCAATCAAAACTTTCGGACATGAACATTCATCAAGAAGAACTTGCATACGGTCAAGGCGAGATGGTTGGTTGAAATCACAACAAATTACGAGCTCAGCCTCTTTGAAAAGTTTCTCGCAATATTCCTCATGACGAGTGAAGACAGCCATACGATCGAATCCGGGGAGGAACGACAATGAACGCGGGGCATTGTCAGGAATAACGACCACTACTGATTTACCCAAACCTTCCAGCAGATGCATCCAGCCGAGAGTGCTACCGATAGCATCTCCATCCGGACGCACATGACACGTCAATACAATCGACGTCACACTTTGAAGCAGCTTGTCGAATTTATCTATTTTTCTTGTATCTAATATCTTATCCATTAAATATCATTTAATTACTATCGTCAAAACGATTCTTGAAGCCATAATATTGTGAAGCTTTTTATGAAAAAGCTCGTCCGCCGATAGATTTCAAAGGGCAAAGATAGCAATTTTTACCGAATTTTTAGTAATTTTGCAGTATAAATTTTCAATCAACTTTCTTTGAGCGAAAGTTGAAGGATATAAAGTTATAGGGTTATAAGGTTGTGGAAGTATGGGATCAATAGATCAATCATTAAAAATTAAAGGAAAAATTATGCATACGAGAGAGGAAAAAATGGAAGCGTTCGGTAAACTGCTTGATGTGCTTGATACACTTCGGGAAAAGTGTCCTTGGGACAGAAAGCAGACCAATGAATCGCTTCGTCCAAATACAATAGAAGAAGTCTACGAACTATGTGATGCCCTGATGGGAAACGACGTGCCAAATATCAAAAAAGAACTTGGCGACGTGCTTCTTCATGTGGCTTTCTACAGCAAGATTGCAGACGAAAAAGGAGAGTTTGATATTGCCGACGTATGCACTGCGCTTACGGATAAGCTGATTTTCAGACATCCTCATATTTATGGAGAGATTAAAGCTGAAACTGCAGATGCTGTAGCAGATAATTGGGAACAGATAAAGCTGAAGGAAAAAGATGGCAACAAGACAGTATTGTCAGGAGTGCCAGGGTCACTTCCTGCTCTCATAAAAGCTTATCGGATTCAGGAAAAAGCTGCTCATGTAGGTTTTGACTGGGATAGTCCGGAGCAGGTTTGGGATAAAGTGAAGGAAGAGACTGCAGAAGTTGAGGCTGAAATCAAATCAGGAAACCAGGATGGAGTAGAGAAAGAATTTGGCGACCTTTTCTTCTCTGTAGTAAATGCAGCAAGACTATATGGAGTGGTACCGGAAAATGCTCTGGAACTTACCAACCGGAAATTTATCAGAAGATTCAATTATCTTGAAGCCAAGAGTAAGGAAATGGGTAAAAATCTTAAAGATATGACCCTTGGAGAGATGGATGAGATTTGGGAGGAAGCAAAGCGATTGGAAGCGTGAGGCGTTTTGCGTGGTGCGTGGTGCGTGGTGCGTAGTAAGTGATGCGTGGGGCGTGGGGCGTTTTGGGAGATTTGTTAGAAACTTTTGATGTAGATAAAAGATGATTCTTTGTATCACCGAGAAACCGAGTGTTGGAGCCGATATAGCCAAGATATTGGGAGCGGAAGTTAGGCGGGATGGTTATTTTGAAGGGAATGACTATTGCGTCACTTGGACCTTTGGACACCTGTGCGAGCTGAAGGACCCGGCTGATTATACGCCTGACTGGAAGAGATGGTCGCTTTCAGCACTTCCGATGATTCCGGAAAGGTTTGGCATAAAGCTGAAGGATGATAAGGGAATTCAACATCAATTTGAAGTGATAGAGCGCCTTATAAAAAGATGCGATAAGGTGATCAACTGCGGTGATGCCGGGCAAGAGGGAGAGCTGATACAGAGATGGGTGATGCAGAAAGCCGGATGTGACAAACCGGTTGAAAGACTATGGATTTCATCGCTTACTGATGAATCGATAAGGGAGGGGTTTGAGCACCTACGTCCACAAAAAGAACTTGAGAGCCTATATATAGCCGGTCTGTGCAGGGCTATTGGGGATTGGATATTAGGAATAAATGCTACAAGGCTATATACGTTGAAGTATGCAGAAAGAAACGATAGCCGCAATAATGTGCTCTCCGTCGGCAGGGTGCAGACCCCTACCCTGGCGCTTGTAGTGAACAGGCAGAAGGAAATTGAAAACTTTGTGCCAACTACTACTTTTGAGCTTCGCACACTCTATCGCGACGTGACATTCACCTCAAATGTCAAGGCTTTCAAGACAGAAGAGGATGGACAAGGGAAATTGAAGGAAGCCGCAGAAAGTGAGTTTGAAGTGACTGAGGTGACTAAAAAGAAAGTGAAAGAAGCGCCTCCACGACTCTTTGACCTCACGAGCCTTCAGGTTGAGGCGAACAAAAAATATGGTCTTAGCGCAGATGAAACTTTGAAGACTATACAGGCTCTTTATGAGAAGAAACTCACGACATATCCTCGTGTGGATACGACCTATCTGACTGATGACGTGTATCCTAAATGTGGACCAATTCTTAACGGGCTCGGATATTATCAGGAGGTATTGAAACCGATTCGTGGGAAAAAACTAAAGAAAAGCAATAAAGTTTTCGACAATTCCAAAGTAACGGATCACCATGCCATCATTCCAACGGGAGTGCCACCACAGATGCTTTCCAAGCCGGAATGGGAGGTGTATGATCTTGTGGCACGTCGGTTTATTTCAGTTTTCTTTCCGGATTGTGTCTACGATCAGACCCAGGTCAAGGGAAAAGCCGGGAAAATTGAGTTCAAGACTTCCGGGAAAAGGATAGCTGAGCCTGGGTGGAAGAGCGTGTATGACTGGAACAACGGCAATGACAAGCAAGCCAAGGATGACACATCAGATAATGCAAGAGATCAGGAAAAAACGCTGCCGGAGTTTGTAAAGGGTGAAAAGGGTCCTCACAAACCGTTTTTAGGTAAGAAGACCACTACTCCACCGAGTTATTACACAGAGGGTACGCTACTGAAAGCTATGGAGACTGCTGGAGCATCTGTGGATGATGAGGAATTAAGAGAGGCTCTTAAGGCTAATGGTATCGGAAGGCCTTCAACACGTGCAGCAATAATTGAGATTCTGTATAAGAGAGCGTATATCAGGAAGCAAGGGAAGTCGCTGAGAGCTACTGACGCGGGAATCGAGCTGATCGGACTGATTAAGGAGGAACTTCTGAAGAGCGCAAAGTTGACAGGCATTTGGGAGGGACGTCTACGAGCTATAGAGAGAGGCGACTACAGTGCATCGGAGTTCATCGCGCAGCAGAAGGGAATGATCAATGAGATTACCCTGTCAGTGCTACGCGATCCTTCTAACCGACGAATCACACAAATTGTGGAGATACAGAAGCCTAAAAAGAAAACTGCATCCTCGAAATCAGCCTCATCAAAAACTGATAAGCAATGAATGAAACAATACAATATTTAATAGTAGGCGTGATTTTATTGGCTTCCGCAATCTGGATCGTTGTCAAGGTTGTCAGGAAGAAACATGGAAAGGATTCGGGATGCTGTGGGTGTAGCCTTCAGGAATCTTGTTGCGGCAAAAAGAAAAAGCCGTCTTGCTGTGACAAGACGACTTAAAAAAAATTATTTTCGTAGATTGCGTTGTTCGGCTTGGGATCGAATAATTCCGTGGAGGATTTGGCCGACAGGGAGACCGATCTTTACTTTTCCCAATTTGACAGTTGGGGTCACAATGGGTTCTATTTGGTAGCGATTGGTGCCGAATTGCTGTACTGTCTGCGCTCCTACGTCTACGCCAAAAGTATTGTTAAATTGATAGCTCATGTATCCTCCAAAGGAAGATACTCCATAGTATCCGACCATAGCTGGTATCATTGGAAACCCGTTTGGCTTTCCAAAATAGTAAGTACCGAATGCAGTGAATGAAAGTTTCGGGTTAAACTGATATTGGATATTTCCAGAAACTCCATATTGAGTGGTCAGTCCATTAAAGTAACCATATTTGTTGGCTATAGCTCCAGCATATAGAGAAAGATTTCCTATATTTTGGTTTATGCCAATGGTCCCACTGTGAATCTGCATCAGCCCTGGGTAATCTCTTATGTTGCCGGTTGCAACGAATTGGGCGTTTTTCCATAGTGGGATGATGGCTGAGCCGGGCGGAACATAAGTATTTGCCGAATTAATTGGAGCTAAATACATTAGACTATCAAATTCTGATATCGGCTTAGGCAATTGGTTGAGGGATGGATTATTGGATGCATTAGATATAGGATCCGAAACCTTATAGTTTGTAGGACTTGTGTTCACACTGTCAGGGACAGCGTATGTTTTTACACTGATGTCATTTTCTATCACTTGTCCGAAACACACAATCGGAGAAAGGAGAATAATAAGCAAAAATACTTGTCTCATATTTTAGCAGCTTTAACATTTATCTATATGACGCAAAACTCTTGGAAAAGTCCTACTCATTTATTTACATTTATCATATCCAATTTCGAATGAGTCATATGAGACATCTCAATAAACTTATCGTTTTCTGCCTTTTCCAAATAATTCTGAGTGGGATCCGAGACGGACTAAATCTATCTCATCCGTATCAGGATCTATCCAAATCAAAAGAAAATCGCCTTCTATATGACATTCCATACAACCTGCATAGTCACCCGACAACATATGCGGTTTGTTTTCAGGTGGTATCGGAATTTCATTCTCAAGTTTTTTGAGAATTTCAATTAAAGCACTTGCTTTTTTAGGATTATTGCGAATCCGCTTTAGATCTTTTTTGTATTGGGAAGTCTGAACTAATGTTTTCATAATCCAGCGGACTTAAACATAGCTTCTATTGAAGAAGTATCAACAGGTGTTGTACCTCTCAACTTACCACTTCTCGCCTCTTCGATTGCAGCTTTGGTAATGTCGTTTGGTTCATTATAGGCCACGTCAAGAAGGATGCATTCCACAAAATTATTGAGACTTCGGTGTTCCCTTTTTGCCATCTCTTTAAGGCGATCTAATAAATCCGTACTGAGACGGAACATCGTTGCTTTCTTTTGTACTACTGCTTCCATAGTGTTATCTTTTTGTTTGCAAATATACAACAAAATTATAACATCACCAAATATTCAAGGTTAAAATAAAGATCATTTCTTAATTCATCTGACACAGCATTTCACTGGATCCCAAAACACACAGAGGGCATAAAGGCGCAAAATTTGACGATCAAAAGGCTTAACTATATGTTTTTGAAAAACGAGTTTTCCCATTTAAGGCCCCATATTTATGAAACTGGTCCTCAAATGGGAAAGAAGTTTAGAAATTTATTGCGTTTAGAAATATCGCGGTGCCACCTTCTGGTTTTTGAACTAAGATTGCATTTCGCAACGTCTCAAGATTCTCATTATTTATATATCCTATGAGAGCTTCTGTAACGCCGGATCCAGCGGAATCGGCGAGAATAATAATTTTGTTTGAATCATCTGAAACCGGTTTAGCAAATATCGCCAACATCGAACCTGTCACACTTGACATGTAAGATTGAATCATTTCTGTAGGAGGAAGTTGACCGACGATCTTATAAATCTCATTAAAATAGGGAGCGGTT
>CAYNEZ010000054.1:0-17523 GCA_964396365.1 uncultured Sangeribacter sp. | reverse complement strand
TCACAGGAGTCTTGATAGCGAAAGAAGCACAGATGCTGATCACGCAGATGAAGATGGCGAGACTCCAAGTAGCCTTTTCAATGAAGTCTGTAGTTTTGCGATAACCCATATACTGGTTGCCCTGGCTATAGTCAGATGCAAGGCCGCCACCCTTAGACTTCTGGATAAGGACAGCACCGATAAGCAGCAGAGCTGCAATCACGATAAGAATGCTGAGAAAGATATACATGTTATGTAGTTTGTTTTAGCGTGTCAAGTCCATTACGACCCTCCACATTGATTTATAAATACACGTTTAAAGCGACTCCAGAGAAATGACTTTCTTAAGGAATCGTATTTGGTCTGCAAAATAAATACTTTTTTCTGGATTATTCAAATTTATTTGCGTAATAATTTCCAAAGCACGCTTATAATTGCCATTTTTTATCATTATTTTTGCAAAACCTTCCGTCAGAGAGGGTTTTTCTATCTCCTTAAGGTCCTTTTTAGGCTTAATTCGTGGAGCAGGATTTTGAGTAAGAAAAGCATCGATTACTCCCAGAGTAGCATCCTCCGGAATATCCCGCTCATCTACCTTGGGCGCTTCCTGCTCGAGCATTGCGACATAATCTATGACTGGAGGACTGACCGGAACGACCGGGGCAGAATCCTCAGCAGAGGCTTCTGCTTTGGCACCAAACTTCTCAAGGAAGGAATTGATGGTATCAGACGTAGATAGTCTTGGAAGATCAGAGGCTCCATAAAAATCATAAAAATCCTCAGAAGCATCCCCCAAGATCGACCGAAGAGCATCTTGATCTCCAATCGACGCAGCTATCCTCCGCCTATGCTGCCGAAGAAGGTTTGCATCGCGTTCCGTAGCAAGCGCTTCTATGTCCGGAAGCACATAATAAGGGTAGAACTTTATATATTTGACGTCTTCTGACTTCGTCCTGCTCTCTGTGTTGTCTGTCATAATCTATGCCTGATTTTACCAGTTACCAAGGGTCGCGTTAAAAATTAAGTCTACAAGCTCATCGCATATTTCCTCACATAGGCCATCCTGCACATCTGTAAGCATCATCGAGCTATCAAACTGCCTATAGGCAGAAAAAGACTGATCGACATCATTTGCAGGATTGACATGATCGGTATATTTTACTTTCACCGTTATTGTTAACCTGGTCTCAGTGGCATATGCATCCGTACCTACGGCTTGCGGAGAAAGTGAATATCCCGTGATTTCTCCGGTCATCTCCAGATCAGAGGAGCCACTGACTTCCTGCAGACGCGTCTGACGAGTAATGGTATTCAACAATTTGTTTTCAAATAGTTGCTGAAGAGGTGCATATACAAGGGCTGCGCGAATGGGAAACTCACCTACGTTTATGGTCTTATAAATGTCGTAGTTTAGAGCTGAGCCATTAAACTTATAGCTTATCGTGCACCCTGCCAGCAGAATGACTGCCGACACTATGCAGGTGATATATGAAAGGAAACGTCTCATGAATCAAATATGAAAATGGTCACAACATCACGAAATCCCGAGATCCTGCATTTTCCTATAGAGTGTGCGAAGCGATATCTGCAACTCCTCTGCCGCCTGCTTTTTATTGCCACCATAGCGCGCCAGAGTCTCTTCTATTACTTTTCGTTCTGATCTGTCAAGAGGATTATCGGAGATGCCGTCAGTGGCATGATCGGGCGCCATCAACGCACGCACATCAGTGAATCCATTTGATGGTTTATCATCTCCTCCGGTCATTTCGCTGAGCTGCTGCTTTAGATTCGCTATTTCATCACGCATAGAGAATAGCATCTGAAATATCATCTTACGCTCCAGACCATCCGGATCCTGATCAGAAGCTATCATTGGAGTCGAATGGGGATCTCTGTTGATTGGAAGTGCATCAAGCAAGTTATGACGCGTTATTTCGGTCCCTGCCTCGAATAACGCGAGCTGATCGATTACATTCTTCAGCTGGCGCACGTTTCCAGGCCAGTTATAAAGCATCAGGGCGCGCTTTGCGTCTTCACTGAATGAGATAGGCTTCGTCATGTATTTTTCAGCGAAATCCGACGCGAACTTGCGCGCAAGCAGTATTATGTCCTCCCCTCTTTCATTAAGTGGGGGCACATTGATCACTACAGTAGATAGTCGATAGTAGAGATCCTCACGAAAGCGCCCTTCAGCCACAGCCTTTATTAGATCCACATTGGTAGCTGCCACCACCCGAATGTCGGTGGTCTGGACGGTACTGCTGCCTACTTTCAGAAATTCACCTGTCTCAAGCACACGAAGGAGGCGTGCCTGGGTGGTCAGGGGAAGTTCCGCGACTTCGTCAAGGAAAATAGTGCCTCCGTCAGCTTCTTCAAAATAACCCTTACGGGAAGAAAGTGCTCCGGTAAATGAGCCCTTTTCATGGCCAAAAAGCTCACTGTCGATCGTGCCCTCGGGAATTGCACCACAGTTGACCGCTATATATTTCTTATGCTTTCTCGCTCCAAATTGATGAATAATCTTTGGAAAAAACTCTTTCCCGGCTCCTGACGGACCGGTCACCAGCACCGACAAATCGATAGGGGCGACCATCACAGCCCTCTTGATTGCCTCAATGAGGGCCGGAGAATCGCCTATAATCGAAAGCCTCTGCTTTACGCGGAGAATATCTTCAGGAATTTCAGATTTTGCTGGCATCAGGATCATCAATGACAGTTACACCCGTCACCACAGCCACAGGCTCCATTATCACTTTCTTTTCCGGAACAGCCACATCCTTCGTCGCAACCGCCATGGTGTGAACAGCCACAGCCACACCCGTGCTTAGGATTAAGCTCTTCTTCAGTAGCATCACGCACTTCTATGATTTCTCCATCAAAATCTACAGTCTTTCCTGCAAAAGGATGGTTGAAATCCATTTCTATGATTTCGGGAGTGATTTTTACTACGCGTCCGCTTACGATATCTCCTGTATTGGTCATCATATCGAGCACAGACCCTTCCTTGACCTCCACAGCCATTTTTCCATCTCGCATAAAGGCTTCTACGGGCACTTGCTGAATCCACTCTTCATTACGCGGTCCGAAGGCAACCTCAGGAGGAAGAGTGACAGAAAAACGATCCCCTTTCCCAAGACCTTTTATAGTGGCGATGAGGCCCGGAATTACTTCATTACTAACTCCATATACCATCACGTCGGGAGCCGACGGCTTGGCTTCAAAAAGGACCTCTCCGGTATCAGCGTCCTTTACTGTATATGCGAAGGCTACGAATTTGCCATCGTCAATGATTTCTTTATTTTCTTCCATGATTTCAATTCAATAAATTTTACTAATAGTATAACAACTAACCAGCAGGAATGGCATCAGGTTCTTCCTCCGCGGGGATGTCGTCAGGATCTTCTTCTGCCGGTATGTCATCGGGATCTTCTTCCGCCGGGAGATCATCGGGATCCTCTGCCACTTCATCTTCAACAGATACGCTTATGGTCTCCTCCGCCTCTTCCACGGCCTCATCATCTTCGCCATCTTCGGGATGCTTCAATTCATATTGCTGATGGATCTGACGGACATCAAAGTAGAATCCTTTCTGCACCTTATCGCGCAATCTGCGGAGTGTCTCCTCCTCAGGCTCCACAATCAGATAGTCAAAACCGGGCTCAATGAAGTCTGCATCTACGGCCTGATAACCCATGAGCTGCACCATATCGTATTCATGGGCCGGATATATCACAAACCATGCATTTTCTTCGTTTTCGCCTGTACCGGTACTTTTTATCGCCCCTAAGAGATGCTCAAGGCGATACTCCCATATCTTGGCACTCATATCCTTTCGGCGCTCCTTGAGGACATGCACGAGAAATGACATCTGTCTCAAGTCGAACGGATTGTCAAGCAATGTAAGTTCGGCATATTTACGGATTGTGTCGATTTCCTCTTTCGTATGAGACGTTTTGTTCCTATAGGCATCTGTCACACTCGAATATGGGGATTCCCGGTAAGGATCATAGTCTTCCTGAAACATATATCCGAGATATAGATGACGGAATTCATCCGCTGTCATGGTGGTGTCGTTGCGGTTGAATTTTTTCATAAGTTTCGGAAAATACATCGGGTTTGACGGATCGAGAGTAGCAACACGAATGGATTCGAGGTCAGGACGCTCCACTGTCACTTGGCGCTTAGACGACTTCTTAGCCTTCACCGCCGGGCTTTTTGAGTCAGGATTGACATCGGCTGCAGTAAGTGCCCAATTTGCTCCTCTTGATGAGGATGAAGAAGTACTCCTTCTGCTTGAAGAGGCACGTCTGCTCTTAGAAGTCCTCCTCTTTTTTGAAGAAGTCTTTGAAGATGTCGATTTTTTTGTCCCGCTCTTCTTAGATGTGGACGCCGACTTTTTTGTTCCGCTTTTCTTGGCAGTCGCAGTGGTCTTGGCCTTCGACGACCTTTTTTTTGCAGCATCTGCCTCAACAGGCATAGCGACTGCCATCACAATGACCGTCACTATCATCCATATAAAAGCACGCCAACTCCTTCTTGTTGAGTTGCCATGCTTTTTTGTCTCAATATATTTAGAATCTTGTCTTTTATTCGAATCCGTCATATTCTCCATCGGGGCTTAACCAATCATGCCCCTATTTTGTTAACGTAAATTTATCCATTTTGTTGTTCTGGAGGGTTATCCCTTTTCTGGATTTCAGGATATTCAATTCTGGAATGATAGATAGTGGCGAGCCTCTTCTTGAAGGTATCTTTTATCACGTTGATATCCCTGAAATTTATTGGAGATTCATTATAGAGGCCATCAGCCATCTGGGAATCGATTATTTTATCTACAAGTGCATTTATAGATTGAGGGCTATAGTCCTTTAGCGATCGAGAAGCAGCCTCAACAGCATCCGCCATCATCAGTATAGTGGTCTCTTTACTCTGCGGATTTGGACCAGGATATTCAAAATTGGATTTGTCTACAATCCCATCTGGACTCGCATTGACTGCGGTGTTGTAGAAATATTTTGCCACCCCCTTGCCATGATGCTCTGATATGAAATTTTTAATCACCTGGGGAAGTTTCTCGCGTGAGGCTATATTCAGACCCTCCGTGATATGACTTATTATCTTACGGGCACTCGTCTCCGGGTCAAGGCCTGCGTGAGGATTGACACCATGCTGATTTTCTGTAAAAAATATAGGGGACTCGCTCTTGCCTATGTCATGATATAATGCCCCCGTCCTTACAAGAGTCGTGTTTGCGCCGATAGCCCTGGCCGCCTCTGCGGCAAGAGTAGACACCTGCATTGAATGCTGGAAAGTCCCTGGGGCCACTTCTGCCAAATTTCGGAGAATCGGGCTGTTGATATCACTGAGTTCCACCAATGTGACGGTAGACGTGAATCCGAAGATCTTCTCTACCACAAGAATCAGAAGATAAGCGAACGAAAGGAGCACTGCATTGATGGCGAATACTCCCACCATGCGCCATGAGAATGCTGTGATGGTGCCCTCGGAAAGCATCAGCATCATTGCATAGCAGACGATATAAAGCGCGAATGTAATCAGGGCGGTCCTCAATAGTTGGCTTCGCCTTGAGAGATGGTGAATGCTTAAAGTGGCACTTATGCCGACTACAAACTGAATGACTACGAACTGGAACTGGAAAGGAGCTGCAAGCGCTGTCATAAGTATGCAGACAATATGAGAGAATATTGCTGTACGTGCATCTGTAAATACTGTAATGATAATCGGCACTCCCGCAAAAGGAATCAGGTAAAGGCCACCATTGAACACATCTGCCGTCTCTACCGCTATGACCACGAAAAATGTAATCAGCGTCACAATAAAGGTCACTGTCTTGAAGTCTTCAAAAATATCCCTTCTGTATAAAGCAAGGAAAAGATAGAGCAACGAGAATAAGATGACAATATATATAGCCTGAGCTGTAGTGAAAAATTTCTTTGAAAGAGTCTTTGACTCCGTCTTCTCAAGCATATCAAGATAGTTGTTGAGATTGGTATAGATCTGTGCATCAATAATATCACCACGATCTACGATTCGCTGTCCTTTCTTAATGACTCCAAGAGCCGAGTTGACATTGAGATATTCCTGATCTCTAAACCGGGAGTCGGAAATAGAGTCAATGACTATATTGGGAGATAAACTTGCGTTTAGAGCTTTAGCAACGTCTGCACTCAGTCTTGCTTCATGAGTGGCTGTCGACTTTGATGCCACATATGCCGAATCCACTGCCTTATATGCCATGTTTGGCGACATCATTCCGGAAGCATCGATCACTTTTACGGCATTCATGTCTTCCGATTCGTCGCTCATTCTCAATTGAGAGTGGGAGAACGAGTGAATACGGTCATAAAGTTCGGCACTTACCACTCCCCTGCCATAGACCTCCGAAAGTTTTTTCCCGAGGAATGCGGCATCTGACGCGCTCACATAGTTGCCGACAATCTTAACAAACCTATCGACATTTCTGGCAGCAGTACGGTAATCACGTACCACAAACGGAACAAACGCCTTGTCGATGCTATCCCGCATAAGTTGTGCGGAAACTGAATCCCGCATTATTGGAGTATCGAATTCAGCTGTGAGGAGTGTATAGCGCCAGGGCTGGTTGAGTTCATAGCTGAAGTTCTGATGATCACTTTTCATCAGCAGTAGAAGCACTATCAAAGAAGATGTCAGGGCCACTGCTATCTTCAGAATTGTAGCGTTGGAAATCAGATCTGTTGGTTTCATAATCTTGACTTTATGATATTTCGGGCATGTGCCGTGATGCACTGTCCGAGCCATTTTTCTTCAGGAGAGACACATCTTACAGTGATTATCTCCACCAAATCCCCACTCTCCAGATGATAGCCCGGATTGACCAGGCGCCGATTGATCTTGCCACCGATGCAATGATCGCCAAGACTCTCATCTACAGCATAAGCGAAATCAAGCACAGTGGCTCCTGATGGGAGTCCAAATAAATCCCCATCGGGAGTGAACACATAGATTTGCTCTGCAAAGATGTTAAATCGGAGTGTATCCAGAAAGTCGACAGCATTTGGTTCGGGATTTGCAAGAATTTCCTTTACGGAGTTGACAAGATTGTCGAGACGTTCCGTATCTGTCTGCACTCCATCCTTATATTTCCAATGTGCGGCATAGCCAAGTTCAGCTATGTCATCCATTTTTCTGCTGCGTATCTGTACCTCTGTCCATCGGCCATCAATATCACGAAGAGTCAGATGAAGCGCACGATATCCATTATCTTTGGGAGTTCGCAGCCAATCGCGCGTACGGTCTGGATGGACGCTATGGTTTTCCTCAAGTATTCCGGCTATCCTGCGTGCTATAGGCTCCTCCATCAAGTCGTCGTCATTCTCATAAATGACTCTTACTGCGTATACATCAAACACCTCCTCAAACGGTATACCCTTCTTCTGCATCTTGCGAAAGATTGAATATACACTCTTGACACGTGCCTTTATCTCGCAATTAATTCCTGCCTCTTCCATTCTCTTGCGAAGGGGAGCCACAAAAGAGTCTATTATCCTTTGCCTCTCATCTACACTTTGCTCGAGTTTTTCACAGACCATATCGTAGCTGACCGGATTCTCACATCGGAATGCGAGATCTTCAAATTCACTCTTCATCATGTAAAGCCCAAGCCTCTCTGCAAGAGGAGCATAGACATATAGAGATTCGCGTGCCACCCTACGACGGCGTTCGGGCCGCTGGGTCGCAATATTGCGAAGATTGTGCATGCGGTCGGCCATCTTGACGAGAATCACCCTGACATCGGTGCTCATCGACATCATCATGTCGCGAAGTTTCAGAGCCTGAGTCTCGGCAGCATGACCGAAGATGCCTCCTGAAAGTTTATTGATGCCAGCCACTATAGAAGATATCTGGCTTCCGAAGTTTGCCTCAATGTCCTCGATATTCCGGTCAGAATGCTCCACGATGTCGTGCAGCAGGGCGCAAACGATAGTAGTAGATCCAAGTCCAAGCTCCCGGCTGCAGATAAGAGCAACGGCAAGGGCATGAAGTATATATGGGCTGCCATCATTTCGACGGCAACCCTGATGAGCCAAGCGGGCAAAGCGGAATGCCTTGCCCACAAGTTCCACCTTCCTACGATGCCTGCTGTCGACGTATGACCGCAACAGCTCATCGTAGGCAAGGTCTATGTTTCTCTCTTCATCCGGGCTAAATGCCCTTGATGTCATTTGATTCATGTCACTTCATAGAAGAATCAACGCTTGATAAATTTCTTCCCACCACGGATATAGATTCCGGGCTCAAGACCAGTAAGGTCGGAGATGGAAGCATTGCGCATAACGATACGTCCGGCCAGGTCGTAGACATCAGCTGCCTTGTCATCATCCACCTCGATTCCAGCTACAGCAGTAGCAATGTCGTCAGTGACTACGGCATTGATAAATTCCCCGGAATTGGCATCAACAAGCATGAGGCAGACCTTAGTGTTATTGACATCCGTCACTCCCGAAGGAAGAGCGAAATCGAAAGTGAAATCGATTGCTTCGCCAGCCTTTAATTCAGATGGAATAAATCCACCCTTACCATTGAATCCGGAATATATGCCTGCTGTCTCAACAGCACTTGTTCCTCTTACTACATCGTCGTAATACCAAAGAACATTTGACTTAGCGTTGGCTCCGCCCTTGCCCCATTCTCCGAGTCCTGGAGCCTCTGTCTGGAAAAGTCCATTATTCTGGAATCCGAAAAGTTCATCTTCCATCAGGATGCCGAAGACATTGATATTTGCATCCGAACGGTTGAGGGCAGACTTAACAGATACATCCAATGACACCTTATGTCCCTCCTGGTCAATACGAGCTGCATTCACTGAGATGTCAGCCTTTGCCATTTCTCCGAGCTCTGCTTCAACTTTCTGAAGCCATGTCAGTCCATCGGGTGAAGTAAAGACATAATCGGCCTTATCGAAATACATAGGAGAAGATATGTCACCTCGATCCACGCGTCCGGAAGGAGCAGCATTCAATCCGAGGAAAGATGAGTATGCACTATGTTCTGAACCGCCAAACGGGTCGCCGGAGTAGCTGTGGATAGCTACCGGAATTACGAGATCTTCAAATAGATCTTCAAGATATTCTATGGCAATGATACCTTGCGGGCAGAACTGACAGGTCGTACCGGTCATTTCTTCAATAACCACTCTCTTGGTAGTCTCAAAAAGAAGGTCGCTGATATCATACTTCATTTCAATTACATCAGAACCGGATGTGAACGTGATCTGGAATGAATTTACCTCACCTTTCACAAGAGCCACCGGCTTCTCGAAAGAGAATGAGCATATCTCTTCTTTTTCAAGTTCCTCATCAGAAGTTATGGTATCAATTATATTACCTTCCGCATCAGCGAGAGTCAATTCATAACCTTTAATACCGTATTCTTTCATGACTATCAAGCGACCCTGGATGCGGATTTCCTCCTCATCCACTACTGTCTGCGGAGTTAAAATACTCATTACAGCAGCTACATCACGGCTGACGACAACATCGTCGACAAATATAGCAGACTGATTCTGGTTGTCGTTGACAAAGGCGATGTAGACATATTTGCCTGCATATTTAGAAAGATCTACTGTGTTCAATGTCCATTCATCAGTGAGAGCTTCTTCCGATGCGCCGGGAACCTGCTTTTGATTGTAGACGAGATCTCCATTATAGCGGATTTTCTCTACGACGTTCTGCGTCAGGATAGTCACGATATCCTCACTGTCCCATACGTAGACCTTCAAGATATCATTTTTGGTATTCTTATAGCTCTGCGACTTAAACGAGAGGGTAGCCTTATCATCTGGGATATAGAGCTGGGGAGTCACCATCCAGTCGTCAGACTTACCAGCAGGCTCATAGCTTGAGTGTGAAGCAGCTGCAAAATTGATTTCATCTATAGTATTATCATATACCGGGATCCAAGGCCTGTTTTCAGCTTCGAAACCCCAGCTCAGCATCTCTTCGTTAGGAGTATTGTTATCACCCTCAAATAGGAGCATATTTGCTACTCCGGTAGTGAAATCCTCACGGAATATTGTATTGGAAGTGGGATCGATCTCAGGAACATAACTGCCATGGTAAGTGATGGAGAAAGCCTCATTGGCACCATCGCCTGAAAGGTCAGCCACCGAACCGGCACCAAAGTCAATGCGATAGTCTGTTCCTTCGGCAAGACGCTGCTCACTGACAGGATAGATCATAACTTGATTGTTGCTTACTGATGCACTCAGAGGATAAAGGAACTCCTCAACTCCATCTTTGATCTGGACAAGACGGATATCAGGATTTTCCCCCACACTTAGAGGAGCATTGAAAGTCACCATCACAGGGTTGGTAGTGAAGTTAATGCGAGCTACGCTTGCGCCATTGTCAGGAGCGAAAGCCACAGGCTTCACCGGTCCTGCCTCACGACCGCGATATCGGAGTGTGATTTCTTTATTGGCACGTTCCGGATCGCCGGCTACACACATTGAAGCAGCCGGAATCTTTACTGTATAATACTTTTCAGGCTCAAGAGTATAATTACGGAAGATCACTTCCACTCTTTTGTTATTGTCTGGCTGCACCGCAAAGTTGATTGAACTGCGAAGCACATTTCCTTCAGAGTCGAGAAGCTGAACGCATGTTTTTTCTCCGGTCACATCCACCGGTCGTCCCATATCAAGGACTATTTTCTGTAGCATAGAAAATTCTGCGCCATTCATAGGAGAGACCCTGTAGTCGCCAAGAAGGTCTACATCATTGCAGATTTCAGCCATCGGACGAGGAAGGGATATAATGTAGGCATATCCTTGAGCATAATCGCTGGCAAGTATCTTGAGATTATCAGCAGATACAGCTGAAACTGTACCGGACAGTCCGACTTCATCTTTGGTGACATCATTTATCCAGTCAATTCCATAAAGCTGTTTGATGACAGACTTCCAATCATACCAATAGTTGCCAACTTTTGCCGCCCAGTTTCGTATGGGTGTGCCGGTAGGAGTAGAGCCATATATCACACCGTCAGAACCAATAGCCCAGACACCATAGCCTTCGCCATCGCCATGGAGTTCGAATTTTTCCAGATCAGAGATTGAGCATGTGAAGGGGACAGTTGCATCAGAGACAGTTGCACACAGACCACCAATACGAGAGCCATCGGCAGAAAGCACACAGTCGCCTACACCAACTATTTCATCACTAAGGGCAGTCATGCGACCATTCTCATACTTCATTCCCAGAGGATACCATTTCGCTTCATCGCGTCTGTAAATAAAATCCCATGCGGCTTCAGGGAAAGCAAAATCGACTGTACCGATAATTGTATTTGCATCAGGAGTAATTCCGGTGAGGCGCACATTGAGATCAGCGTCGCTCCACTCAGCCGGATCACCTCCCTGCTCTATCATATCCTTATATCGGGGATTTGACGAAATCATTCCGGGAAGTTCAATAAGCTGCATGGTTTCAAGATCCCACATACAGGGATACTCATGAAACAACTCAATGCTTACACGACCAACAGCATATTTACCATCAGGAGTGATGCTGGAGACCATACCTCCATCGTATCTTCCCGCAGGTCGCGGAAGTGATGTCCAACCTTTACCTTCCTTCCATACGGCAGGATAACCGTAATAATTGCCACCGACAGTCTTTCCGTCATTGCTGACACATGTAGCACCCATGGGAGCTTGTTGCAGACCTTCAGATTCACCATAAAGCTCAATAGTCTCTCCTGTAGTTGTGTTGACGATACGAGGGAAAGCCATATAAGCACTATTGGCAGGATTGACGGCATCACCGACAGCCCATTGGCCATTGGGCGACATTGAAGATAGAGAACCGCCATAAAGGGGCTGCACAGATAATATTGTTGGGGCATCTTCAGCAGCAACAGTTAAGGATGTTGCCACAAACGCGCCCATCATAATTGACTTGATATCAAAAAAATGCTTCATAAAATGTAAGGTTTCTGTTTTTGTTTATTGGTTCCGGAGAGGAGTGTCACGTCCTCTCCGGATAAATTATTCAGTTATTGCGACTATCAAATAGTCGGGATGATCACTTAACTACAAGTTTCTTGCCACCTACGATATAAATGCCCTTAGAAAGAGTCTTTATGTCGGCTGCAGAAGCATTGTGTAGCACGATACGACCCTGAAGATCCATTACGTCGCAGACAGAAGCCTCAACAACAGATCCGACTGAAGTGCCTTTGCCAATAGTGTAATTGAGACGGATCTCAGGATTGCAGATACCACTCTTTCCTTCGCTGGAAATGAATTCGTCATCACCTATCATACGGGCAGGGATCACAAATACGTAGTCTCCATTCTCAGTGACAGGCTGGCTGAATGTGGCATTGACCAGCAGGTCGTCATCCCAGTCAAAGAGAACGAATGCAGTAGCCACGATACCTTCTTCCGAACCTACGGCATCAGCTTTGTAAAGGTAAGCGTCAAAACCGCTGCAAACCGGCATATCCTGGAACCAAATTCTAATTACATCGAGAGAAGCCACTGTTGAGCCGGATTCGGGATCTACAGAAGTATAATTGAACACTTCCTGTTCTGCCGGATCAACAGGATCGACAGTACCATTAGGTTCTACAGTATAGTAGAGATGATATTCCGGATTGCACAGACCGGCTTTTCCATCAGATTCATAATAATCTCCGTTGATGATTACATGATTTGGAATCACCACCTCATATTTTCCAGATTCTACGATAGGCTCATCAAAGACTACAACGATGCGGTCAGTCTCTGTAAAGTCAGTCCTGCCGACTCCGGTAGCGACAAGTGTCCGAGCTACACTGTAGACATTCACCACAAATTCGTCGCAAGCCACATCTTCTGCAAATGTGAGCACAATTGTATCAAGAGATTCTACTACAGAACCCATTTCAGGATCTACACTGATGTATTCAAGTGCTTCTTGCGGATTAACAGGATCATCTGAGCCATTAGGATTCACTGTGTAAGACAGACGAATCTCCGGATTACAGATTCCTTTCTTGCCATCGCTCTCGAAGTATTCACTCGTACAGATAGCTCCATTAGGAATCACCACCTCATATTCACCTGCCTCAGTCACCGGATCAGAGAGTTCAACATTGATGAGGTTCATGTCATCCCAGTCATATAAAACCTGACCGTAGGAGACGATGGACTGGTCAGCCTTATTATAGACAATCGCATCCTTGCCCATTGTGTCTACAATTTCGGGATACCAGAGTTTGATGATTTCAAGAGAAGTCACAGTAGAACCGGCTTCAGGAACAACGCTGGTGTAGTTGAACACTTCCTGCTCTGCGGGATCAATAACAGGATCGTCGGGAGTGTCGTCGGCATTGCCAGTGATAGAGAAGCCTGAGTATACGCTACGGCTGTTGACTGCAGAGAACTCTTCTCCGAACACAAAGCATCCAGGGCCAAAATAAATCATATAAGACCCTTCAGCTACGATATCAAGAGGCATAACGTTCCAATCGTTGTCCATAATCTTTGTGAAGCGGAATTCTGTAGCAGACTCTGCATCACCTTCTACCTGCTCATATACAAGAGTACCGATAATCTCCGAACGGGAAGGAATAGAAATGTAGGCCTCGCCAACCCATGACCAAGTCATAGGCTCACCACTTTCCGACTTCACAACGATTTCAGAAAGACGATCTAAACTTGCTCCCTTTTCCGGCGATACAACGACGATTGACTTGGCTCCAAGATCACATTGCCACTCGCCAATGAAACAAGAATTACCCTCATCTCCGAAATCACCTTTCAGTTGATAGCCGTCCATATCACGAGCGTAGACTGCTATAGTAAGAACAGCATCGATAGATTTCACATAAGAATCGTTAGAAAGATCAAGTGTCCACACTGTCTTGTCTTCATTGGAAGAAAGGCATGTCTGCGGATAAACGTTATTGCCATTCTGACCCAGAGGAGTGAGCGCCTGATAAACATTAACAGGGCCTGAGAATTCATATGTGAATACAGCTTGAGAAGGATCACTGATAGTAACGGAGTAAGGAGCCGGGGTAATGTTCAGAAGTTTCAAGTCTGAATATTTGTATCCTTCTACTTTACCGGTAAATTTATAACTTTTTCTTGCAACGATTGGAGTAGGGAGTCCTTCAGAATTATGATCATCAGCGCCGTTATAGAATACGAATTCAGCTGTATATTCACGATCATCGTAGAACTTATATGAATTTGCTACTTCAAAAACAATCTCAGAAGCGACTCCAAGACCTCGTCCTGTACTGAAATTGTTGGCATTAACGAGATATTCTTCTGCTACAGGATCATAGATTTGAAGAGTGACGAATCCAATGGCATCGTTGTGATTAGTATTGATTGTAATCTTCTGATCGCTCCAGAGACCCTGTGGCAAAGAGAAATCAGGAGAAATTGAAAGCACTTCAAAGTCGGAGAACATACCGGTTGCCAACTCAGGTATTTCGACAGTATAGTAGAGTTCTTTCTCAGCACTCTTCTCGCCTGCTGCATTCACGAGTAAACCTTCAGGCAACTTTAGAATGTATTCTCCATTTTTCTTAAAGTCAGCGAAATTGAAAGTGTAAACAAACTGATCCCAACTTGCATCAGTTTCGGGAGATAAGCTGCCGACAATTTCGTTTTCATCTTCATCAATCCAGATTGGCATTACGTCGGAAGTCTGGTAGCCGGCGCCCCAATCATTAGTGCCGAATCGAAGGGTCTCAAGCTGATAGGCTTGAGTCACATCCAAACTCGGGTTTGGCTGAGTGACAGCCGGAGTCCACTCGAAAGCGGAGACACTTGTGGCTGTAGCTACGAGAGCTGAAGCAACAAGTAGATGTCTAAATTTCATAGGCGGTTAATTTAAATATAAACTATA
Source organism: uncultured Sangeribacter sp. (assembly GCA_964396365.1). Classification (GTDB taxonomy): domain Bacteria; phylum Bacteroidota; class Bacteroidia; order Bacteroidales; family Muribaculaceae; genus Lepagella. Next base: position 2,635 of record CAYNEZ010000054.1, on the reverse strand, counting down.
GATAATTATCTTACTATTATTTTCTTGCCGTTGCAGATGTATATGCCTTTCGAAGGAGTATAAACGCGACGTCCGGTAAGGTCGAAATATTCATTTTCACCATTCTCTGCATTGATACCATCGACCGCAGCAGAAGCCGCCTTGTATCTTACAAAAATATCAGAAGTATGGTCAAGGCCATCGGCACAAAGGAGACCGCCAAGAGATACGGTGATATCTGTGTCAGCATCTGCGTCAATAGACGGAGCCACGAAATTATAAAGCATATCATCGCCGGAATCTACAGATACCTTCAGATCGCCATACGGAACTGAGACTTTTGCAGGGACACCATCCTTGACGTAGGAGAAATCTACGGAATCAAACACTATCTTACGCCCATTGAGCACCCACATTTCCATCTCTTCCCCACTATTGAGCAAACTTCCGGCTGCCGGTACCCAATCGGCAGCAATGCTATAGACTACACTCTTCAAATTATAGGAGTATCCAAAAGAATAAGGGCTTGATGCATATCCCGTCAGGACATACTGGCCATCTGCACTCTTGATACCGGATATTCTCAAGTTGATGTTTTTTTGAGGAGCCAGACCCGGAACCATTTCATCAGGGAAACGCGTTACGCCTTGAAGGTTAACAGTGACAGTCTTGCCATCCACACTCACCGGAGGATTCTCAAAATACATTCCTAAGTCAAGGTTATCAGGGTCGCCATAAGAGATCTCTGCCACGGGATGACATTGAGGATCAAGGTCTTCGTTGAATAGGAGTTTAACCAAACCTTCGTTGCTGCCCGGGAGATAATAAGTCAAGAAATCGGGAACTCCACTTGTCGGAGTTCCACTCTCCCATACGAGTTGAGCAGGCTTAGCAGCCATAGTGAAGTTGAGCACGAGCTTACCTTTACCATAACCGAAATCAGGACGGTTGCTCGAATCGTTGGCATCACGAAGACCGGTAAGGGTAAGGGTCAAGATATCGCCTTCATTAATCTTTCTTTCATTATACCAATTGAGAAGAGTATTATACCAATAGATATTGATATATGAATCAGTAATGGAAGGAGTTAGCTCAGCTGAGGATTCATTTATCGAGAGAACACACTTAGTGCACTTTATAGGGATATTGAACGTAACACTCGCCTTATAGCTTGTGCTAAGCGATAAAACTTTCCCATCGGTTGCTGGGGTTACATCAACTACTTCTACAGGTTCTATACCAGTGGAAATTCGGAATGTACCGGCATCAAGAGGGCAGAAATCATAGAAATATAAAGGTTCACCTGCAGTGACCTCATATATACGAACCTTTACTCCGTCGGCACCATAATAATACTTAGTAGGTTGAATAGGAGTGTCGTGCGTAGGCTCAAGATAAGGAGAAATCAGATCGCCTGTGCAATAGCAACGGATCACTCCGCTTTCGGAAGGATTGAAAACGCCCTGCACCGGCACCATGGCGTCGTAAGTGTAGACTACGTCGGGCTGCAATTCACCCCAATCATTTGTCTCAGCAGCATTTACAGTTGCAGTTGCCGCGCAAACTACAGAGCAAGCAAGTAGATATTTAAATTTCATAGATGTTCATTATTAGGTGTTTAAAATAAATATCGTATCAGCTAATTCCATTGATTTCAAATGAAGCATAGCCGAATATTTTACAAAAGTATAAAAATAATTTGGAAATTCTAATAAATTAAATGTTAAAAAAATAAAAAGGGAAGGCCGCAGCAGCGAACTTCCCTTTCATAAAATAAGCAGGTATGTTTTATTATTTTATGGGGCAATTTGAGCGTAAAGTGAAAAGGGGGAGAGATTAGAGGCGAGCTTTTTCGCGCTCAATGTAAGAGTCAATGGAGAGACCGTTACCGAGTGAGAACTGAGGATAGTCTTTCTTGATAGTCTCGTAGCAGTTGAGTGCGTCGTTATATTTCTTCAACTCGTCGTAGACCACAGCCTGCTTGAGAAGCGCACGGGGAGCTATCTGGGGATTTCCATCAGCTTTCTTAACTGCTGTCTTGAAAGCGGAGATCGCATCATCGTATTTCTTAAGATTTACGTAGCAGTCTCCAAGAAGAACCTTGGCGTTTGCATCCAGCACCTTGTCACTTGAGCTGAACTTATTGAGATATTTTGCAGCCTCCTCATATTTGCCGGAATTGTAGAGAGTCTGTGCTGCGCTAAGCGAAGCAAGTTTTCCAGCTGCTGTGCTGCCGTATTCGTCAGCCACCTTTTTATATTGAGAGGCAGCGAGCGAATCATTCATCATAGATGAAAGCTCAACTTTATTATAGGCTTCCATAGCCTTATTGTTGGTAGGGATCTTATAGAGGTAAAGCCATGCAAAAGTGAGGCAAGCCACTACAAGAATCGCGCCCATAGCGATACCCATCGCTTTTTTGTTAGTCTCTATACTACGACCGAGGTCAGTCAGCCTGCTATTGATTGCTTCGAGCTGATCAGGCTGCTCGGGTGTCTGGTTGCTTGATGCCATTTTATATTGATCTATTTCTTTAATTTTCTTTACTATACAAGAGCTATTGACAGGATTTCTACATCCTTTGCTCATTCGAAGCGCAAAGTTAATGATTTTTTTTGTGGTATGCAAATAATTTTGCAAAAAGTTTTTTCAGCCT
>CAYNEZ010000053.1:0-18160 GCA_964396365.1 uncultured Sangeribacter sp. | reverse complement strand
GAAAGTGAGACTATTGTCAACTTCATCTTCCAGAAACTTGGAGCCAATCTCAACGCCGTGAACATGGCGATTGAAGCCGACATAAAGTCTCTTCCTAAAGTCAGCGGAGCCGACGTAGTTCTCAGCCGTGAGTCGAACGAGGCCATGCGCAAGGCTCAGGATTTCTCTAAGAAGAATGGCGATGAGTATGTCTCAGTTGAGGCTATGCTGATGGGTATCCTTCAGACCAAGTGTAACGCTTCACGTATCCTAAAGGATGCCGGAGTAACAGAAAGTGGACTTGATGCAGCAATCAAGGAACTCCGTAAGGGCAATAAGGTGACTGGCCAAAGTGCTGAGGAATCATATCAGGCTCTCAGCAAATATGCTATTAACCTTAATGACAGAGCGCGAAACGGAAAACTTGACCCTGTAATCGGACGTGACGAGGAAATCAGACGCGTTTTGCAGATCCTTTCAAGAAGAACGAAGAACAACCCTATGCTTGTAGGCGAGCCGGGAACAGGTAAGACTGCAATTGCGGAAGGCCTTGCTCAGCGTATAGTCCGCGGTGACGTACCTGAAAACCTTAAGTCAAAGCAAATCTTCTCCCTCGATATGGGAGCTCTCGTAGCAGGAGCCAAATATAAAGGTGAGTTTGAGGAGCGTCTAAAGGCAATTGTAAATGAGGTTACCCAGAGTGATGGTGAGATTATTCTCTTCATCGATGAGATTCATACTCTTGTGGGTGCTGGCAAGGGTGAAGGCGCTATGGATGCTGCGAATATTCTTAAGCCGGCACTTGCTCGTGGCGAGTTGAGAAGCATCGGTGCTACTACTCTTGATGAATTCCAGAAATATTTCGAGAAGGATAAGGCTCTTGAACGTCGTTTCCAGAAAGTAATGGTCGATGAACCGGATGAGCTTGCAGCAATCTCTATATTACGTGGTCTTAAGGAGAGATATGAAAACCACCATAAGGTACGTATTATGGACGAGGCTATCATTGCAGCAGTGCAGCTAAGTGTGCGTTACATCACTGATCGTTTCCTACCGGATAAGGCCATTGACCTTATTGATGAGGCTGCTTCAAAACTTCGTCTTGAAATGGACTCAATGCCTCAGGCTCTTGATGATGCAACCCGCAAGATACAGCAACTTGAGATTGAGCGTGAAGCCCTGAAGCGAGAAGATAATCAGTATCGACTAAAGGAAATCGATGAGGAACTTGCCAATATCCGAGACACTCAGAAATCTCTCAAGGCCAAGTGGCAGGCTGAGAAGAATGAAATCGACAAGATTCAGCAGAACAAGATAGATATCGAACAGCTCAACATAGAAGCCGAACGTGCCGAACGAGAAGGTGATTATGGTAAAGTGGCTGAGATTCGTTATTCAAAGATCAAGCAGAAACAAGATGAGATCCAGGCTACTCAAGAGAAGCTTCGTCAGCTTCAGGGTGAGAGTGCGATGATCAAGGAAGAGGTAGATGCTGAAGATATAGCAGAAGTCGTAAGCCGTTGGACCGGTATACCTGTCAAGAAGATGGCTCAAAGCGAGCAGGAAAAACTTCTCCATCTTGAAGAAGAACTCCACAAGAGGGTAGTAGGTCAGGAAGATGCTATACGTGCCGTAAGCGAGGCTGTTCGTCGTTCTCGTGCCGGACTTAATGACCCGCGTAGGCCGCTTGGATCATTCATTTTCCTTGGCACTACAGGTGTAGGTAAGACTGAGCTTGCAAAGGCGTTGGCTGAGTATCTATTCGACGACGAGGATATGATGACTCGTATTGATATGTCGGAATATATGGAGAAGCACTCCGTGAGTCGATTGGTAGGAGCGCCTCCGGGATACGTTGGTTACGAAGAGGGTGGTCAGCTTACCGAAGCAGTGCGCCGCAAACCTTATAGCGTAGTACTTTTCGATGAGATCGAGAAAGCCAACCCAGATGTATTCAATATCCTTCTTCAGGTTCTTGATGATGGCCGCCTTACTGACAACAAGGGACGTTTCATCAATTTCAAGAATACTATCATTATCATGACCTCCAATGAAGGCTCGCCAATCATCCGCGAAAACTTCAAGGATTTTGATAATAAGAAAGAAGCTGAACGTCAGGATATCATTTATAAGACTAAGCAAGACGTAATGGATCTGCTCAAGATGAAGATCCGTCCGGAATTCCTTAACCGTATTGATGAGATTGTGATGTTTACACCTCTCAATAAGAAGGAGATCGAGGAAATCGTAGGCATTCAAGTTCGTGGTGTACAGAAGATGCTTGAGTCAAATGGAGTCAAGCTTGAAGTCACTAAACCAGCAATGGAACTTTTGGCCGAAGACGGTTACGATCCTGAATTCGGAGCCCGTCCTGTCAAGCGTACAATCCAGCGCCTCGTGCTTAATCAGCTTGCAAAGGATATTCTTGCACAGAAAGTCAACCGTGAGCATCCGATTGTCATCGATGTCAAAGATGATCAACTCGTCTTCCGCAACTAATAATAGTAAGAGATTTGAAACAGAGAGGGACTTCCGGTCGGAAGTCCCTCTCTGTTTCAATCATAGAATAATCAAAATGTGGTTTATTCGCACGCGGTGAATCCTAAGTAAATATTCGGTAAAAATTCCTTCTGTCGAGTATGAAAAGAATGTACATAGGGATGAACCAAAGAAGATGGAGCGACCAAAATCGCCCACATTGGATGGACTACTTATACAATCAAACGCCGAGCACGATTGCCGGGTCGATATTCAATTCTTTCGAGATACGTCGGCCGACTTGCATTGTCGGCTCACTCTTTTCTGACATGAAGTCACAAACACGAGGGGGACTCTTTATAACGTCTATCAATGAGAGTGTGCCAATGGGATAATGAACATCCTCATACTCTTCAACAAGAGCAGAGATGAGGTTCAGCTCTATACTGTTGGGATCATCGTCCGGGGTGTCATCGTTGACTACCTTAAGCAATTCATCAATACGAGCCATAGCCCCGTGCGCCCCTGCCTTTTATCCGAAAAAACAATTAATCTCATAGTTTAAAGGCTTACCGATTATGGTAGGCCTTTTTTGAGCTTTCTTTATGTTGAAAACTTTTTGGAATTTTGATGTCAACCGTGAGCTAACATGCTTTTTGGCCTGATTTTTTAGGGATTTTGTTTGGATTCAAGGAAGATATGTGTTATTTTTGTGTTATAAAAAGAAAAAGAGCATGGCAGAGCTGAAATATCCCATTGGAATGGCAACCTTTTCCGAACTCATCGAAGAGGGTTATGTCTATGTTGATAAGACGGCATATATCAAACCGTTAATTAGCCAAGGTAAATTCATTTTCCTGAGCCGTCCACGGCGCTTTGGAAAGAGCCTGCTACTTTCCACTCTTGAATCATATTTCGAAGGACGACGGGATCTATTCAAAGGTCTGGCCGCAGACTCAATGCATCTTGACTGGACACCCTCTCCAGTGCTTCTCTTCAATCTGAACACAGGAAAATATGAAAATTCAGAAGGTCTGGAAAACAGACTGATCCTTCTTCTTGAAAAATACGAGAGCAAATACTGCATATCTCCCCGGATGGAGAATGATGTGGCACTGCGTTTTGAAAACCTTATCGCAAATGTCTATGAAAAGACGGGGCGTAAGGTTGTGATCCTTGTTGACGAATATGACAAACCGTTGCTTGATATCGAAGAGGATAAGGATTTGTTTGAAAAGCACCAGCGAACTCTTAAAAGTTTCTTCGGAAACCTAAAATCAATGGATCGGTATATACGCTTTGCTCTCATCACGGGAGTAGCCAGATTCAATAAAGTCAGTATCTTCAGCGACTTAAACATTCTTGATGACATATCAATAGTAGATGAATTTGCAGATATATGCGGTTGGAGTGAGAAGGAACTTATTGACAACTTTAGTAATGGAATCCGGACTCTGGCAGAGAAACGCCGTGAAGACTTTTCCTCTACCATAAAGGAGCTTCGCGATTATTATGACGGATATCTATTCGCAGAAGAGGGTTCGAGATTATACAATCCTTACAGCATATTAAAGGCCCTGAAGAATAAGAGGATTGATCCTTATTGGTTTGACAGTGGCACACCAACGTTTTTGGCGCGTAGGATCAAAAATCTAAGGGTATTCCCACCTGATGTCAATGGGAAGATGTGTACCCGTGACGAACTGATAGCAGTCGGATTAAATGACCGAAATCCAATACCTCTGATGTTTCAGACCGGCTACCTGACAATCGGTACTCTACTTGGAGATGACATATATGAACTCCGATTTCCTAATAGAGAAGTGGAGAAGGGCTTCTATCAGCAATTGCTTCCACTCTACGCTCCTGATGTCCGGGATCCGTTCAGTCAATTCAATTTCACGCATTTCAAGAGGGATCTATCAGAAGGACACCCGAAGGACTTTATGGAGCGTATTGCCATATTGTTGAAAAATCTACCATATGACGACAATAATGAATCCACCTATCGTGCCGTCACATTCCTTCTCGCAGTTTTGAGTGGTACTCCGGCACGACCCGAATATCATGGTTATAAGGGACGTAGCGATCTGGAGATATTCGCAGGACAAAATATCTACATTTTTGAGTTCAAATACAATGAGAGCGTATATGAAGCGATGGCACAGATGCGATCGCGTGACTATGCCGGCCGTTATGCCCTTGATCCGCGAACAGTTTATCTCATCGCAGCCAACTATTCTGGTAGAAAAGAAGATCGTGGACTGCAATATGATATAGAAATTTTGAAATGAAATTTATCCGGAGTCCGGAAAAAAGTTTTCTCTATATTGAAACATAACATTAAAAGCCCCTGACTTAGTAGGTCAAGGGCTTTGTCTGTATCTAATGGGGATGAGATTACTGGATTGTTGTCTCGGGAGCAACGGCAGTTTCTGAGCGGCGTTTTGCTTCCCATCCGAGAGCTGATGCACCGAGTACTGCTGCATCGCTTTCCTTGAGTTCGGAGATGAGAATCTGGGTCTTGCCGCGGAAGATAGGCATCACATTCTTTTCAAATGCTTCCTTGAGAGGCTTGAGAAGCAGGTCTCCACTCTTTGCAAGGCCTCCGAAAAGGATGATAGCTTGCGGTGATGAGAACGCTACCATGTCTGCGAATGCTTCACCAAGGATCTTTCCGGTATAGTCAAAGATTTCCTTAGCGATCTTATCGCCGGCCATGGCTGCGTCATACACGTCTTTCGAAGTAATGTCTTCGATATCAATATTACGGAGAATTGAAGGTTCCTGACGCACTTCAAGGAATTCACGGGCGGTGCGTGCTACTCCAGTTGCAGAGCAATATGCTTCAAGGCAGCCAGTACGTCCGCAACCGCACATACGTCCGTTGTTGCGTTTCATAACAAGGTGGCCAAGCTCGCCGGCATTGCCGTCATGTCCATAGACCATCTGGCCGTTGATGACTATACCTGATCCCACACCTGTGCCCAGAGTGATCATGATAAAGTCTTTCATACCGCGCGCTGCGCCATATGTCATTTCGCCGAGAGCGGCTGCATTTGCATCGTTAGTGACTGCAACCGGAATACCTCCAAAAGCCTCGCTTACCTTTTCAGCGAGGGGTATAACAGGTCCCCAAGGAAGGTTTGGTGGATTAACGATCTCGCCTGTGTAGTAGTTGGCGTTAGGGGCACCGATTCCGATACCTTGGATTTTGTCTTCAGCATCATGAAGACGTAGCAGACGTTCGACACTTGAATGCAGTTCTTTTACATAGTCGTCAAATTCTGCATGTTTCTTTGTCTTGATGGAGTCGCTGGCAATTACTTGTCCACGTGCGTCGACAATGCCGAACACTGTATTGGTTCCGCCGACATCTACTCCTAAAACATATGGTTTAGTCATCCGAATTATAATTTAAGGTTAAACAATCATTTTGTCGGTATGTACTTTACAACATACAAAGATAGTCAATATTTCGCTAAAGGAAAAATAAAGTATGTAAAAAGTAAATAAAAAGTGTATTTAGAAACTCAATCCTCCATTATATATTCACTGATAATTCTATAAATATCAGATTCTTTATCCATTTTCAACTCTTTTAGCAAAGCAAGATGAGTATTAATGGTAGTCAAGTCTTTTCTTGATGCCGGTCCGGTCTGAGCTTCTTTTGCCGGAAGTGTCTTAAGTTTTTCCACTGTTTCTTCCACCAGTGGCCGAATTACAGATTGGTTTATTCCACATTCGTTGAGTATCTTTTGGCTCACAGAAATCATGGCATTGGTGAAATTGCATGCAAAAGTTCCTGTCAGATGCACTCTACGTCTTTTTTCGCTATCGGCATACTCAATGAATGAGAAACCGGCATATTTCACAGCATCTTCAATTAAGACAAGGGTTTTCTCATCTGAAGCTTCCAATAGCAAAGGGATTCTCTCAGGCGAAAGGATGCGTTTTTTACTTATAGTCTGGAAAGGATAGATCACGCCATATCCTTTACATTTGATGCCACTGAGTGCTTTCATTGGAACGCTTCCAGTGGTATGCACCACTATGCCGTTTGTAGCCGGCAGTTTTTCAGCTACTTCCCTGACGGCTGAATCGCTGACAGCAATTATATAAAGGTCTGCATCTTCCGGTAATCTTTCAAATGTGCGAGGAGATATTGGTTCTACACCAAAAATCCGTGAAAACTGTGTCCCGACATTTCCAGTCCCTATTACTGCTATCTTCATATTCAAAAGTCATTTTTCAATACGTTATAGAGCTGGTGTACCGGTAGGCCCATGACATTGTAGAAACTGCCATCAATGCTCGCCACGGCTGCACATCCGATCCATTCCTGAATGCCATATGCTCCAGCTTTGTCGAGAGGTCGGTATTTTCCCACATACCAGGTTGCCTCCTCAATCGAAAGTGGTGCAAATGTCACAGATGTGCAAGTAGTGAAGCTTACGATTTTCTCTTTTGTGGCCACACATACTCCTGATGCCACAGTGTGTGTACGCCCTTGGAGAGCCATAAGCATATCGATAGCATCTTTCTCATCATGTGGTTTGCCATAGATTTTATCATCGAGAATGACGATTGTGTCTGCCGTAATCACCATCTCATTCCCTTTGATGTCTTCTGCATAGGCTTTTCCTTTCAGTCTGGAAAGATACTCAGCCACATCAATGGCGGGCATTTCCTTGGGATAAGACTCATCAATTCCATCTTTTACTTTGATTTCAAAAGGAATATCAAGCATTCCAAGCAGTTCTTTCCTTCTTGGCGATTTGCTTGCCAAGATAACTTTATATTTATGTATATTCTCAAGCATCTTTTAGAAAACATTATGAATTATTGCGATAGGCTCTCCACTTTTCCAAAAGTTCAGTCATATCCGGTGGTATCGGGCATTCAAAGTCCATCTGTTCCCCTGTCTTTGGATGTCGAAAACCCAAAGTTCTGGCATGCAACGCTTGCCTGGGACATGATTGGAAACAATTTTCTACAAATTGTTTGTATTTAGCGAAAGTGGTTCCCTTGAGTATCTTGTCTCCTCCGTAGCGGGCATCATTAAACAGCGGATGACCTTTAGAAAGCATATGCACCCTTATCTGATGAGTCCTTCCTGTCTCCAACACACATTTGACACAAGTGACATAGCCAAACCTTTCAAGCACCTTATAGTGCGTCACGGCATGTTTTCCTATTTCAGGATCGCTGAAAACTGCCATTTGCAACTTGTTTTTCGGATTTCTTGCAATATTTCCTGTTATTGTTCCGGTATCTTCATCAAAATCTCCCCATACGAGGGCGACATATTCTCTTCTGGTGGTCTTATTGAAAAACTGAAGTCCCAAGTCTGTCTTAGCCTCCGGTGTCTTGGCGATCACCAACAAGCCACTCGTGTCTTTGTCGATCCTATGTACGAGTCCCAGACGAGGGTCGCTGACATCATACTCAGGATTGTCGCGAAAATAATAGGCGAGGGCATTGACGAGGGTGCCATGGTAGTTACCATGTCCCGGATGTACAACAAGTCCAGCTGGTTTGTTGACTACCATCACTTCTGCATCTTCATAAACGATGTCGAGAGGAATATCTTCAGCTATAATCTCAAATTCATAGCGAGGCCTATCCATCACTATGCTGACCACATCGAGAGGCTTCACCTTATAGCTCGATTTTACGGGCTTGCCATTTACAATGATACATCCGGCATCCGCAGCCTGCTGAATACGGTTGCGCGAAGTCTTGGTCATTCTGTCAACGAGAAACTTATCCACCCTCAGCAACTGCTGCCCTTTGTCTGCCTCAAAACGGAAATGCTCATAAAGTTCTCTGCCATCATCCGTAATGTATGATGGCATGTCTGCGGTTTCTTCTTGCTCGTTGATCATTGAAAGTTGATCATTGTCAATAATACTCATACGATTCAGTTTCCGTTGTTTCTGACTCTTCGGTCTGATAAGTCTCTGATGATTGTTCAGTTTCGGTCATAATTGGTTCGCTCAGACCATATCCAGGATCAAGATCATTTTGAAGTGAGTCTCTTACAGCTTCCAAATTGCCGTCAAAGACTTCCATCACAATTCTTGCGTTGACAGGAACTTTCTGCATTTTCTTCACGACTTTCCCGTCGGCATATATTTTCGAAATACAGTCATTTTCTCCAAGAATCTTGATGACCCTGATATTTTTGAATCCTAGTTCTTCAAGACGGGCCTTTCCTTGGCGGAACGATGTTGACTTTAACGCATCTTCGCGTGGATTATTGTCTTCATCAATTATCACCTCCTTCGGATGGACAGCGTTGATGTAAAGGAATATTTTTCTTCCCGGCTTGACAATGGAGTTTGATTTTGGGAACTGCTCTATGACGTAGCCTGGCTTTTCATCCTCTTTGTAAAGAGAGTCGCGTATGTCAACCTTGAATCCCTTTGAATGAAGAATCTCTATAGCCTGAGTATATGACATCTTTTCTACTCCCGGGACAACACTGCTTTCCCCATGGCGTGTGAAAATCGCAAAAGAGAAGTATATGATGCCAAGTCCGGCTATTCCCACCAGCAAGATGATTATTAAGTTGGTAAGCACGGGATGCCTTGCAATAAATCCTTTTTCTTTCATGTTTTCTTCAGTCTTTTTAGAAATCGACTTCAAAGTTAATAATTTTTATTGTAAAAATCATCGTTATTTGGGATTTTTTTATTAACTTTGCGTGCTAAATGCGCGTAATGCGATATTACGATGATCTTATTACGCAATTCATGTATACGTATAAATGAAAAGAATTCTGAAGATTTGTATGCTCTTCTCAGTGTCGGCAGTCATGTTTCCGTCTTGTGGAGAGTATAATAAAGTGCTGAAAAGCACTGATATGCAATATAAGTTCGATTATGCCAAGAAGGCATATGAAGAGCGCAAATATATGCAGGCTATCACATTGTTGGATGGTTTGCAGATGCCTATGCGAGGCACTGAGAATGGCGAGGAGGCAACTTTCCTGCTTGCCATGTCTTACTTTGAGAATAAGGATTATCTTAATTCCGGAGTCTATTTTAAAAATTACTATCAGCGTTATCCAAGAGGAAAATATGCTGAACTGGCTCGTTTCTATTGCGGGTATGGATATTATTTGGATTCTCCCGAACCTCAGCTGGACCAGACCCTTACGCTGAAGGCAATTGAAGAGCTTCAGGGATTTCTTGATTATTTCCCAAACAGTGACAAAGCTGGCCTTGCAAAGAATTCAATTTTCGAGATGCAGGATAAGCTTACACTTAAACAGCTTCAGAACGCTCAGCTCTACTACAATCTGGGAAACTTTCTTGGAAACAACTATGAGTCATGCGTCATAACCGCTAAAAACGCTCTCAAGGAATTTCCATATTCCAAGTATCGTGAAGATTTCGAAATGCTTATTCTCAAAGCTAAGTTTCAGCAGGCCAAAAATTCAGTGGCTGAAAAGAGTGAGGATCGTTATCGCGACGTCATAGATGAATACTATTCATTCATCAATACGTATCCGGAATCCAAGAATCTTTCTGAGGCAAAATCTATTTTCAACATAGCTTCGAAACACATTGGTGAATAAATTCCCAGTTTCGGATTTTTTTCAAGACAATAAATCTACTATATACGTAAATCATAATTGCATATTATGGACTACAAGAAGACAAATGCACCCCTCACAACGGTGACCCGCGACATGATCGCTATGGCTGAACAGACCGGCAATGTTTATGAGACAGTATGCATCATAGGCAAACGAGCTAATCAAATCGCCGTTGAACTCAAAAAGGAATTGGAGAAGAAACTCGCAGACTTTGCTTCCACTGACAATCTTGAGGAAGTGTCTGAAAACCGCGAGCAGATAGAAATTTCCCGTTTCTATGAAAAGCTTCCTAAGCCTACGCTTATCGCCACCCAAGAGTATATTGAACATAAGCTTTATTTCTCAAATCCTTTGAAGGAACGTGAGAAACTCAACGACTGATGAAGCTGCTTCTCTTTAATCCTGAGACAGAATACGCCCTCGCTTCGGGGGCGTCTTTTTATACACCTCCATCCCGAGTTGAGAAATATAGGAAGGATAATCAGTTGCTCCCTGAGGCTTGGGCCGAAGAAGGGGACATGATTCTTGTGGATGATGTGAGGGGAATTAAATCAGATTACAAACTTGTCCAGTGGGATATGCTTGGGCAGTTATTTTCTGATAATCCCGATATAGAAGTGGAACCATGGGGATGGAATGCAGCTCTTGTCAGAAAGTTGCTCGATAATGGAGTGCCTCAATCTAAATTGCCGACTGAAGATGTTATTGCCAGGATTCGTTGTCTTGCGCATCGGCGCACTACGATATCATTAATATCTATGTGGAATGATATAGTAGATAATCAATTTCTTGCAGATCAACCTGTGGAGTTGACTTCCATTTGTGACTGTATGGATTTCTATAAAGAGAATCCGGGGTGCTGGATGAAAGCTCCTTGGAGCTCAAGTGGGAGAGGAGTCATCAATACTTCTGCAGATATGACAGATATACTCGTGGAGCAATGGTGTAGAGGTATTTTGAGGCGTCAGGGATGCGTGATGGGGGAGACTGGTGCTTCCAGAAAAGCTGATTATGCTGTAGAATGGAAAATGCATGGCGACTATGCCGAATATCTTGGTCTTTCTTCTTTTTCTACATCAAATAGAGGGAAATATATAGCCAACCATATTCTTCCTCAATCTCTCATTAAAGAGAAATTTGATGCTGAGTCTACCATGAAAATTGATGCCGTCATCGCGTTGCAGAGACCCATTCTTGAGTGCGTCTTGAAAGGATACCGTGGATTGTTGGGAGTTGATATGATAGTTGAAAGAAACGGGAAGCTTAGGCCTTTTGTAGAATTAAATCTTCGGCGCACTATGGGGATGCTTTATATTAAGCCGTAGCCTATCTTGAAGAATTCCCGTTTGTAATCATTTGGTCGCAATATTATAGAGCCGAAGATGACAAGATCGATGTCGACAGGCACATTTCCGCTTTTCCTCATTGTTTCGTCTCTTCCGCATGATGCTTCGTATTGCTTGCAAAGCATTTCAAGGACTTCCTGTGAAGCTTTTGTAGTGCCTCGAACCACTGCATTTAGATACTCCTTTGGTCCTCCATGACAGTCAGGGGTGGCATAGATAGGTGAGCTTTTGACATCATCTAACAAGTTGGAAAGCCATTCCAATCCTTTGCACACGTTCGTATGCCGATCGCCGCAATTGGATCCTATGCAAAAAATGACTTGTGATTCTATAATGCCATTGGATTCTGTTGATTCAGCAAGTGACATTGCTTCAGTTCTTTTTCTTCTTTAGAGTGATGAGAGTAATCTCAGGATTGCTTGCTCCTATGCGGAATGGCATTCCTACCTCTCCAGCTCCTATATTGACATAAAGCGAAGGATGCTCGAGGTTTCTTTCAAGTCCGCCATAAGTATCTGGATTTCCGAAGTCTTCTATTTCTCCAATACCATTTTCCGTGTAGAAACCACCCCAGGTCTTATATCTGAGTGATGCCGGCGAGAATCTTTTCCCAAACGCATCAAAGCTGACTTGCATAGCATGCGTATGGCCTGAGAGACTTAAGTCAATATTAGTAATTTTCCTAATTTCCTGCACCCAATGCTCAGGATTGTGTGTGAGGAGAATTTTGAAATTCTTGTCTTTAATGCTGTTGCCTTTTTCTGCCGGATAAGCTGTCTTGATGTCGCCGTATTTGCCGAAAGGAGGCTCTCCCCAATTTTCTACTCCTATCAGGGCAATAGAATCTCGTCGGCCACCCTTGGTCTTTACGATAAAGTCATGGTCATTATTCAGCATTTTCCATCCGGCTTCTGCTTGATAGTTCTTGAGGTTTTCAAGATTTTCAGCTTTAGCTTCCTTGGAAGGCCAGTCTACATAATCTCCGTAGTCGTGGTTGCCAAGTATTGAGTAAACTCCGTCCGCAGCTTCAAGTTTAGATAGAATTTTTGTAAAAGGCTTGAGCTCGTCTGCTTTTTGATTGACAATATCACCTGTAAAAACGATCAGATCGGGTCTGAGATTATTGATATTGGTGACAAGTTCTGAAAGAAATCTTGTATCAGATCCCCAAGTGCCAAGATGCAGGTCGGAAATCTGCACGATTCTATAGCCGTCAAAGCTATCCGGAAGTCTTTCAGAATTAACGGTCAAGTTGACGTGCTGTGTATGAGTTCGTGTATATAGGATTCCATGCCAGACGAGGGCAAATCCTATCAATCCAAGCGTGCCACCGACATAGTTTAACCAAGTCCATCTCTTGCTTCTGAAAATAAGGGGTATTCTTCCCAGAATTGAGAAAATGCAGTAGATGACTTTGGGAATGTAGATGCTCAGATAGACAGTCAGCATCCACATGATGACATACACACCTCCATCAAGATCTCTTCTCGGTAGAGCAATTGTCACGCCGAGAAATATCCATAGCAAGAATGAGAGTATAGCATAGGCATTGCTCCATGCCCATCTGTTTCTGGATTTACCTTGACGGATGTCGGTCCAGATATAGAAGTCAGCAAGAATGCTGACTGCAAAAAGCGTTATGATAATGGGTAAGGGCAATCTCATCACTCAAATCCTCCCAAAATTGATTTTAGTTTATTCTTCAGTGGGTTAGCATACATAATGAGTATCATTTCACGCATGAATGAATGCTCTTCTTCTGTTATGTTTTCCACATCGATTTTAGTCAACTGGCTGTCAAAGTATGCCATGCACTCTTGTTTTTCTTCTTCCGAATACTTGTGAGCGAATCTGTCAGTGGAATGCAACGTGTCATAAGCCACATAGTTGATCGGAAATATCTCATATCCTCTGTGTATGGCTGAGTCAATGAGTGCACATACGTATTTTGCAGCCTTGTTGGTGTCTTTGAATTCGCCGATTTCGTCTATTCTGACATTTATTCGGGGAGTGAGTTGGAAATGAACCTTCCCCTTAAACTTGAGCAGCCCTATCTCCATTGAGAAAAGGTCGTCTCTTTGCGATTTCTTGAAGTCAGGATTTCTTCTTCTCATAAGGAATTCCTTGACTTTGAGATAGTCGTTGGGGTCATATTCATAGCTGATCGATACGGGCATGAGGTTGATTTCCTTTATTTTGTTCATAAAGGTGCCCTCTCCTCCCATAGAAAGCATTTTAATGAGCGATTCTTGGGTATGGTCGCTTGAATCCTTTGCCCGACCTTCACGCTGGGCAATCCAGACAGATTCGTGCTTCTCCATTATGGCATAATGGATATATGCAGATAATTTTTTAGCCGCTTCTAAACCCTCTCGAAGGCCGGTATTTCTTTTTACAATGAAGCTGTTGTTTAGTCTTACAAGATCAGAGATCCAGTCAAATACGAGCAGGTTGTTGCCAATGGCAACTTCTGACGTAGGCCAGCCTCTCCTTAGGAATGTAAGATTAAGGAAAGAGGCATCAAGCACTATGTCTCTATGATTTGTGATGAATGTATAGTTGAGGGCGGGATTGAAATATTTTGCACCTCCGAGTGTAATTCCAGATGTAGTGGTCTTTCCAAGCATCTCAAGGAAAGGAAACATTATCCTGTGCTGGAAATCACGTCTGTTGTCGGTAGTTTTTAATTCATCTATGAGGGCTGGGATGTCTTCTTGTGGCATCACATATGATATGGCATGAAGAAACCCCGGATCTTTGATAAGCTTATCCAGGATCGAACGGAAGACCGAGTCATCGTGTGGAGCTATGTCGCTGAAATCGAAATCCTTGTTTGTCATCTCTACACTTGTAATATTGGGGGTCAGTGGCTATTGCCACTTACTTTGTCAAATTCATCAAGGTCCTTTTAGACCTTGTCTGCAAAATTACAAAAATATTCCGTATATTCAAAATGAAAATCCATAGATTTTTATTTGATTGGTATCTTTTTTTGATTAGACGTTGTTTAGATTAATTTGCGAATTCAAATAATCAACAATAAAAGTTAAACATACGATCAATTTTTATTATTTATTCGCAATATTTTGGCTCGTCATCATTGATACCATATAATTTTCTATGTCGATATCTACGTCAATTTTTTCAGAACTTTGATGCTCTTCTGTAAAGGATGATGCCAATGATAAGATAGACAATGTTGGGAATTTGCATGGCAACGGCAGGGGAAGTATACCCGTTGATTGCTAAGGATGATGTTATGGTGCTGAAGAGAATATAACTGAAACTCAATCCCAAGCCAATTCCTATGTTGATTCCCATCCCTCCCTTTACTTTTTTAGAGGAAAGTGACATTCCAATTAGAGTTAGGATAAATGCTGCAGCGGTCTCTGCAAGGCGCTTTTCCTTTTCGATTTCGAATACCTTAATGTTGGCTACACCTCGCATTTTCTGCTTTCGAATGTATTCGCTAAGTTCAGGAGTCGTGAGCATCTCCTGGTCGTTGGAAGATATCAAGAAATCCTTTGGTTCGATCGGTATGATGCTGTCGAGAGTGACTCCCTTGCGGATTTTTTCATTCATTCCGTCGAAATCCCTGATCATATAGTCACGCAACTTCCAATGATACTGGCGTGTGGAGTCGTATTCTACAGAACTTGCTGTCAGACGAGACACAATTGCCTTGTCTTCAAATTTATCAAGAGAAAATCGATATCCTTGTTTTGTAGAATTGTCAAACCTTCCAAAATAGGCCACTTCTCCCGGTCGCACCATAAGCTGTATGTTTGTGCCATAGGCAACCGCTTTATTTTTAACGTATTTGTTGGTATAGGCAATTCTATTTACATTTGTTGGAGGTATAATATAGTTAGAGAGTGCGAATGTCAGAGCGGCAATAATTGCAGCTCCGATCATGTAAGGACGCAATAGTCTATGAAAAGTTATGCCACTTGATAGCATGGCGATTATCTCCGAGTTATCTGCAAGTTTTGTCGTGAAGAAAATCACCGAAATGAAGACAAAAAGAGGGGATAGTTGGTTGGCGAAATAGGGGAGGAATGAAGCGAAATAATCGAAAAGTGTCTCTTTGAGTGGGGCAGTCAGGAATGCATCAAGCTTTTCCGTGACGTCAAACATCGCAATCACAAGAAGCAACAACAGAGTGGCTAAAAAATATGTACCCAAAAATTTCCCAAGTATATATCTGTCGATAATGGTCAAGGGATTCCGGAATTTGAATCCATTCCGTTTCTTTGTTGTTTTCTTATTGACTGTCTCTTCGTTTACTTCTGGACGGTTCTCTTGCAGAAGAACGGCATCCTCCTGAAAGTGAGTGTCATCAAGGCTTATCTCATCCTTGGCGATCTCTTCTTCTCCGATATTTTGTATGTTATCTTCCTCAACCATCAAATTCTTAATTCTCAATTACATCCTTGATGTCACCCTCTCTATCATTTCCCTTTTCCAAGAAGGGAAATCACCGGCTTCTATATGCTTCCTAGCTTCTCCTACAAGCCATAGATAAAATCCAAGGTTATGAATACTTGCTATCTGCATAGCAAGCAGCTCATTGGCTATGAAGAGATGGCGAACATAAGCTTTAGAGTAGACTTCATCTACGTATGTAGCTCCACCTGGATCAAGCGGACTGAAGTCGTCAGCCCATTTTTTATTGCGCATGTTCATTATGCCATTGCGAGTAAAGAGCATGCCATTCCTTCCATTGCGTGTTGGCATGACACAATCCATCATATCTACTCCTCGGTCTATGGCTTCGAGAATATTGGCGGGAGTGCCGACCCCCATAAGATATCTTGGACGATCAGCAGGGAGAATATCATTGACGATTTCAATCATTTCATACATTTTGTCAGTGGGTTCTCCCACTGCAAGACCCCCTATTGCATTACCGTCAGCACCCAGATCAGCTACAAATTTTGCAGATTCCTTACGTAGATCTGGATATACACAGCCTTGGACTATAGGGAAAAAGCTTTGTCGGTAGCCATATAGTCCTTCAGTGTCGTTATATCGTTTCCATCCTCGGGCAAGCCATCGAGTAGTAAGTCCAAGAGATTTCTTTGCATATTCATAGTCTGAGTCGCCGGGAGGGCATTCATCGAGAGCCATCATAATATCCGCTCCTATCACACGTTGAATGTCTACCACGCCTTCCGGAGTGAAAAGATGCTTGCTTCCGTCAATGTGACTTCTAAAGTGAGCTCCTTCCTCAGTGAGTTTTCTGTTTCCCGACAATGAAAATACTTGAAATCCACCTGAATCTGTCAGAATAGGCAATTCCCACCCATTGAATTTATGAAGTCCGCCAGCCTGTCGCAATATCTCAAGTCCGGGTCTCAGATATAGATGATAAGTGTTGCCAAGTATAATCTGAGCCTTTATATCGTCTCGAAGCTCATGTTGATGTACGGCCTTTACACTGCCTACTGTGCCGACAGGCATAAAGATGGGTGTTTTTATATTGCCGTGTTCGGTCGTAATGATGCCTGCCCTGGCTGATGTGCCGGGGCAGGTATATTCAAGCTTGAATTCGAGCGATCTCACTTTATGATGTCGTGCTTTTTGAATACTTTTTGGATGGCTTCAAGTGAACGGGTCACTTGATCTTTGGTGTGTGTTGCCATCAGTGAGTAACGGATCAGTGTATCTTGAGGTGCAACAGCAGGAGAGACCACAGGGTTGACAAATACTCCTTCTTCAAGAAGATCGCGAGTTACGGCGAAAGTCTTGTAGTCATCGCGGATAAACAGAGGAATAATAGGAGTAGATGTATGTCCTATCTCGCATCCCATGGCACGGAAATTTTCAAGGGCATAGTTGGTGATGTCCCAAAGATGTTTCTGACGTTCCGGTTCATTGAGCATAATATCCATGGCCGCAAGAGCAGCTGCTGTAGAGGCTGGAGTGATGGAAGCTGTGAATATGTAGCTTCTTGAATGGTGACGCAAGAAGTTTGTAATTTCCTTGTCTGTAGCGATGAAGCCGCCAAGGGATGCAAAAGATTTGGAGAAGGTTCCCATTATGAGATCGACGTCATTGGTGAGTCCGAAGTGGTTTGCCACTCCTCGACCACCTTCTCCGAAGACACCAATACCATGGGCCTCGTCAACCATTATGCTTGCATCGTATTTTTTTGCTAAGTCGACCATTTCAGGAAGTTTGACTACGTCTCCTTCCATAGAGAAAACACTGTCGGTGACGATTAATTTGATGCTTTCAGGTTTGCACTTTTTGAGAACATTCTCAAGCGAATCCATGTCGTTGTGCTTATATTTAAGGGGCTGCGAGAACGATAGTCTGCGTCCTTCCACAATTGAAGCATGGTCTTGCTCGTCACATATCACATAGTCTTCTCTTCCGGTGAGAGTACTGACAACTCCAAGGTTGGTGCCGAATCCGGTGGAGTAGACAATTGCATCCTCTTTCCCTACGTAATCGGCTATACGGGCCTCAAGCTCTTTGTGGATGTCAAGGGTACCGTTAAGAAATGGACTTCCGGCCATTCCGGTGCCATATTTCTTGGTAGCTTCGACTGCTGCCTCTATCACTTTAGGGTGATTGGTGAGTCCCATATAGGAATTGGATCCGAACATGAGTACCTTTTTGCCGTTCATCAGGACCTCTGTGTTTTGCTCACTTGAGATCGGCCGGAAATATGGATACACTCCCGCAGCTTTTGCTTTCTGCGGGGCATCGTATTGCGATAGCTTTTCCTGTAGTTTCTTCATAT
>CAYNEZ010000052.1:0-18258 GCA_964396365.1 uncultured Sangeribacter sp. | reverse complement strand
CAGTCTACAAGCTCTTCTGGGATGAATTCTCAAGCTGGTATCTTGAAGTCATCAAGCCTGCGTATGGCTCTCCTATTGATGGCAAGACTTATGCAGAGACTATGAAATTCTTCGAGATGTTGTTGCAGCTTCTCCATCCATTCATGCCCTTCATTACTGAAGAGCTATGGCAGCATCTTGCAGAGCGCAAGGATGGCGACAGCATCATGAACACCACACTTCCGGCTCCTGGAGAAGTGGATGAAGAGCTTCTTGCTAAATTTGAGACTCTCAAAGAAATCATTACCGGTCTGCGTGCCATCCGCAAGCAGCGTCAGATTGCCAATAAGGAAGAAATTTCGGTAGAAGTCAAAGGTCAGCATGATGGTTCTCTTGATTCAGTACTCCTGAAGATGGGCAATGTGAAAGACATTACTCCGATTGAAGAAAAGGGGGCGACTTCGGTTGCCTTCCTCGTAGGTCCTGTAGAGTATAGTGTGCCTCTCGCAGATAAGATCAATGTAGAGGAAGAACTCGCTAAGCTTGAAAAAGAGCTGAAGCGCTATGAAGGCTTCCTTGCAGGCGTAGAGAAAAAGCTCTCCAATGAGCGTTTCGTAGCCAACGCACCGGAGCAGGTCATCGCTCTTGAACGTAAGAAGCAGAGTGACGCTACAGAAAAGATAGCCGCTATCAAAGCCTCCATCGCCGCCTTGAGATAAGAAACAAAAAACATTGGGAGTCCCGGCTGCCTCATTATGGTAGTCGGGACTTCTTTCATTCAAATGGCAAGTGTTTTATAGCAACTCCAATTTTGAAAATGAGAATTTTGGTTTAGGGAAATCCCTAAAATTTAGTATTAGAATTGAATTTTATAGACGAAGATTAATATTTTTTTGAATTTTTTAAGTAAATTCGCGCTATGAAATCCATAGGCAAAATAATCTCTGTTTTTGGCGTGTCAACTTTGATGCTTGCATCTTGCACTGCTCCTGAAAGAGTCCCGGAGAGTGAAGAGGAAGCAATTTATCTGCTTGTAGGAGAACCATGCAGCGAAGGGGATTACCCTAAGGCTATTGCCCGTGCCGACTCACTGCTTGCATCTCCCCGGGAGATGTCAGACTCATTGAAGGCTTATGTTATGATCGATAGGAATGTGTCGATACTCGAATATGGCAACCTTGATTGGGCAGAGGCAAATACTGATACCCTGATTGATTTCGGCCGAAAGACAGGTATAGAACTTGCAGTGATGCAAGGTTTGCAAAACAGAGGCATTGCCCGTCGACGTAAAGGTGACTATAAAAATGCCATTTCAGACTATAAAGATGGTCTTGAGATCGCTGTCTCGTCAGGCGACGAAGAAATGCAACAGGTGTTTTCTGAAATGCTCGCCATAGCGTGTGCCGAGAATGGCCTTTACGAAGAGGCAGCTTCTTTTGCAAGGCGTTCGCTAAATATGTCGCGTCAAGCCGGCGATGAGATAGGTGAGCTAAATTCCATCTCTACCCTTGGAGGTATTCTTGTGAAAGATGGTAAATACAAGGACGCCATCGCTGAATTGATACCTTACCACGACCAAAGCAGACTGACAAAAAACTTATTGCGTGTAAAATATCTTACACCGCTCCTGCGCTCCTATCTTTCGCTTGATTCTCTTGCGAAAGCAAAGAAGATTCTTGCAGAAACATATGAAGCTCTCGAAGGCACTCCACGCAATACCCAAGCTTATCTAGTAGCGGTAAACACAGAGGCCGTTCTTGCAGAGAAGGAAGGACGTTACGCCGACCAGTGGCGCTGGCTGCAAGCCGCCGACACAATTGGTGGGATGGGTACTTCTCCTGATGTCAGATATTTGGAACGCGCTCGTTGTTTGGCCCATCTCGGGCGTTGGCAACAGGCATATGAAATGGAGAGCTCTGCTTATGCCGTCCTCGACTCAATACGTGGAAACGATGATAACCGTGAACTCTCCGAGCTAATGGTGAAATACGACACATTGAGCAAGGAAAACGCTATTGAGCGTCTGAAGTCCACTCGCCTTATGTGGGCACTGATTGCTTTGGGTTGCTTGATCGTTGTCGTGTTTGTGGTGACAGCTGCAGCTTCCGCTCGCAAACGGGCCTGTCGTCGCCTGGAGAAAGAACGTCGGGAGGAGTATCTCCGCGGCCTGGAACAGGAACGCAGTCGTATAGCACGTGAACTGCACGACGATATCGCCGGAAGCCTCGTTGGTCTGCAGTGGCAGCTGCGTGGTCCACAGCCTGAGAAAGCCGGGGATGCCCTTCTTGATGTAGCCAAGAGAGTGCGCCGGATGTCGCATGAGATGATGCCCCCGGAGTTTGGCAATATGCATTTCTCCGAAATTCTTCTTGACTATGTGGCGCGAGCTAATGCGTCGGATCCAAAGCATAGGATAGAGCTGACAGATGAAGGTTCTTTTCCGTGGAATTCACTTTCCACATCGGATAGCCATGAACTTTATCGTATAGTGCAGGAGGCTGTAGGCAATGCATGTAAACATGGATCTGAGGGTGATATTCGGTTGATGTTAGATGGAAATGAAGATGAATATTCGATTAAGGTGATAAATCCGATTGGAGCAAAGTCATCTTCAAAAGAGATTCCCGGTGACTCTGGAATCGGATTACGCTCGCTGTACAAGCGAGCGGCTCTGTTGGACGCCACTCTTAATGTTAATGAAGAGAATGGTTATTTTATGTTGGAAATTTTAAAAAATCGCACCGAGAGATGAAAAGCAGAAAGTTGCTGGTTGTAGACGACCATCCTGTGGTGCTTGAAGGAGTTCGTGTTGTGTTGGCAGGAGAGGGGTATGAAGTGCTCAAGGCCAGCACTGCAGACGAGGCAGAGGCCATTGTAGAAGCGAATGGAGATATAGAGTTGTTGGTAGTTGACCTGACGTTTGAAAAAGATGCCGACGGACTCGCGCTGATAAAGAAACTGCGTACCTGGCATTCTAGAATCCCGGCAGTGATCTATACAATGCATGAGGAGATGTGGAATATCGCCACACTTATTGATGCCGATGTGGAAGGAATAGTTCTGAAAGGAGAAGATGTCAATGATCTTATAGAAGCCGTTCGCTTGGTAAGTAAGGGAGCCATCTACAGGAGTCCGGAATTCTGCGACCGTTTCGAATCTGTCAAGAAAGCGAGGGGGATACTTTCGCAGACTGATCTGGACGTGTTGCGTCTCATCAGCGATGGACTCTCGTCAAGTGAGATTTCAAAACGAGTGAATCTGAGTGATAAATCAGTGGAATATCATAGAAGCAATATAATAAAAAAACTTGGAACAAAGAATATGACAGAAGCAATCAGAAATGCCGTCAAGCTCGGCATCATTTCATGTGTGACAGTGTTTGTCCCCTTCAGGTCGAATGCCGATGATCTACTTCCACATCCGGTGGATCTCGGCCTCTCAGTGCAATGGGCAGACCGTAATCTGGAATCATCTTCGCCGTTACAGGCAGGTGGATACTATGCCTTCGGCGAGACGGAGGAAAAGGATCTTTATAATTGGTCTACCTACAAAAATTGTGATGATGGGGATATGTTCAGTCAGTTTTATTTAGGCGATGGGTGTATTTCCGGCACCCAATATGACGCGGCCTATGTGATTTTGGGAGAAGAATGGAGGATGCCCAATAATGACCAGATATATGAATTGATCAACAAATGCACTTGGGATTTTTTCGATGTGGAGCCACAGCATTATTACCGAGTGACTGGACCTTCGGGCAATTACATCGAAATTCCGGTAGTAGGCTATATGAGCAACGACCATTTGGTTTATGATAATATGGAGTGTTATCAATGGTCGGGTTCATTTGATGTGGAAGAAGAAGAGGAAGACGGTTTCCTATATCGTCTTAACGCCCCATACTTCTTGGCGATTTCTTACGGAAGTGAGCCCATTTGTTTGGATTCAAGTAGCCATCTCGGCATGCAGATTCGCCCCGTCTACGTAGGCACCACTGGAGTCTCGACTGTGGGCAATCCTGAAAAGACTGTCGAAAGCATCTATGGCATTGATGGCATCCGCCTCAACTCCACGCTGGATGCTCTTGCACCGGGCCTCTACATAATCAACGGCAAGAAGACTTTCATCCGCTAATAATCATTTTGATCAAACCAACTCTCGGCTTCCCTCTGAGGAAGCCTTTTTTGCATATAAGCCCCGTTCAAGTATCACTATTAGAAATCTACGAAGAATGAGAAAGCTTATTCCGTCCGTCAAATTACAAAATTTTTGAAGTCTCACACTCTAACACAAGAAATATATGCTAATTGGTTTAGGGAAAACCCTAAATTATTGAAAATTTGCAAATTATGTTGTAGTATAATTTGGTTTTTCATTAAATGAATGCTATTTTTGCACTTTTAATTCAAGCAAAATAATTATTTCCCCAAAAATAACGACACATGAAACAACAAATCGACTTTCTGCATAACACAAAGAATGCATGGTTGCTGTTGCCGCTCGTATTGGCCGGATGTTCCGATGACATGTACCGTTTCCATCCAGAAAACCAGGATGACGGTCTTCGTCTTGAACTTCAGGCTAGCATATATCAGGACAACGATACACGTGCCGATGAATCCGGGTTTGCCGACGGAGACCGTTTCGGGCTTTTCGTCGTCAATTATAAAGACGGAAAACCCGGAAACCTGACGCTCAGCAACAATCAGGTCAACAATGTAGCTATGACCTACAATGTTGATGCCAACTCCTGGCAATCAGCCACCGACATCTATTGGCTTGACAAAGTTACCCCAGCCGACATCTACGGCTACTATCCATTCTTCAATGGAATTGGCAGCGTCGATGCTTACAACTTTGAAGTGAAAGCCGATCAAAGTATAGCTGGCTCCGACGGTGAAATAGGCTCATACGAAGCCTCCGACTTCCTTTGGGCAAAAACCGCCAAAGCTTCTCCCGGCAAGAAAGTGGAACTGACGTTTAGTCATATTATGGCCGGTGTGAAAGTGACTCTTGAGAAAGGTTCTGGTTTTACCTCAGACTCTTGGGACACTCTCACAAAATTAGTGACAGTTGACAATACACTGCGATCAGCGGAAATAAATTTATCGACTGGAGCTGCCAAACCTGCGGGATACTTTGACCGAAATGTAGTAATGAGTCCCGAGGAAGTTGATACTTATCGTGCAGTGGTAGTGCCTCAGACAGTAGAGGCAGGAAAATCTATTATAAGTATTACTATTGATGGAGTGTCATATCAATTGAATCGTGAAAGTGGTATGTCATATTCTGCTGGTAAACTTCACAACTTTACTATAAAAGTTGACAAAAAGGAGAGTGGTGACTACTCCCTTACTCTCACTTCTCAAGAGATTACGCCTTGGGTGAACGACCATCTCTCTCATAATTTCTTCGAGTATGAATATACTACAGTCAATGTTCAAGCACCTGGCACATTGAAGAGTTCTATCGAGGCATTAGGAAAAGACTATACAAAAGTGAAGAATCTGAAGATAGTAGGTCCGATAAACGCTGATGATTTCTATTTCATGCGTGATGAAATGACAGAGCTTGCCATGTTGAATATGAAGGAAACTCAGTGTAAAGATGTTAGATGGGATCGCTGGGAAGAATCATTCCATATGGATAATGCCATTCCGGATAATGCATTTTATGGCAAGAAAACTCTTAGAAGAATAATATTCCCGGATGAAATTGAATATATTGGAGAAAACGCATTCCGTGAAATAGGACTTGATGTCAATTCATCTGTGGTTCTTCCAAATAATCTCAAATATATTAGTGGAGCTGCATTCGGCTTTATAGGAGAAGCTGGTGAATTGGTGCTTAATGATAAGATTGAGTATATAGGTAGCTATGCTTTTGCAAGTCATTTCCGATGGGATATTAATCTTCCCTCAACTCTGAAATGTATTGAAGATCACGCATTTGATGGAGTCGATTGTAATTCATGTGAATCAGGATTTTCAAAAAAATTCAGACTACCTGATAATCTCGAATATATAGGAGAATACGCATTCGCAGGAATTTCATTGGATGGTGTTGGAGAATTGATTGTACCCGACTTTATGACAGAATTGATATCAATTTTCCCTCATTTTAAGAGTGGAGCCACGATAACTTTCCACGATAATCTCAAAAAAATTGGGGAAAGTGCTTTGCGTGACCACAAGTTTATTAATAGAGTTGATATCCCGAATAAAGTGACTCGTATAGAAGGTGCAGCTTTCGCATTTTCTGTTTTTAATTCAGGCTTGACTTTGCCATCTTCTCTACGGGAACTTGGATATAGATGTTTCCTGGGTGCTCGTGGACTTGGCGATTTAGTTATTCCGGAAGGTGTTGAAGTCATTCCCGGAGGATGTTTTGGTGATGGTGCTGATGTAAAAAGTATAGTTTTGCCTAATTCCATTTTGGCAATTGATGGGGACGCTTTTTCTACCGATAAGATTAAATCTGTGACAATAGGTAAGTATTGTAACTTTATTGGAGAGAGAGCCTTTCATGGTGCTCGTCAGTTGCAGACACTTATTTGTCTGAATCCTGAGCCTCCAGTTCTTGACGGTATCGAAAAAAACGATGAATACAATCATCCTTTTGGAGAATGCGATTTTGATCATCTCGTTTTGCAGGTACCTGAACAGAGTGTAGAATTATATCGCAATACACCCGGATGGAATAAAATACGTTTTATCACTGCCTATCATGAGATGTCGGTTGGCGTTTCAGAAATCCAATGTTTGGATAAGGGTATTG
The DNA here is from genome assembly GCA_964396365.1 of uncultured Sangeribacter sp. Taxonomy (GTDB): domain Bacteria; phylum Bacteroidota; class Bacteroidia; order Bacteroidales; family Muribaculaceae; genus Lepagella. Next base: position 11,502 of record CAYNEZ010000052.1, on the reverse strand, counting down.
AATATAATACCCTTCTGCGTTCGGAAGGTGATTGGGTAGTGTCCTCCTGCCCAGACTGGGTTAAGGTAAGTCCCTCTTCTGGCAACCTCAAACGTAATGAAATCTCCATAAAGGTTAATTCAACTTCAGTGGGCAGCGAGCGTGAAGGTGTCGTTGTGTTCAAACTCAAAGATAAGGATTATACTACAACTGTCAATATTAAGCAAGTTTCACATGACAAAGGAGAGGATATCGAGTATAACCTTCATAAAGCATCCGCTGGCGGAAAGGAGATTCCAATATTGTTTGTAGGTGAAGGTTTTACTGCAAGTGATATTGCAAATGGAGAATACAATAAGGCAATGAATGAGGCATACGAGAATTTCTTCTCTATAGAGCCGTATAAAAGTTATAAGGAATATTTCACAGCATCTACTGCCGTAGCAATTTCGCCAGATCAGGGTATCTCCCGGAATAGTATGGAAACCACTAAATTCAATTTCCATTACAATGATGGCATGTTGGCTATAGACTGGGATAAAATACGTGCATATGCCGCCTCTATAGATCGAAAATTTAACTCATCAGAAGCTATGATAGTGGTAGTTCCAAACTTCAATTCATTCGTAGGAATGGTAAGTCATTCTGATTCGGAAGCTGATATAGCGTTATGCGGATATTCTCAAGATTCGTATCCGTATGATTTCAGAGGCGTGGTACAGCACTATGCCGGTGGTGTCGCATTCGGAAAACTTGCCCCGGAATATGTGTCTCATTATGAATTCATTCGAGGTTGTAGTTGTCCGGGATGCAATGGTTTGTCTGAATATCGAGAAGGTGTGGCAAAAGGTTGGTATGGAAATATCTCAATGTCTGGATCAATCAACACTGTGCCATGGCGCCACTATATATTTGATTCTCGATATAGCGATCTGGTAGATGTATTTGAAGGAGGGTATCGTCATCTCCGTGGAGTATATCGATCTGAAAATCAGAGTTGTATGTCAACCTACATTCATTATTTCAATACCATTAGCAGAGAATTGATTGTGAGACGTATTATGTCACTGTCACGCAAAACATTTAATTTCGATGATTTTGTCACTAAGGATTCTCGCGAAGGGTGTCCAGAGTAAAACGTTAACAGAAAAAGCAATGAAAACTAATAATAAATACATACTCTTGCTTCTCACTTTGATTTGCTCAGGGTGTGCTGACTTTGTTGATTTGCAACCAAGTCTTCCCAATGATGCAGACAATGAGATAATTATTTCGGGAAGTATAGACCAAGAATATGTGACGCGTGCAAACGATGGTGGTTTTAGCAATGGTGATGCAATAGGCGTTTACATTGTCAACTACGAAGGCGGTCTCCCCGGAAATCTAAAAGCCCAGGGTAATCACGCTGACAATATGAAATTTGAATACTCGGAAGATGATAATGACTGGAACGGAGAAGCTAAGATCTATTGGAAAGATGAGTCTACTCCAGTGGATGCATATAGCTATTATCCCTTTGCCGAAAGAGTGAATGATGTGTCAGTTTATGCATTTGAGGTTTCGAAGCAGCAGGACAAAACCGACCATTTCACAGGAATGACAGGATACGAGGCCTCAGATTTTCTTTGGGCAAAAGCATCCGGAGTTGAGCCTGGCAAAATTATCCATCTTCTTCATAATCATATGATGGCAAGTGTGCAGGTTACACTTGTAGAAGGTGAGGGCTTCGGAGATTCTTGGGAAAAAACTGATAAAGAAGTAACCATCGACAACACCATTACCAAGACCCATATAGACATTTCCACAGGACGGGTAAGAGTTAATGAAAATGCTGATCCTTCAACCATTTATCCCTATAATGCAGGTAATAATTATCGTGCTATAGTAGCTCCTCAGACTGTTGATGTCGGCATCACTCTTCTTACGATATCGATAGGAGCTGATTCTTATCAGTTCAAGCGTGAGAGTGCGATGAAGTATTCGCCATCAATGCTTCATAGATTTGTCATAAAGGTTGACAAAAAGCCGGAAGGTGACTATGCTTTCACTCTTGTCAATGAATCAATTACGCCATGGGAGAATGATGAGGTTGGACATAATGCTTCTACAAAGGCATATACAATTGTAAATTGTGCAGAGCCAGGTACACTTGAAGCTATCACCAAAGGAGCAGGAATGGATACCAACAGGATTGAGTATCTTAAGCTGACAGGAACTATGAATCAGATAGACTTTGATTTCTTTAACAATCATTTCAGAGGTTTGCTGGCACTGAATCTAAAAGAACTTCGAACCAAAGATATCCATATCACTAATTGGGTATACGGCTCAAGAGAAGGCTGGGGTATTTATAATGATGGTAGATTAATTACAAACCAAGATACCTTTGATGATGCGTTGCCTTGTAATATTCTTTCAGAATGGTTTAGTGGAGGTAATAGTCCATGCCATGCTCCTCGTTTGAATCATATTGATTTGCCGGACAACTGCAAATATATAGGGGTTGAGGCACTCTCATTTTTACCACTATCTGGCACTTTGACAATACCGGAAGGTGTTACGTGGATTGGTGAAGGATGTATTGGTAATTATGGTTCAAATAGCCACCATATTACTGTTCTTAATCTTCCTTCTACATTAGAATATGTCGGTGGCGATGCTTTTCATGGTTGTGAATTTACTAATGAGTTGCTCCTACCTGATAATATCAAGTATATAGGAGACAATGCATTTTCTAACTGCTACAATACATCTGGTGAGGCACGCATTCCAAAAGGCTTAAAGTATTTGGGCGACATGGCTTTCTCTGGTACACCGCTTACAGGAACCGTTGTCTTCCCGGCTGGAATGAAGCGTATTCCCAATTCTTTCAATAAAACAAAGATTACAGGTATACATATTCCTGAGGGTGCTGAGGAAATCGCAGACTGTGCTTTTGGAGGAATTGGATATAACGGTCAGTTTGAGAATTATGGTAGTGAATTACGCGGAGATATTCATCTTCCTAATAGTATAAAGAAAATTGGAAGAGGTGCGTTTGCCGGGAGCAAAATCAGCCATATCAATATTCCTACTTCACTTGAGATTATTCCTCGAGACATGTTAAATGGATGTATCTATCTTATGGACTCAATTGTAATTCCCGAAAATGTCAGACGTATTAACCAAGGTGCATTCCTCAACTGTAAGAATCTTCAATATATCAGAATACCGTCTGGCATGGAAGTTATAGGAGGTGACGACAGTGATGCATCTTGGTGGACAGACCCAACATTTGCTGGGTGCTATTCACTTGAGGAGTTAAGATGTGATGCACTCGAACCTCCAACTTTGATAAATGATCCATTCAGTGGAATGGGTGAACAATTGCATAAAGACAATTTCACTCTTGTAGTTCCTGAACAATCCGTAGGTCTATATCAAAACGCTCAATGGTGGAGCGAGTTCAAGAGAATAGCGCCATATCATAATTTGGTATTCCGGCCACAGATTGCAAAGGTGCTTAACAAAGGTGGAAAACGTGACGTAATCCTTAATGCAGATGCAGGCAAAAAATGGAAAGTTGTAGAATGTCCGAATTGGCTGCATATTTCAGCTTCATCTGGAGAAGGAAAGTCAACACTCTCCATCACAATAGATGCTATGCCACATGGATCGGCAAATAGAAGTGGGGCGATAAAGGTTCAGCTTGAAGGTACGGAATATACTACGACTTTTTCAGTAAAACAATTTGACTATATTTATGACGAAGACCAGTCCTATGCCATACATGAGCACTCGGTTGGCAAAAGAGGAGTGAATCTGGTGATAATTGGTGATGGTTATGACGCTGAGGATATTTCAAATGGGACATATTTGACCGATATGCAGGAAGCAGCGGAAAGATTCTTCGATTTGGAGCCATATAAGACATATAAACCTTATTTCAATGTCTATACTGCATTTGCAATGAGTTATGAAAGTGGTATTGGTTCTGTCAACTATCTGCGCAATACAAAATTCAGCACATCATATGGCAATTGGAGTTATGACAGCAGAATTTCTTGCTCCGCTGATGCGGCTGCTATCTATTGTGTCGACAACACACCGGTGCAAGAGACAGAAATCAATATGATGACATGCATTCTTGTTGCAAATGGAAATGCCTATGATGGTGTGACTGTGATGTATGACAACGGCACATCTGTGGCTATTTGTCCCAAGAGCGATTGCGATTATCCCAATGACTGGCGAGGGTTAATACAGCATGAGGCCGGTGGCCATGCGTTTGCAAAATTAGCCGACGAGTACATATATCACAACAGTTCAATTCTTGAATGTGGATGTATCTGTTGTAGCCATTTGCCAGGACTAATAGATATGCATAGCAAAGGTTGGGGACTGAATCTGTCGAAAAGTTCCAAAAATTATGAGATCAATTGGAAGCACATGCTTTCTGACCGAAGAGTCAACGACATAGTTGATGTATGGGAAGGTGGTTACTTTCATGCAAGGGGGGTCTATAGATCGGAATATAATTCAGTGATGAACAACAATGTGCCTTATATGTCTACTTGGAGTCGGGAATTGGCAGTCAGAAGAATTATGGAGTATGCAGGAGAATCTTACGACTATGAGCAATTCATATCGAAGGATTCACGCGAATGGGGACGAGATTTCACCATTGGTTCACGTTCATACGGCAATACTTCGATAGTTTCTTCAGTACAAGGTTGTGCGCCAATAATGGTAAAGGGAGCTCCAAAACGGAAATATTCGGGTAAGCGTACCCACAATCACAAACATTAAACACAATATAAGCAATATGAATAGCTTAAGCAAAAAAACAAAAAACAGGATATTGCTCGTTGCGTGTTTGACGGCAATTACCGGTTGTAAAGATAATTTCGGTGAGTTTGCGCAGGATGACCTCAGTCATCTTCCGATAAATATAAATGGTTGCTATGGGAGCAAGACAAGAGCTTCAGCTCTCGGTTTCGCAGATAAGGATGTGATGGGTATATACATCACGGACTACGATAATGACAAACCGACATCACTTGAAGACGACAAGATTCACGCAAAAAACGTAAGGTTTACGTATTCTGAGGAGGAAAATAAATGGAATGGAGCCACACAGCTCTATTGGAGTGATAGTTCTACTCCTATTGATATATATGGATACTATCCATTTGATTCATCAATGACCACTCCTTTGCAATATCAATTTAAAGTATCGACGCGTCAAAACGAAACTGCTTTGCCCGGAGCATTGTCAGCCTATGAGCAGTCGGATTTCTTGTGGGCCAAGACTTGCAACATCAAGCCCACAAGAGAGTCTATCCCTTTGGAATATAGACATGCAATGGCGGGATTAACTATAAAACTGGAGGCTGGAAACGATTTTGACATGAATGAGTTTTCCAAAGCGGAAAAAATTGTATGGATAGATAATACCGTGCCTGATGCAATTATCAATCTTGAAGCGCAGACTGCTGTCGCAGATGAAGGAAAGTGTGAAAGAATTTATCCCCTTTCATACAACTCTGAGTATCGTGCTGTGGTGGTTCCCCAGACAGTTGGGGCAGGTAAAAGCATAATAGGTTTGACAGTTGATGGCAAGGATTATCAATTGTCAAAAGATGTGCCCGTGAATTTTTTGCAAGGAAAAATGCATACCTTCACAATCAAGATTGAAAAGAAATCAACAGCTGGAGATTATGCATTTACCCTTATGCCTGAGTCAATAACTACTTGGATTGATGACCCGGAATTTCACGACGGTATCATGTATCAATATATGGTGGTTAACGTTAATCAACCAGGCACTTTGAAGGAGACAATGAAGTCATTAGGTATGGATTGGACACAAATCTCCGCCCTTAAGGTATATGGGCCGCTTAATGAGGATGACAGGTATTTCATTGGATTGGAAATGGAATGTTGTTCCTCTGTCAATCTCGCTGATGCTGTAATGACAGATGATGTTTTATCTCTCTCTCCGCATTGGATGAGCTCAGGTCCTGTAAGGCATCTTATTTATCCCAAAACCCCATTTAAAAAGTTAGGACATCCCGGTGGTTATCTAAGAGGAGATCAGATAATACCTGAAGGAGTGGAGGAGATTGACGGTTGGATGACAGCGGATGGTGTGCAGGTTACTTTCCCATCTACTTTGAAACGCATTGGTGAACTTTGGGGTAGTTTTCGCGGTGAACTTAGACTTCCAGAAGGTCTTGAAAGTTATGGTAATATTCCTGGATATTTTACCGGAAGTTTGTATCTACCTGAATCTCTTAAAGTATTAGGGCATACGGGAGGTAAGTTCAGTGGGGGGCTTGTTATTCCTCAGGGCCTCGAAATGATATCTAAATTCTCTTTTAATGATTGCACATTTTCAGGAACTTTGGAGTTGCCGGAAGGAATAAAAACTATTTGTGATCGTGCTTTTAGCTACTGTGGTTTTATTGGTGAGTTGGTGCTTCCTAAGTCCTTGAAAGAATTAGAAGCCAATGCGTTCTCTGGAAATAAATTTACAACAATTATATGGCCTGAGGATTTGGCTATTATTGGAGCATTCGCATTTGCTGATTGCAATCGTCTGCAAGGTACGATTACAATTCCGAAAAGAGTACGAGTAATTGAAGAAGGCTCCTTCAGTGGATGCTCATTGATTACTGGTCTTGAGCTGCACGAAGATGTGGAATATATCGGAAGAGAAGCTTTTGCAGGATGCGAACGTCTGACCGCAATTTCTTGTAAGGCGGAAACCCCACCATTTGTAAACTCATCATCATTCAATGGCGTTGGATTGGACCATGTCATCTTGGAAGTGCCAGCAGCTTCATTACAAGCTTATAAGACAGCACCCGGCTGGAAGGAATTCAAGAGAATCGCTGCATATAAGGATTTCAGTTGCTATCCTTCGCAGATTCAAGCGCTAAACCAGCAAAAGATCCAGACAGTTACCATTAATGCAAAAGGGGATTGGCAACTTGCCTCGCATCCTGATTGGTGCTCTGTCGCACCGTCATCTGGAAAAGGTAAGACCCTTGTCACGATCACAGCTAAAGATCTTTCTTCTGGTAGTGAATCCCGGACTGGCAAAGTTGAGTTTGAGTTGACAGATAAATCTGCTACTGTATCTGTGGAAGTTTCTCAATATGATTATACCCATGGAGAGGATTCTGCCGTCAAATTGCAACAACATACTGCGGGTAATGGCATTCCAATTTACTTTATCGGAGACGGTTGGGATGGCAGTGAGATCGCTTCGGGAGATTATCTTGAGCAATGTAAGGAAGACATGGAGCATTTCTTCGGAATTGCACCGTATGACAGATTGCGCCAGTATTTCGATGTTTATTCCATCATATCCCTTTCTCAGGAAAGTGGTGTTAACACCGTATATACATATAGAGATACAAAATTCTCAACAATTTATATTGGTGGTGTTGCGTCTGCTTCGTGCGGTGGTAGCAGTTCACAGTTATTGCCTGACGAGGCCCTGATTTTTGATTATATGAAAAATGATGTCAATGGTGTCACTATTTCAGATGATGATTTGAGACGTGGACTGACTATTCTTATCCCGAATGCTGTGGACTATAGCAGCGCGACATATTACTATGAGGGAGACTTTACAATTAGTATTTGTCCTCCTACTACAAATCCATATCCTATGGATAATCGCGGAGTAATACAACACGAAGCATGTGGACATGGTTTTGGTAAATTGGGTGATGAATTAATCTCTAAGAATCAGTTTGCACCAGGATGGGCAACTGGACAAATAGAATCAATGCACGGAAAAGGATGGTTTATGAACCTTTCCACTACAAGCAACATGAACATCGTTCCTTGGTCTCACATGATTTTCGATCCGCGTTATAGTGATCGTGTTGATGTATTTGAGGGTGGTTTCGGATTTACACGTAGTATTTTCAGGTCTGAATCAAATTCCTGCATGAATCTTGGTATCCCTTATTTCAATTCCATCTCCCGACAAGATATCACGAAACGGATTCTTGAGAAAGCCGGGGAACGGTTTGACCTCGAATCATTCTATGACCACGATACTTTTGCCTGGGGAAATTCGACTCAGACAAGAAGTTTCAATATGGAGAGTGTGACAGGAATTCCAAACCATAAAGCACCAGTCGTAATGACTAAAAATGATAGCAAGAAACTGTTAAACAACGCTCGTAATCAACAAAAAAACAACTCTAAACAACAAAAATAATTATGAAATCTATAAAAATAGCATTCATTGCTCTTGCAGGATCAATGGCGTTAGTAGCATGTGAAAATTCAGAACCAAACATGGCAGAAGAAACTACAAATATACTGCGTATAGATGCAGTACATCCTTCGGCTACATCAAGAGCTACTGAAACTGGTTTTGAAAAAGGCGACTGCATCGGTCTGTTTGTGGTAGATACCAATTCCTCTCTTCAGCCAGGAGGAAATATGGTCAATAACGGATGCTTCCAGTATAATGGTTCCGCTTGGAATGCTCTCAACAAGTACTACTGGAACAAAGGTACTTACAATGTTTACGCATACTATCCATATACCCAAAGAGTGGAAGATACTGAAAGCTTCAGGTATGAACTCAACAATGACCAAAGTACTGATGAAGGTTTTTCGTCATCTGATTTCTTGTGGGCTAAGGCTGAACAGCAGTCGGCCAGTGCAAACCCTGTGTCTCTAAAATTTTCTCATTGTATGAGCAATGTGGAAGTGGTATTAACAAAAGCTGCCGACTATGAGGGTGATATACCGGCTGATGCTCAGGTTTTCATCCATGGTACGTACACGACGGCATTAGTGGATCTCTCCAATGGTGGTGTAACTCCTGACAGCCGATCAAATTTGGGTACTATAAAGGCTAAGAAAACTGGTGCGAATAAGTATTCTGCTATCGTAGTGCCACAGCGCATTTCATCGCGTCGTCCATTGGTGGAAATAGTTTGTGGAACTGTCAGCTATATTATGGAGGGTCAATTATCATTTAAGCCAGGTTATCGCCATACTATTACTGTTACCCTCTCGAAGAGTCCTGAACAGGTTGAGATCGAGATTGGCGGTTCTATCGGCGGTTGGAACTAATGTTGGTTAATACATAATGCAAATAGGCTTTGACAGGGACGCACGACTCGTGCGTCCGCTTTTCAAGCTTTCATAAGTATTTACAAATGAATAAACTAATTTTAAAAATTTCGATATTATCCTGCGTGATTGGCTTTGCATTAGATGCATCTGCAAAGTATAGAGGAGACCTCAACGGTGATGATAGAGTCGATCTCGCCGATATGGTTTATCTCGCAAAGGGTATAAAAGCTGGCACTACCGACAAGTCTCTCGATGTCAACAACTCTGGGAAAGTTGATGAAACGGACCTTCATAAGCTTGCAGATATCATTATCTCCGGAAAACTGACGGAAGATTCCGGTATGAATGTTGGAATCGGCGGCTGGGATGATTCAGGAGAGGATTTTGGAGGAACAGTAAAGACTCCGGCGTTCAATACAAGAAGCAGCGAGGATACTCGTTTTTATATGAATAGTCCAAGATCAGAAGGAAATGGTCGCTATTCTATGGAGTTTGGCATCTCTGAGGGTAATGAAGCTCTGTGCGCAATCTTTTTTAATGTCAGACTTCCGCGTGAACTAAAATTTGAAGATTCTAAAATAGTAGAGCTCGAAAACTCCATTTCTTCAACTCATAAACTTTATGGAAGTCCCAAATTTAAGAAGGAATCTGAGAATGATGAATGGAGTGGATATGTTCTACGATTTATTGTAATGTCCCCAGATATGACTTCCTTGCCTGTGTCAACGGGAAAGTTGGGACGCATTCTCTATTCTGCAGAAGAGTGTTGGAGTAATACAGTATTCACAAATTGTCAAGTCGCTCTCTCCAACGGCGATGGATGTACATATCTGGATGAGCACTGGGGAGGTTATGATGGAAACTTCAAACCAATAGAGGTATTATCAGTATGGTTTGACCAAGGAGATATGACTCTCACTGAAGGTGACGAAGGACAGCTCTATGCAAATATTGATCCTTGGGATGCTACCGACCAGAGTCTTGTCTGGGCTTCCTCTGATGAAAATGTTGCCACTGTCCATACAGAAGACGGGCGAGCTGCCAAGATTAAAGCAATTAAGGAGGGAGATACAACAATCACTGCTACCGCCTCCAATGGCGTTGAAGCATCTTGCAATGTGAGAGTTGAAAAGCGCTTCATCGATGTGCAAGGAGTCTATCTGAGCCAAGATAATCTTTCCATGACCGAAGGAGATACCTATACTATTACAGCAATCATATTCCCTGAAGATGCGACTGATAAGTCCATATCATGGCAGTCATCTGACGAAAACATAGCTATTGTAAATGCGAATGGTGTAGAGGCTTCCATCACGGCATTAGCTCCGGGTTACGTTGAAATTTATGCAATTGCCTCCAATGGTATTTCCACAACTTGTGTTGTGAATGTTGACGCCAAAGTTATTGAGGTGGCAAGCGTGACTCTCGACATGGCATCACTTGATATGACCGAAGGCGATGTCGCCACATTGACAGCGACTGTCAATCCATCCGACGCCACAGACAAGACTTTGACCTGGGCATCCTCCGACGACTCAGTCGCTACAGTCTCAGCTACCGGCGACGTGACAGCCATCAAGGCCGGCACGACTACAATCACCGTCTCCTCGATAAACGGCCAAACCGCAACATGTGCAGTGACTGTCACTGCGAAGATTATTGAGGTGTCGAGCGTGACCCTCGACAAGACTTCCCTAGAGCTGACCGAAGACGATACCGTCACTTTGACCGCGACCGTCACTCCCGCAGATGCCACCGACAAGACCTTGACCTGGACATCCTCCGACGAGTCAGTCGCCACAGTTTCAGCCACCGGCGAGGTGAAGGCCATCAAGCCCGGTACTGCCACTATCACAGTAAGCTCTTCCAACGGCAAGACAGCGACCTGTGCAGTGACAGTAGCGAAGAGGATAATCGAAGTGACCGGAATCGTACTCAGCAATACCGAGCTGAAGATGACAGAAGGGGACACCGCGAATCTTACCGCTTCGGTTCAGCCTGCAGACGCAACCGACAAGTCGCTGACCTGGGCATCATCAAATGCCTCCGTGGCATCTATCTCTGAAAACGGAGAGGTGAAGGCCATCAAGGAAGGCACCGCGACAATCACTGTCAAGGCCGCCAACGGCATATCGGCCACCTGTAAGGTGACTGTCGAATCCGGCATCGTAGCAGTGACGAGCGTCATTCTTGACAAGACCAGTCTTGAAATGACCGAAGGAGATGTCGCCACACTGACCGCGACCGTCACTCCCGCAGATGCCACAGACAAGACCTTGACCTGGACATCCTCCGACGAGTCAGTCGCCACAGTCTCAGCCACCGGCGAGGTGAAGGCCCTGAAGGCCGGTACTGCCACTATCACAGTAAGCTCATCCAACGGCAAGACAGCGACCTGTGCAGTGACAGTAGCGAAGAGGATAATCGAAG
>CAYNEZ010000051.1:0-18352 GCA_964396365.1 uncultured Sangeribacter sp. | reverse complement strand
GATTATATTGGCAACCTCTGACTTGGCATTGAGAGTACATGTAGCCTCAATTTCATTGTTGAAGACTGAGCGGACATGTATGAGCGTTGTTCCTTCTCCTATTACTGTGAGAAAACCATCGTTGGTGATATTGGCAATTGTTTCATCGTCGATCCACCATTCAACCTCCTGGAAGGTAGCCTCAGCCGGTATTATCTGTGCTGTAAGTTGGAAGGTGTCGCCAACTTCGAGGGTCAATTCTTCGTCGCATATAATTATGGCCTCAATTTCAATCACTTTGGCTTCTACTGTCACAACACATGATGCTGTCAGTCCATTGGAGGAAGTTGCAGTGATTGTCGCAGATCCGGCCTTGACAGCTGTCACTTCGCCGGATGCAGAGACTGTGGCGACAGATTCATCAGATGATGTCCAAGCAACTGTCTTGTCTGTGGCATCCGACGGACTGATAGTCGCGGACAAAGTCGCGCTCTCGCCTTCAAGCAGGCTCAGTGAAGAATTGCTTAGAGTTATGCTTTCGACTGGAGTTGGAAATACAGTGACGTTGCAGGTAGCAGTCGCATTGCCGCAGGTCGCCGTAATGGTTGTCTCGCCAATTGCATTCGCAGTGACATTACCGGATGCATCCACAGTCGCGACCCCTTCATTGCTTGATGACCAAACGACTGTCTTGTCTGTCGTGTTTTCCGGAATCACATTGGCTGTAAGGCTTACAGTCTCTCCGACTTTCATTTCAGTAGCAGTGGAACTAAGGATTATCTCGGTCGCCTCGATGATCTTGGCTTCAACATTCACGAAACATGATGCCGTCAGTCCATTGGAAGATGCAGCTGTGATTGTCGCAGATCCTGCTTTGATAGCCCACACTTCACCGTGAGCATAGATTGTGACGATAGATTCATCAGATGATGTCCAAGTAACTGTCTTGTCTGTGGCGTCCGACGGACTTACTATCGCGGTCAAGATCGTGATCTCGCCTTCAATAAGGTTCAATGAAGAGTTGCTTAGGGTTATGCTTTCGACAGGTGTTGGAACAACGGTAATAGTGCAGCATGAAGAGACATCATCGCAAGATGCTGTAATGATAGCTTCTCCAAGAGAAATTGCAGTAACTTTACCATCACCTTCCACAATAGCAATGTTTTCATCGCTTGAACTCCAAATAACAGTCTTGTCTGTGACATTTTCAGGAAGAACTGTTGCCTCTATCCTAAAAGATTCTCCAACAAAACAAGTCTTATTATCGGAACTAAGAGTAATAGTCTTAGCAGATATAATAGGTTCTTTATATTCACTATCGTCCAATTGGGAACCATATTGAGGTAAATCACTTGAATTGGCTGTGTATACCTGGCAGTCAATCGGTGATTCCGGGTTGTAACGGTGGATGAATGCAACAGCCTTTAGATTGTCAGTGTTCCATGAGTCATCGATATCAGATTCATATTTTATTGCACACATGTTACCATTCCATACAACTTTATCACCCCATATATCAGAAAGGACTTTTCGAACGGTGTTGCGATGGAAATAGTTTTCTGCATAACCGTCAGACAATACGTCAAGCTGCTCACGAGCTGGAATAGAGTCTTCCAAAAGAAATACAGTTACACGATCGAATCCATCTTCAATATCAAAGTCTTCGTCCTTCTCAAGAAGCGTTTTTACAATTATCTTATCTTTGCTAACATCGCAATTCACAGATACAAGAGCATCACAGATGCCAGCCTGCTTAATAATCTTGTAGTCAAGATCATTAGGTATGTCACTTACAGGTGTATAACCGGTATCATTAATATCTGTACGATTGATCATAATAGCGGGAGTATATGTACCATAATCATTGTAAAACCATTCGTAGTCATGATTAATAGTTAGAAAATCATCATAGAAACCACAGTGATGTGTTACTTTTGCTAAGAAATCAGATTTACCAGAATTCTGTATTCCATCTGTAATCTTTGGTGCATAATATGTGGTCATACTGCATAATTCAGTAGTGAATTGTTCAAAGAGTGATACTCTATAATATCCTTTGTCAAAAGAATCAAAAGGCAGAATCACTTCATTATCAGAATTGTCCTGGTCTTCCACACCATCAGCTGATACGATCAGTTTCAACTCATGTTTTCCGGCGGCATCGACACTTGCGATTATTTTTTCTTCCAGGGACATTGTCTCAAAAGATTGTAATTCTATTGCAAAATGTTTCTCTCCGAGTTGTTTGCCGTCAATCTGCCATGACAAATTTAATCCGGATATTTTTAACTGGCCTGAATTCCTGACATGGGCTACTATTTTTAAGGGCATTCGATCTCTTACTGGGTATTCATCGATAAGATTTGCTGATATAGTTAGGTCATTTGTGTGAGATTGTTCCTGTTCTTCTCCTAGGTTAATGATATTAACGAAGTTGCGCCATCCAGGAGCAGATGAAAAGGCTTTTCTGCTTCCATAGGGAACCATAAGAGTTGTTTCAGCATATGTAACAGGATCGAATGTATCATCACAGATCATAGGGGGATTCGGATTGAGACATTCGATGGCACCGATAACTTTTTCATACCCTATACAAGTCCATTCATCTTCAATCATATCCCATATTTCCTGATAACCGAATGCTTGGCTTCCGATGGAATATAATTCTTTTGGTAAAGTAAGAATCGGAATTTTTGAGCCTATAAACGCTTTCCTGGGAATTTGGGTAAGAGTTGGAGGTATTATTAATTTATCTTTAAATATAGAATTAGAGAGAGAATAGATACCAATTCTTTCAAGAGAGGCTTCACAACTTATGATCTCCATAAATTGTAGAGCAGAAAAAGCTATTCTTGTAACTTTATATCTTTTGCTATTATATTCAATGGATTCCGGAATAATATAATAGTCCCATGAGTTGGGCGATTCTTTTTCAACAATTGTCGCAGTATTATTATTTAGATTAAGTTCATACTTAATACCTTCAATTACTGTCTCTATTTTAGAGAGAGGTTTTTCTTCACTGAGAGGACGAATATCGAGGAATTTACTCCATTCTTTTGCTTGACGATACTCTTCTACAGACTCGTCTGGAACGTATACAATGGCATCACTGTGGTGACGTTCTTCAAATATTTCATCAGCTGTACACCATGGTGGTGTTGTAGCAAGTGAAACTATCTTACGTAGTTTCTTGCATCCCGGACCATTCTCTTGTCCGATTGTCTTGTCCTCCAGGGTCTTTACAGTAGCAGGTATTGATACTTCTTCCAAAGATTCGCTGTTGACAAAAGCCATATCCCCTAATATTTCCATAGAAGACTTTGACATATCGATACGTTTCAGTTTAGGACAATTTGCGAATGAGTATTGTCCTGCATGTTTCATGGATGAAGACATCGTCAGTGTCTCTATGGACCAGCAATTCCTAAATTTACAGTATCCAACGTATTCTATTCCTTCAGGAATGACTAAGTCCTTTACTAATTCTCCTTTAAGATAAAGATCAGCTCCATAAGTCAATGGAGAGCCAGTCCACCAGGCTCCAGTATCAAGACGTATAAACGCTGCCAAATCCTCGACATTAACTTTGTGAAGATTTTCGCAACCGTCGAAAATACTCCATTCTTGTCCTATGATTGTTGCCGGTATAGAGATGGACTCAAGATGCTCGCAGTTTACGAAAGCATTTGGTCCGAAATAATTGACAGTATAGGTTTTCCCTTCGAATTCAACATGGGATGGAATGACGAGATCCCCCCGGTACTTATTCCCATCTTTAAGCGGAAGCACTACGGCTGTAAGGTCATCCATGAGCTCATAATTGATTCCGTTGATTGTCGTTCCATAAGTGATGATGTCAGCAGATGGATCATCGTCTCTTACAGCCACCATCCACTGCATGTTTATGAAATCTGAATTATGGTCTTGGGCAAATGGTTGGAACGAATAATATCCATCCATAAAGCCTTCCCAGCCCCAATTCACATGGAAAAGATCATCTGAGAATCCATCTACCACAAAAGCATGCCATCCTTGTTCTCCAACTGCTGAATATAGAAGCGGATGCCCTTTAGAAATTTCCTCCTTCACCATTCGATTCCAGTGCTCGTCATTATATTTGTCACGTTCCATGGTTCTGACCTCCGGTTCCCAACCGAAGTAATTACGAAGTGCATCCGGCACATCTTGCACTGCAGATCCGGATTCAATAGGACCATAATCCATCCTTACAGACTGTCCGCAATAGAGCATCAGAGTTGCTATACCATCATTGTCAAGATGACCATAGTCAAAATCACATGCCGGGAGTGCCGGCATCGGTACTGAACACCAATATTCCGGAATCTCCTCAACATGATGAGTCTTGTTTTCATAATTGATAATTTGAGCCATCGCTGTAGCCACACATCCGGTTACTGCTCTGCCTCCATTGACAAACGGACACTTAGCATTATAAGGTGCGCCTTGACCCCATTGTGTGGATAGAAGATAATTTTGCTCTGAGCTCCGTGTTATATTTTTGCGTGGTGCAGGAGCATTGGTGGGAAGTGTTTCCATACTTTTTCGATACTCGGATAGCAGCCATTCCAACTGGGGAGGAATGTTTTCTTTGCTGAATGATCCATTTTCCGAATATCCGAGAATTCTACGAGCACGACTATCACCTGATACAATAACGAAACCGTTACCACCATCAGAATTAAAGATGTAGTAGGGTTGAGTATCCTGCGACTTCAAATCACTCGAAGTCATTTGAACAGCTTTAGGTATCCTTTTGGGGCCAACACCTGAATTGAAGAAATCATAAGCGATAGATTTTGCTTCATCAAGACTGACAGGATGCGCATAAGCCAACATAGCAACTGATGCAACAAGTAAAGTAAGAATTGTTTTGCGCATAATGTAAGTTAAGGACTCGGAATTCCCCTCGAGGCCAATAAAAATGAAAAAAGCGTAGGAACCTGTATCTGTTGCCGTCCTACTGCTTGAGGCTTCTCGCATTGCCCTATTCATGTCGGACGGCAACGCAGAAGCCCACGCTTGTATATGCAATATCGCGTCCGACAATATCTCTCCCGAGATACCGTGCCGGATGCATGGTATTACACAACCTTGGGCATCTACCGTTGCTCAATCCTTGACATGAATACGAAATTTTGCGAGAATTTCAAGCAGTCAAGAATCAGCGCGGATAAACGCTTGTCAAAATGTCAGCATCCCGCCCACAGATCCCGACCGGGCTTCTGTTGCGGTCTGCCAGGCAAAATTACAAAAAATAATTCTTTTTACAAAAAAAAATTCAACTTTCTATTGAGTAAGTTGAATTTTATTGGGATAGGAGTGAGAGGACGGAGGGGATTAGTTGGCGGACTTTTTCGCCGAAACGGACTTTGTAGGATTTGGAGGCGGGATCGTAGCTCTCGATGGTGCCTTCTCCGAAGATGCGGTGGGTGACTTTTGTGCCTGCTACCCAAACGCTGTTGTCGCCTCCTCCTAATTCCTCATCAAGAGTCCTGACCATATTTTTAGTGCCTTCAAGAAGAGTCTTGTCGGGATTACCTTCAATTTTGAGCAAACCTTCCGCTATCTCAGAGATGAATCTTGAAGGATATTTCAATGCACCGCTTTCATTCAGGTATCCCTCAGAATCGGAAAGATACAGCATATCTTTGGCTCGAGTGACAGCAACATACATAAGTCGACGTTCTTCCTCCTCGCCATCGATGCGGCGCTCTCGTATAGACCGATGATTAGGGAATACCCCCTCAGTCAGTCCCATAATGAAGACATATGGATATTCCAGACCCTTGGCTTGATGAATTGTCATTAACCTTACCTTGTCTTTATCTTCCTGATGGTCAGTATTGGTATAGAGGGCTATCTCACCTAAATAGTGATAAAGATCAGATTCACCATCTTCAAATCTGGTGGCCTCAAATTCTATCATGGAGTTGATGAGCTCTGCTACATTTTCAAGGCGCTCTTCTTCCTCATCGGTGCGATACATAGTGTCAAGTCCGCTTGTCTGCATCAGTCGTTCCGTAAGGTCAGAAATCTTTAGACCTTCTGCAATTGATCTGGCATTTTCAATAAGCTCCATAAATTCGCGGATAGGTTTCTTGCCGAAAGCGGGTTCTGCAATGTGACGCCTAAGAGTAGGGTAGAGGTAGTCGCCCTCCGATTCGGCAATCTGCTTCAGTTTGCCAAGAGTCACGCTACCGAACTTACGTGCAGGGACATTTACAATTCGGGTAAATGCCATGTCGTCGTTTTCATTGGCAGTGAGACGAAGATAGCTGATTATATCCTTAATTTCCTTGCGTTCAAAAAAGCGTACGCCACCCCAGACAGTGTATGGTATCTTTCTTTTAAGCAGAGCTTGCTCAATGCGACGAGAGAGAAAAGAGCTTCGATAAAGGACAGCATTGTCGACAAAGCGACCGCCATAGAGAGCATTATTCTCTATGGTAGCGGCAATCCATTCCGCTTCTTCACTTTCGCTCTTGCAGTGATTCCAAATCGGAAGCCTTTCATTAAGTCTTACAGCAGTGAGTTCCTTGCGAATTCGATTCTTATTATTGGATATTATGCTGTTTGCCACGGCAAGCACGTCGGGAGTACTTCTATAATTGATATCAAGGATTATATCAGTGTCTGCCTTGAAATTGACGAAAGTCTTGGGAGAGGCACCTCTCCATTCGTAAATGGCCTGATCAGGATCTCCAACCACAAACAGATTACCATGGTGGGAAGCAAGGATCTCAATCAATTTCCAGTCATCGCCACTGCAGTCTTGCACTTCATCTACCATCACATAGTTAAGTTTCTCACACCAATATTTCCTTGCGTCAGGGAAATGCGTGAGAATATAAGTAGCCATATATATGATGTCATCATAATCAAGTGCGAATTGCTTTCGTTGCAGCTGAATATATCTTACCTTTACGTCGGGTGCTCCTATGGGTGCTCCAGGCATAAGGTATTTAGCTATATATCCGTCCGGATCGTAGCCTTTGAGAGCTGCCACATCCTTGAGAAGACGCTCGGCAGTATTCTTCTTTCTGTCGATGCCAAATTCCTGCATAGCTTCTTTGGCAAGATCCTTAGCATCAGTCTCGTCGATGATAGTGAAGTTTTTGGGATAGCCTAACTTATAGATTTCACGGCGCAAGAGTTTAACGCAGAAGCTATGGATAGTGCAGATAAGGTCGTTGACATTTCCACGGTCTACCATGCCGGCAATGCGGTGTTTCATCTCTTGGGCTGCCTTGTTGGTGAATGTCAAGCATAAGACATTGCCGGGGGAAATGCCGAGTTCATTGACGAGAAAAGCAAAGCGATGAGCGAGCACACGAGTCTTGCCGGAGCCAGCCCCGGCTACGACACGCACACGTCCTTCGGTGGCCTCCATGGCCCGGGATTGCTTTTCGTTGAGATTCATGTTCACTTCGGACTTACGTCCTCAGCACAGTGTTGAGGACTGGAATCATTTATGATTTAGGAGGGCGATGGCAAGGGAGGAGATGCCTTCGCGGCGGCCTGTGAAGCCGAGTTTTTCTGTAGTCGTGGCTTTGACGGAAACTTGGTCCGGATTGACATTCATTACGGAAGCAAGAGTCTGTCGCATTTCATCAATATATGGACGGAATTTTGGGGCTTCTGCGCAGATGGTGATGTCGCAGTTGACGAGGTCATAGCCTTTGCTCCTGACAAGATCCATCACATTGCTGAGAAGAATCTTGCTGTCAATGCCTTTATATCTGGGATCAGTGTCGGGAAAATGCTTGCCGATGTCGCCAAGAGCGAGAGCACCAAGAAGGGCATCACAAAGGGCGTGGATCGCTACATCGGCATCGCTATGACCGAGAAGTCCGTGAGAATGGGGTATTTTTATTCCGCAAATCCATAGATCGCGGTCTTCAACAAGACGATGGACATCGTAGCCTTGGCCAATACGAAACATGATGATAAATGATAAATGATAAATTATTGGATGTTAAAACTTATTCATCATTATGAATCATGCATTGGATTAGCGAGAGCGCTTCCCGAGAAGGTCGCGGATGCCGTCCATATCAAAGCTTAGAGTGAAGCGCATGGTCTGGTCGAGAGGGGAGCTTTGAGCCGTAGCAAGCATATAAGATGCATCGAGACGCACAACATTGAGAGAGAATCCTGCACCAAAACCAAAATAGCTTCTGCCACCCTTCATGGCATTCTCATAATTGTATCCCATACGCACGAAAAACTGGTCGTTGTAGGAATATTCACCACCAATAGAAACATTGATTTCCTTCAACTCCTCGGACAGACCACCCGGAGCATCTGAGAAACTTTTGAATATACCTGTGATGGGCGACATGGTCTCCCATTTCTGAAGGGCATCATCAAAAGCGGCTGCA
This sequence comes from uncultured Sangeribacter sp., assembly GCA_964396365.1. Taxonomy (GTDB): domain Bacteria; phylum Bacteroidota; class Bacteroidia; order Bacteroidales; family Muribaculaceae; genus Lepagella. The sequence goes on along the minus strand of CAYNEZ010000051.1, from coordinate 9,968 downwards.
TTTTGAGCCTCGTCTTTGTCAGGGTCATAGTATGTGCCTCCCGGATTGATGTAGTCGCTTTCTCTCGGCTTTGTAGGCACGAGAAGTTTGTTGAGATCGACACCGATAGAAAGCAAGTTGTAGTCGGCAAGCGGGAATGTAAAGTTTGTTCCGAGCCTTAAGTTGGTCGGCAGGTAATAGTAGTTTGTGCCGTGGTCATAGCTTACCTTAGAGCCAATGTTGCTGATATTGAAACCCCAGCTCCACTGGCATTCGCTTCTTCCAATCATAGGAAAAGTGGTGTAATACCCGCTCAAGTCTACAGCGAATGCCGAACCGGCAGTATTAGTGTCGCCCGATGTAGAATCTTCATAAGAGAGGTCTGACAAAATATATCGAAGCACTACGCCCATAGAGAACTTCTCACTCAACTTACGAGAGTAGCCAAAATCAACAGCAAACTCATAAGGATTGATAGTATATGCTGCACTTTCGTCGACAATCACTTCACCCAGCGAGAAATATCGCAGAGATGCACTGAGGGCCTGATTGTCGCTGTTGCCCAGTTTAAGGTAGCCACTTATGTCAGCGAGGAAAATATCGTTGACTATCTTACGAAGCCAAGGGGTATAGCTTATACCGACGCCTCCGGCTGAATAAGCAAATGCATATTTGGATGGATTCCAAAATTGAGCATTTATGTCGGCATCGGTAGCTGCACCGAGGTTGCCCATTGCGCTTCCTCGGGCATCCGGTGTTATACTAAGAGTTGTCACACCAGTCTGGACAGGATTGAATTCATTGTCCTTTATGTCATTGCCACTTTGAGCTGCTGCGTAAGAAGCAAAAAGGGCAGTGGCTAACGTGCATATAGTTCTTGAAGTTGTCATAAGGTAGTAACGTGAAAGGAGCCCGTTTTATTATTGTATATCTTCGGACTTTTCGAGTTATCTTATATTAAATTTGAGTGACTCGACATCGTTGATGCTCAGGATGGCACGCGATTCGGGAGATACGACCGGCCCGGTTTGGGAGAGTCCCATAAGAATTAGATCGCCAGTCTTAAGCGTATTATCGCGACTAATTGCCACCAAAGAATTTTCTATGCCAGGAGAGATAGAAGAATCATTCCATATAGTCTCAAGATGCGATTCACCGGATTCAATGGAAAGGCGGATCTCATAGTTTTTATCATCTAAAGCAAATGGAAAAAACTGTCCAATAGCCAGACATCTGTCATAGCTTATGGCCGGAGTCCAGGGAAGTCCTTGCTCCCTGAGCGCTTGCAATAAATCAGCTGCCAAAAACAGCACACATGGGGCAGCCGCCACTGCATATCTGCCTACAAATCTTGATGCTATTCCTTTGCCAACTTTCCCGATTTTTATGGCAAGTGCCGTCCTTGCCTCAAACCTTTCAGCAAAGTCGGGCACGAAATAGGGATTGCCACCTTGAAGGATGCCCGAAGGTGAGATAATGGTCCAAATAGGTTTTGACGAGTCACTGCTGTCAACGGGGGAAATGATATTATTGGCTATTGCGTAGATTGTCATTTTGCAGGGATCGCTATTTTTTTACTGTGAGATGTAGAGAGTCCATCTTCAGAAGTGATGGTGGCGCGCAAGCTATAAATTCCTCTTGGGAGTCTGTTGCCTTGTGCGTCGTTGATATCCCATACGAAAGTGAATGAGCTGTTGCTGTCAGAGAAAGCCTTACGTTGAACACTCCATAATCTATTGCCTGAAAGATCGAAACATTCAAGATTACACTGAAGAGTGCAAAGAGCCCTATCGGTGGTGACTTTCACATTAAGCTGATCATTTTCGCTGCTATAGAAAGATGAAATCTCAGCCACAATAGGCCTCATATTCAATCCGACCTTGAAATTGATCGATTCACTTGTAGAGTTGTTGGCATTATCCCAGACTGTAAGGGTAATATTGTGGTCGCCCGGCTCAAGATTCATCAGAGGGTAGGCAATGCTTCCTTTTGTAGGTTCTTGAGGGTCGGGGGTAAAATAGTGGCTCACGTCATCGTAAACTTTTCCAGAGTCAAGGGTAAGGGTCATTTTATGTCCGATAGCAGCATCAGAAATATTAATGCCGCTTTCATCACTGAATACCGCCATAGCCACAGGATTGGAATGAACAGTCTTAGCAGTGCTTCCTGCTGCTGAATTTATGCCAAAGCTTTCGATGACAGGCCCATCCGTGTCTTCCAACGAATCGTTGTCGTAGCCATAAACATACAGCTTATCGGTGGAACCGTTTGCTTCTACCTTCAGCTTAGAGTCGTAGGCATAGAGAGTCACCATAGCCGGGGAGAAATTGTTTGAAATCTCAGAGGGCATAAGGATTGTAGCAGACCAGATGCCATTGTTGACAGTAGTGCTACCGGTAGCAAGTTTTGTCGGTCGGTCCTGATATACACTTACTTTCCCAGTCTCACCCCACCCATTGGTGGTGATGCTTTTTTCGGCATCAAAGAGTGTGAACTGAACAGGCCCATTGAAAGGCACAGTGTTTCCGTCATTATCAACTATACGACCGGATATTTTCACAATAGAACGTGCCATTACAACAGGGGAGTCAGAAATGCTTTCTGCTATTGCCGAGCCAGCCAAAGAATCGATCTGCACAGTATATGCAGCTACAGGCATGCGGAGGGCAGGATTGCCAAACAGATGATAGCGGAGCATGTTGTCGTCGGGGGAGGAATTAAGATTTTTCCCGAGTCTGATGATATCACCAAGTCTTTGGCCATTGCCAATGGAATCTCTTTTTGTCATTTCCCTTGACACGGAATTGGTGATATATTTATTATTGCTGATATATACGGTACGGCTTGGTGTGATCACCGCAATTGCACCTCCAGCGGGGTTTGTCAGCATTATTTCCGCACCACTTACATCCTCAGCATCCCATTTGCCAAAGCTACATGTAGCGGCATAGAGAACGGGAAGATGCTGATTTGACATGGAATTGATATCGCTCCAAGTAAGGAGTTTCTCATGTCCCCATTCTTTAGGATTGGCATGCCCAATGTAAGAGATGAGAGCTGCGCCCTCCTTCTGCCACTTTGTGAGCATACGCTGCTTTGCTTCAGGGAAAGTGAGACCGGAACCGGTCTGTTTCCTTTCATATGCATCAAGATAAATTCTTTCGTAGGCGTAGTTTTGTCCAGCCTCATTCGTCATCATATTTGCGATAGCCAGCTGAGCCTGTTCGAGGTGATTAGCAGAGTCTCCATCGTCGGCTATCATCATCACATTATTGCGCCAAGCGCCATAAATCGGATCAGTCATATAAGACTCGAGCTTGGCAGCGACTATATCAGCCTCATATGCAGAAGTGACAGTATATCGTCCGACACCGACAAGAAGTTTTCTTGAAGACATAGGCCTTTCAGACGTTTCATCTTCAAGCATTGCTATGAAGTCGTCAGTGCAATAAGAGTTAGTCTCAGTAAGTATGATTCCCGATGGGGACTGCCATATAAGAGTGCGTGGATAGCCAGCCTTGATTGTCTCCGGATTCTTTGCTTTCTGATCGTAGGACGGACGTCCCATAAGCAAGCAATATCCAAATTGCGTTCCTTCCGGATTGCTTTTGCTCCTGTCATACCACATTTTCAATAGCTTTCTGAATGCAGAAACATCGGCATTTCCACTTGAGAATTCATTGAATATCTTTTCGGGGGAGAGAACATGAACTGTCATTCCATCGTGTTTACGATGGAGTGCAGCGATTCGTTCGGCAGCAGCGGCGTATTCATCGGGAGTGATAATCACCATATCGGGAGTCGGCAATGAGTGAATATCCTGGTTGGAAATCTGAACTCTTGCAGATATGGAAGCACCCTTAGCCGATGGCTCAAAAGCTATGAATTCGCGGATTCCCTTATCCCTGATTCCTATTGTCAGAGTGCGGTCGGCAGAATTATATGAGCCTTTTACAGGCCGGACGTCCCAAGGCTTGGTGACATCCCAAATGATGGTCTGTTCGCTTGCCCCTTTGATGGAATATGCCTGATTGGATGAAGGATTGACGATGAAATGTAGACGTGAGTCTTTGAGAGAAAGCGCGCGTTCGTATTCCACTTCAATCCAATCAAGACGAGCTGTATTGACCACTCCACCTTGGGAATATTCAATTCCAACCGTCAATGAGTTGCCAACACCTTCGGCAGTCTTTGTTGACGTAGCGAGACGATAGTATTGATCGGTCGATGTCACAGATGCAATGCGGTCGTCGGAAGTAGCCGGTAGTCTTTCTCCGTTGGCAGTGACCATAAAGCTGCTTGGTGCACCATTGGTGTTAGCTCCAAACCTCACCCGGATATTGGCATTTCCAGAAATATTGTCAGGAAGTTCAAAACTGAATGTCTGAGTTTTGTTTTGCCTGAAATCTTCTCCAAGATAGTCGCGACCGGAAGTGGCGCACTGAAGCAAATCACGCTCATGGACAATCTGGCACGTAAATGAATCAGCCACCGGCAATCCTTCCATGTCGGAAAGATCAACGGTTTCAATTGCAGAGGCAGGCTCTACATCGCTCAGGAAATAATATGAAGTGTCGCCATATGGATTTATAGTGTGTCCATATTTCATCTGCTGAGTATTTGACTTTTGAGTGGCTATTGAGCCAGTGGCAAAGAACGTGATGGAGCCGTCGGTGTTCCGGACAACCGGGAGAGAAGGGAGGTCGTCAGGATGATCGCTGTTCAGGACTTCCGAAATGATTTGACCACCATAGCCGTAGACAAAAACGCGATTGGGATCATTAAAACCGAAATTCTTAAGAGTCTGTCGGCTGAGAGTCTGGAGACCTGATTGGGTCACGTCGATCTTTACCCACTTTCCCTTGGAAAGGACTGAAGAAGCCGCATACTTTTCACTGCCAGATGCGAGCACACTAAACGATGTCAGAAAAGCCATAGTCATGACAAAGGCACTTCTGATCACATTCTTTAAGCAATATATTGATTTTAATGTTTTCACTTCTATATAACGGATTTTCACTTTTATATAACGGATTTATTCCCTAAATATTGTTGTTTAGATATAAAGTCTGCCCAATCTTCTCTTGACCCACCAAAAACATTCAGGTCAACTTTCCCTTTTATTCCTTTTACGTCGCCTTTATGATTGTATTGCCAAAAATTCCAGGGAGCAGCAATAGGATCAGTATAGAAAGAGCATATCCAGAGGGAGTTGCCCGGAAAAGAATCAGACAAATACCTGTAGTAGTCAGCCTTGTTGCAGTATAATGTCGGAGCTACCCCCCTAAGGTTAAGGTAATCAACCATAGTAGCAATGCGCTCTTTTATTACCTCATCATCGATGCCATCAGGATTTCCGGAAGTCTCGATATCGATAGCCACCCCCATCTCAAGTTTTCTGTCGCCAATAGCTTCCAGAAGATTGATGGCTTGCTCTACACCGTCCTTATCAAACCTGAAGAAATGATAGGCGCCCCTTAGAAGTCGGGCATCGCCAGCTTTTGCATGGTTGGATGCGAATTTCTTATCGCGAAAAGATACTCCTTCCGAAGCCTTAATCCAAACAAACTCAAGCTTTTCAGCTGCTACTTTGTGGAAGTCAATGTCGCCGTTGTGGGCAGAAATATCAATACCTCCTACCGGATATCGGTCTCTGTCGACATAGGGTGGAGATGTGCGGAAATTGACCCATGCCGCATAAGCAGCCCATGTCAACAAGGCTGCTGCCAGAAGGAAGCAGAGGAAAATCCCAATGTCGGTTTTGCGTGTATTGATGTCGGCCAGTATCTTCATTCTCCTACAAAATTAATAAGAATTGAGAATCTGACAAAATGTTAGAGTGTAAAAAATCAATAAATTCCAAAAAAATTATTAATTTTGCAACTTGAAACGAATAGAAATGGGAGAAGCTATATATCATATTTTGGTAATTGCGGTGGCATTGGTAGGGATGTTCCGAGGTTTTCACACGGGATTTATGCGTCAGATGTCGGGAGTGCTTGGCTTTGTGTTCGGCATCGTTGCAGCGCGTGCGCTTGGCCCAGACTTTTCTCTATGGCTTGCCGGATGGTTCCCTCAAATATATCATCCGGTGGCAAAGGTATTTTTTGTCTCAATATTGGGATATGGGATAATATGGGGACTGAGCATGTTTCTCTTTTCCATGTTTGCCGGGATAATAAACTTCATTTTGGGATTTATTCCGGTAGGGATAATGAACTCTATAGCAGGAGCGGCGTTTTGTCTTGTGAAATACCTGATGTTTCTCTCCATCTTGTTCGACCTGGCACTGTGCCGTCCGTTTGACTCTCCTCTAATGCATTGCGCTCGCCATGACGACGGCAATCTTGTGGATGGAGTGATCCGTCTTGCCCCGGAACTTCTTGGCACAATGTCGGCTGAGGAATACATCCTGAAGGTTCAGCTTTGGGAAGCGAGGACGATCAGTTAGTTTTGCGTGGTGCGTTTTGCGTGGTGCGTTTTGCGTTTTGCGTTTGGGAGATACATGGTGAGATGGAAAGGAAAACGATGATAAGAAATAAACTGAATTTAGAATAAAGATATAAAAAGATATGCTATCAGTAAGAGATCTTCATGCGGAAATCGACGGTAAGGAAATACTCCGAGGTGTCAATCTTGAAGTTAAGCCGGGCGAAGTACATGCCGTGATGGGTCCGAATGGATCCGGGAAATCGACACTTTCAATGGTTCTTGCCGGCAATCCGGCTTATACAGTCACTTCCGGAGAAGTGACATTCAGAGGGAAAGACCTTCTTGAAATGACTCCCGACGTAAGAAGCCATGAGGGCCTTTTCCTTGGGTTTCAGTATCCTGTGGAGATCCCCGGAGTGTCAATGGTCAATTTTATGCGAGCAGCCGTCAACGCAAAGAGGAAATATTTCGGCGAACCTGCTATGGGAGCCACCGATTTTCTAAAGCTTATGCGCGAGAAGCGAGCAATCGTGGAGCTTGACAACAAGCTTGCGTCGCGCAGTGTCAACGAAGGATTTTCGGGTGGCGAAAAGAAACGCAACGAAATATTCCAGATGGCAGTGCTCGAACCAAAATTGGCTATACTTGACGAGACGGATTCCGGCCTGGATGTAGATGCTCTCAGAATAGTAGCAGAAGGCGTCAATAAACTACGCACTCCAGACAACTCAGCTATAGTCATCACTCATTATCAACGTCTTCTCGATTATATAAAGCCAGATGTGATCCATGTACTCTATAAAGGACGCATTGTCTACACCGGGGGGCCGGAACTTGCCCTGGAGATTGAGGAAAAGGGATATGATTGGATAAAGGCAGAGGTAGACGGCAGGGATGCAATAAAAGGGGAGGCATAAGTCATGGGAGCTTTAGATCAATATCTCGACCTTTGGCAAGAGCATGGAGATCTTTTGAACTCCAATGCGCCCGAGGCGATCAACCGCCTTCGTCCGGCTGCATCTTCCTCTTTAATCGAACAGGGACTTCCGACAGCAAAGGATGAGAACTACCGATATTCTGATATTGAGAATATCCTTTCTCCTGATTATGGAATCAATATAGGGAGGGTCAAGATAGATGTCAATCCAGTCGAGACATTCAGATGTGATGTGCCTCGCCTGTCGACTTCTCTTTTCCTTGTCATCAATGACTCGTATGCTGAAACTGCGGGGTGTCGCGAACTTCTTCCGGAAGGAGTGGAAGTGATGTCGCTTGCAAGTTATGCCAAATCAAATCCTGAATTCATAAAAAAACATTATGGGGCATTGGCTGATATAAGCAATCCAATAGTGGCACTCAATACTCTATTCTGCCAAGATGGGATAGTGATAAGGGTTGGTAAAGGAGTGAAAGTGGATCCAACTATCCAGATTGTGAACATCTTCCATAATTCGGCACCGCTTATGGCTGCCCGGCGTATACTCATAGTGATGGAAGAGGATTCAGAGGCTAAGGTCCTCGTATGCGATCATACTCAGACACCTGATGTCAGCTTTTGCTCCGTGCAAGTGATAGAGATTTTTGCAGGAAAAGGGAGCAAACTTGATTTTTACGATCTTGAGGAGAGTACGCAGCAAACCTCAAGACTATCATCGCTATGGTTGAATCAGGAAGAGTCTTCAGAGGTGCTTCTTGATTCGATGACACTATATAACGGAAAGACACGAAATGAGTTTTTCACTCGTTTTACCGGGCGCCATGCGAGTCTCAGGATGCTTGGCATGGGAATAGAGGATGAAACGCGCAGGCTTGATACATATTCGAGAATTGCACATGAAGTGCCTGAATGCAACACGGATGAGCTGTTCAAATACGTAGTGGATGGACAAGCTACCGGTGCTTTTGCCGGTCTGATATATGTAGCTGAGGGGGCTTCAAAGACAGAGGCATACCAATCGAACAGAAACTTAGTCGGGTCGGAAACGGCAGTCATGCATTCGAAGCCGCAGCTTGAGATCTACAATGATGATGTGAAGTGTTCTCACGGCACAGCCATCGGTCAGCTTGACGAGAAGCAGCTGTTCTATATGATGACGCGAGGAATTTCGGAGGAACAGGCTCGACTGATGCTCAAGCAGGCATTCATGTCGGATGTAATTGACGGTATTTCACTTCCTCCGCTGCGCGACAGGCTTAAACTCATGGTAGAGCGTCGGTTTGCAGGTGAGCAGACAGCGTGTGCGTCATGTCCGGTGGGATGTAATGATAAATTATAAATGATGATAAATTATGATATAGAGGGGATAAGGAATAAGTTTCCTATATTGTCGCGGACGATAGGAGGGAAACCGCTTATATATCTTGACAATACAGCGACATCCCAGACACCGCGCAGTGTAGTGGATGCGGTTGTGTCAGGGTATTGCGACACGAAGGCAAATGTACACCGTGGTGTGCATACCCTTTCCCAAGAAGCAACCGAACTGCAGGAAGAATGTCGACGTAGGGTGCGTGACTATATTGGTGCTTCTTCTGAAGAGGAGATAATTTTTACTCGTGGCACTACAGAGGGAATAAATCTGGTAGCCTCATCTTTTGGTTCGCTTTTTCCTGAGGGAGGGGAGATAATACTTACGGTGATGGAGCATCATGCCAATATTGTACCCTGGCAGTTGCTTCAGAACCGTCGGCCCGACCTTAAGATAAAGGTGGTAGATATAAACGACAAGGGGGAACTTTTGCTTGATCAATATGAGTCTCTATTCAATGAGCATACGTGCATGGCATCGTTTTGTCATGTTTCAAATGTTCTTGGCACTATCAATCCAGTCAAGGAGATGACTGCTTATGCGCACTCCAAAGGGGTGCCTGTGCTTATAGATGGAGCTCAAGCAGTGCCGCATATGCATATTGATGTGCAGGATCTTGATTGTGACTTTTATGTGTTTTCTTCACATAAGATGTATGGTCCCACAGGGATAGGAGTGCTATATGGAAAGAAAGAGCATCTTCTTCGTATGCCTCCGTATCAAGGAGGAGGGGAGATGATAGCGCATGTCAGTTTTGAAGGGACAACATTTGCTGATCTTCCATTCAAGTTTGAAGCGGGGACACCGGATTATGTCGGGATTGGGGCATTTCCAAAGGCTCTTGATTTCATTAACGAAATCGGAATTGACAACATTGCCGAGCATGAACATGAACTTATGGACTATGCAGAGGCAAAAATGCGTGAGATACCGGGAATGCGAATCTTCGGCAATGCAGAGCATAAGAGTGCTGTAATTTCCTTTCTTGTAGGAGATATCCATCACTATGACATGGGAATGCTTCTTGATAAACTTGGAGTTGAGGTGAGGACAGGTCATCATTGTGCCCAGCCTCTTATGCATCGTCTTGGCATTTCCGGTACGGTACGTGCTTCCTTTGCGGCTTATAATACGAAGGAGGAGGTGGATGCGTTTATTGCGGCGCTAAATAGGGTGATACCGATACTTAGTTGAACGATCAACGATTAACGATTAACGATCAACGATTAACGATCAACGATTAACGAT
>CAYNEZ010000050.1:12635-18641 GCA_964396365.1 uncultured Sangeribacter sp. | reverse complement strand
ATATGATGGCCTTTTTTGCGACCACACTGACAGAATGCTATAGAAATAACCGTTAATATCAATGTAGCTGAAAAAAATGTTTTTAAAATTTTCATATCGCAATGTTTCTTAGTGAAGTTGTTTCGACTTATTTTCATTATTTTTAGTTAATTTTGTATTCGTAAATAAGTCGAAAAAACTTCAGTATTATAATCCGATTGATGCTATGAAATTTTCAAGGCGGTTGAAATGGATCTTATTGTAGATCTTTTTCGCATCATTTAATGTGGCTGCAACACATACATCCCCGGCTAATCCACAAATATCAACTTCCGTAATTCCTGAATATCTAATAATAGAGTCAAGATATTCAGCCCCTTCTGGATTTTGGAAAATAGAATATTCATCCTTAGAGATATCCTCACCTTTATATAGAAAATGTATGTTTGCAGGATGCTTCATAAACACATCCATAAGTGGGGGCCAGATAGATGCTCCAACAGAAGATTCTACACAATGAGATGGCCATGAACCTCCAAATTCTGAAAAAGAACAATGTCGAATATTATGGCGATCACATGTGACACAGATATGAGAGTAGTCCTCATAGTGATCATTCAAATAAATAGCAAGCGCATCCATAGCTTTCTCTGCTCCCGGCACAGGCAATGTCCCATTGATGAAATCTATCTGAGGATCCACAATAAGAATCATCCTATTTTTAGACTTGGTATTTTTCATGATATGAATAATTGAACTTTCCGCTTGTTTCGCTTGCAAATTTACTACAAATCTTTCAATTATGCAAGCGTCAACTTTATCTATTGAATTCAGCAGGATAATCAACTCATTCAGATTTTTCATTAAGAAAGTTATTACTCTTATTTTTTAGGAGCCTGAAAAGAACTTGAATAGCCATCGTTATGTCCAGGATGACCTTGAGTGATTTGAGAAGCAAGACGCAAGACGGGCATACTGGAGCCTATGTTAATACTATCGATAGCTTTCATCAGATGGGAGCGAGAAATCTTTGCCTGTATTAGTTCAGGAGAATCGAAAAGAGATGGGACCACAGCTTTAGATGGAACTATTTCTCCAAGCCATACGCCAGCTCTTTTAAAAGAGATTTCATTCAAAAAGATTCTATCAAGAATTGAAATTGCGGCTTGACATATGATGACAGTATCATTTGTAGGGATATCAAACCTTACACATCCTTGCGGATGAGCATTGCCTCGCTCAAGATGAAATCTATTGGTCTGAAGCATAACTCCAAGTATCTTGCATTCCCCACCCATGGCACGAAGTTTCTTGCTACAATCAGCAGCATATATCGCGATTCTTGCTCGGATGTAGTCATAGTCATCTATATCTTCGGGAAAAGTTCGACTTTCACTTACAGTGTCTTGAAGGGGATTTTTTATATGACTTAGCTCAATGCAGCTCTCCCCGTGAAGTTCGCGCCATGAGCGTTCTCCATTGATTCCGAGTGTAGCTCTTATCCATCCAAGATCTTTGTCTGCATAGTCAGCAATAGTGTAAATTCCGGATGTATAAAGACGTTTTGAGAGTCTACGTCCAACTCCCCAAAGGTCGGAAATAGACATTTTTTTCATCAAAGGTCGACAGGCCTCCGCATTGAAAAGAACACCGACACGTCTACCTTGTTTTTTACAACTTTCTGCCACTATTTTTGCAAGAGTCTTGCTTGGAGCAAATCCAATAGTAACAGGAATATGTAGTTCCTCCCAACAGTTTGCTGCAATAGATTCGCCGATGTCCATTAGTTCAGAATCAGGGATTCCATCCATTATCATGAATGCCTCATCTACACTATAGTCAAGAGTTTTTGGGGCATATCTTCGGAATATATCATGAACTTTTATGCTAATTTCCTTATAAAGAAGATGATTGCCGCTCAATGCAATTATTTCTCCGTTTTGTATTCGGTTTTTTATCTGAAAGGCAGGTTGCCCCATCTTGATACCGGCACGTTTTGCTTCATTACTGCGGGCTACGACACACCCATCGTTGTTGCTCAATACAACGACCGCTCGATTTTCAAGAGAGGGATTCAAGGTCCGCTCACAACTTACGAAGAAATTGTTACAATCAGCGAGTCCTACCATATATTATTGGTTATTTATGAAGGCCAATTAGGGCTGGGAGTATTCCGTTAGACGATAGATGGCATGATCTTCTACCGCAAATCCTTCATCTATAAGATATCGAAGTGCGTCCCCCGCCAGATGGTCATCTGGCGTAAAATTACGTTCAAGAATAGTCTGGGTTATTCCTGAAGGATACATTTGCATGTATTTCCAAACTTTTACAATCATCTCTTCCTTGGAGACATGTGACTTATTTTTTTTCTTACCCCTGCATACATCGCATTTCCCACAATCACAAGCATTTTCCTCTCCGAAATATCCTAACATACGGCTTACGCGACAGCCATCGTCACAATAGGCGTAATCTATCATTGCCTCTATGCGATCAGACATAATTTTAAACCGTTCTTCATAGATATTCGGTCTAATCTCTACATAACGGCTTTCCTCCCTTGATGTGGGAATATACATAAACGGAGTGCGTCTTTTAGGAACATAAGATAGAATTTTCTGGCGATTAAGTTCAAGCAAGGATTTATAAATGCACTCTTGGTCAAGGCCGGTATCCCGGCTGATAGCGCCTTCATTTATTTGGACATAATCAGAAAATAAGCCCGGATATTGCCTCAGAACGCACTGAAGAATGCGATCAGCAGCATCAGAAGTATTAATATAGTATAGTTCCTCCCGATCCACAGTCAACATAATCCTTGAGTTACTTTCTGTCTCTTCAATAAAGTCAAGATATCCTGCTTGAGAAAGGAGATGGAAAGCAGCCATCGCCTGTTGGCGTTGAAGATGAAATGTCTCGCAAAAGAGTTCAAAGTCAAACTCAATCAGCCGCTCATAACCCTCGCCAATGGCAAGATTCATAAAATTGCAAGCGCGTTCATAGATGGAGCGAATGTCCTTACGATCAGGAAAAGATAGTTTAAGTTTTCGGCGAAGGGTAGTTTTATCATTTTTTGATACAAGCAAAACTGCATAAGATTTCTTTCCATCACGACCTGCACGCCCGGCTTCCTGATAATATTCCTCAAGGGATGGTGGGAAATCGGCATGCACAACAATCCTTACGTCTGACTTATCGATACCCATACCGAAAGCGTTGGTGGCAACCATAATACGCACAGCTCCGATCTGCCAAGCATTTTGCCGCTCCACTTTAGTCTCATAGGTGAGCCCGGCATGATAATAATCGGCAGAGATGCCGGATGCTGTGAGGAATTCAGCTATTTCGCGGGTCTTTCGTCGACTCCTTACATATACTATGCCACAACCTTCTGACCGAGAAAGAATATGGAATATATCGTAGTATTTATTTTCTGATAGTCTTACGAGATATGAAATGTTATCCCGAGAGAAACTCATCTTAAATTTTCGACTATTAGCATTAAATTCAAGCCGGCGCATGATATCTTCTGCCACAATAGGAGTGGCTGTGGCAGTAAGTGCAAGCACAGGTGCTTTGGGATGCACTTTCCTAAGTTCTGCAATCTTCAGATAGGATGGACGGAAATCATACCCCCATTGGGAAATGCAATGGGCCTCATCGACAACAATAAGCTTTACAGGAAGGCGTCGCAACTCTTCAAGGAAGAAATTATTCCTTAGTTTCTCAGGCGATACGTAGAGAAAACGTGCTCTGCCATTGCACAGGCGTTCCCAAGCACATCGGGTTTCCCTCATAGTCATACCGCTATTAAGCATGACTGCAGTTATTCCACGTCTTTTCAGATTGTCAACCTGGTCTTTCATCAGAGATATGAGAGGAGTGACAACTACTGTCAGGCCCGATTCAAACGCCATTCCAGGTACTTGAAAAGTAATAGATTTACCACCTCCGGTAGGCATCAGTCCTAATGTATCGTATCCCGACATCACGCTTTCAATGATGTCTCGTTGCAGAGGGCGGAAATTATCATACCCCCAATATTTCTTCAGGATATATTCAAATTCCATACTCAAATGATACAGAGGGAAAAAAATGGTGGGGGAGAGGGAAGATTTAGTTCTTAGTCAAGGTCGGACTTAGATATGCGGATATCGCGTATCATAAGTTGTATCGATTCAGTATGATGATGTTTATTCTGTTCGATTGTATAGCATATATCCACAGGTTTATGTGCATGTATATGCTCAAAATAGGGAGCCATATTGAATGCAATTGCAGAAATCACACGACTTGTGCTATCGTCTTCAAGTTCAAGCTTTATGTGCTCCATATTTTTGCCTACAAGTTTTGACGTGCCAAAATCAAACACATTTCTTGTTCTGAAAATTGGCTTTTGGTTGCCGGGACCAAATGGATTGAATTTTTTGAGCCAAGTCACAAGTTCCGGTGTAATGTCGGCAAATGAAATATCAGCGTCTATATCCAATTGGGGTGAGAGCTGGTTTGGTTGAATATGTTTGACTACATATTCTTCGAAGAGACGACTAAACTCAGGGATATTCTCTTCCTTGAGTGAGAGCCCGACAGCATATGTATGACCACCAAAGTTCTCAAGAAGATGTCTTGTGGAATTAACTGCAGAATAAATATCGAAGCCTTGGACAGATCGGCTACTGCCGGTGGCCATGCCATTGGCATAAGTCAAGACTACCGAAGGCTTGTAGTAAAGTTCTGTCAGACGAGAAGCGACAATTCCAATAATTCCCTTATGCCAATTCTTGTTGTAAATCACTATAGAACGCTTTCCTTGCACAATATTGACATTGTTTTCAATCAATTCGTTAGCTTCATCTGTGATTTTCTTGTCAAGTTCCTTTCGATCCTTGTTATATTGGTCGATTTCTGCACCTCTTTGATAGGCATCGTGAAGATCTCGAGTGACCAAAAGGCCTACAGCTTCCATACCACTCTGCATTCGTCCGGATGCATTAATGCGAGGACCAATCTTGAATATTACGTCAGAAATTGTGATATCTTTGTTGGTAAGTTTACAGAGGCGTATGATGCTCCTGAGCCCAAGATTGGGATTTGAATTTAGCCGCCGAAGACCATGATAAGCCATAATGCGATTTTCGCCTACAATAGGAACAATATCAGCGGCAATGCTGACAGCTACGAGATCAAGAAGCGAATCAAGCTCATTATGATTGCCTAAACCATTACTTTTCGCAAAACCCTGCATAAACTTAAATCCCACACCGCAACCACTCAAATGAGGACACGGATAAGGGGATCCCGGCATTTTGGGATTAAGGATAGCCACTGCAGGCGGAAGCTCGTCGTCAGGCACATGGTGGTCGCAAATGATAAAATCTATTCCGAGTTGCTTTGCATAGGCGATTTCATCAATGGCCTTGATGCCACAATCAAGCACAACCACAAGTTTCACATCGTTTTCAGCAGCATATTCAATGCTTTTACGCGATATACCATATCCTTCCTCATAACGAGTCGGGATATAATATTCGATATTGCTATAGTAGTTTTGCAAGTACTTATAGACGAGCGCTACAGCTGTGGTGCCGTCAACATCATAGTCACCATAAATCATGATTCTTTCCTTTGCGCCCATGGCTCGGTTAAGCCTATTGACAGCCTTGTCCATATCCGGCATAAGGAAAGGATCGTGAAGATCATCGAGAGAAGGGGATAAGAAGCCGATGGCTTCCTCTGGAGTACTGACACCACGGCGTAACAGCAGCTCCGGGATAGGGGAAATGTTGCCGCATACCGGAAGAAGAGCTTCTGCCTTCTCTTGCTCCTGATGTGAAAGTGGTTGATAATTCCAGTTATTGCTCATGGTGTCAAAAATTATTATTGGCAGAACGCAATAGCCACATTCTGTCTCATAATGCAAAATTAATCAAAAAATATCAAATTTGCAATAGTGTTATTGATATTTTCGAAGAAAAGAACCGTTCTTTATTCTTTTTTAACATAGACCGCCCCTCCTCCGGGGCT
>CAYNEZ010000050.1:0-12535 GCA_964396365.1 uncultured Sangeribacter sp. | reverse complement strand
GCCATAATTGCTTTGGGAGTCAATGATGATCCCTTCAAAAGCATAGAAGAGGCATATATTTTCCCTCCTATGATAATGGCTCCATAAGCGCAAGCATACAATACGATGAGGGAAAGGATGCTGCTCCATACCGGCACTTCTCCAGTGATAGCATTGACAGCTCCGACAGTCGGAGAGGTGAGTGGGAAATAGGCACATACCTGAGCCAATACTGATGTGGGATGATCTACCGCATACATTCCAATATACATGGAAGCAAGAACGACCATCATCAATATAGAAAGGTATTGCTGATTTTCATTATTGCTGTCAGTAATGGCGCCACAAGCAGCGAAAAGAGAACAAAACATCAAGTAGCCTCCAATGAAATATAGAACAGACCAAATGAGAGTCTGCCATACCAAAGGGTGGAGCAGATAGTGCCACGGCACTGAGACATCAAAAACTATCAGCAGTCCGCACCCGAAGAGCAAAATACATGCTCCCCATAGCGCAACCTGAGTGAGGCATATGAAAGCAACACTGATAATCTTGGCAGTTAACATTGTCCTACCCGGCACACACGTAGCAAGGAACTCCATGATGCGGTTGGTCTTTTCTTGTCTGACCATTTGCATTACTTGGCTTCCACATATCATCATAGCGAAAGTGAGAAGTAGTCCGACCATCATTGCTATTGCCTTTGCGGCAGTCATGCTATCCTCTTCAGGAGTCAGCCCTGTGCTTTCATTGACAGAGTTTATTATTGACGTATACGATTCGGAATCGGACATAAGAAATCCCATAATAATACCAAAAGCCAACATGGCTAACGGAAATACAAATGTCAGGATCCAGAAAGACTTTCTGGTGACAGCAGTCTTATATTCATTGATAATGATTAATTTCAGTTTATTCATATCGAATCTGGAGATTTTGATAGGTTATTTTCTGTCATATTTTCGGCACTGACTGAAGGTGTTTGCCCGGAAGTCGGCTTAGTATATGAGATGAAGATATCTTTTAATGATGGAAGTGCTTCCTCAAAATGCAAAATCTGACTCTGCATTGCAACTGCATCGATTACATCATTGTTGGTTCTTTCTGGATTTCTCTTCAACTTATAGGCATGGCCTCTTCGCCAATTAAGGTTGTCGATTTTCTGAATTTCGGTTATGACGCCACTGGACAGCAACAATGGTTGAGATAATTCGGTGGTAGTGGTAAGAAGCAATGTATTATCCTTGTGGTTTTCTTTGATATTTATCATGGAATCTGCCACTAAGATATGCCCATGGTCGACAAGCACAATGTCACTGCACATTTCCTCAATCGCAGGCATATTATGTGAACTAAGTATTATTGTTGATCCTTTCTCACGAAGACGTTCAAGGATTTGCTGCAAAATCTGCCCATTTAGTGGGTCGAATCCACTGAAAGGTTCATCCAAAATGACAAGCTTAGGTTCATGAACAAGAGTACATATGATCTGAACTTTCTGTTGGTTTCCTTTTGAAAGTTCTTTTAGGCGTCGTTTCTCCTGACCCTTGAGATTAAACATTTCAAGATATTCGTTCATAACGACACGCAGACGTTTGGGATCGCCTCCTTTAAGTTGACCGAAATACATAATCTGGTCGGCCATACGCATGGTATCGTAAAGACCACGTTCCTCCGGCATATAACCAATATTGCGAGAAGCCTCTATGGAAGCATTCTCTCCCAAAATACGAACGCTCCCTGAGTCAATGGTCAGAATACCATTTATAATACGCAGTAAAGTGGTCTTACCGGCGCCGTTAGGACCAAGTATGCCACATATTGATCCCTCAGAAATGCCAAAACTGACATTGTCAAGAGCTCGCAACGATCCGAAACATTTGGTCAGATTATCAATTTCAAGAATATTCATTTAGAGTACTATCGTTAAATAATTTTTGTTTTATGGGAAAATACCAACATAAGCTTGTTTATTTTCTTAGACGCAAAAAAGATGAAAAACTTACACTTGTGAGCCTTTTATTTTATTTTTGTGCCTATGGTCCGGTCACCCATTACCTTTCCGAGCTGCCCCCGTTTCTCCATAAGTGCTTGAATCTCCATGAGAATCTGCTGTTGCTGAATATTATCGTTCTTTCCAATCAAACTGTCGAGTTGCTTCATCTTTGCTCGGATTCGCTGATTCAGCAATTCATTTTTCCATTCAAGAACACCACGAGGCACAAGGATACGCATACGGGCTATTTCCATTTTCCGCTCACTGACGGGATTATTCCGCAGATAAATGTTGCTCAATGGTTGCTCCTCATGCATTGCTTCGGTCACAGTACGCCTTACATCATCATCATGATGGCTTGAAAGCTTTTGCTCAATAAAGTAGCGCGCAAACTCATACCGTCGTCTTGCTAACTCCTCATTCACGCGATCTTCGAGCTGACGCTCCGCCCTACGTATTTCTTCCATGTTAAGGTCTTTTGCAGCAATTTCATCATAGCCGGTCTTAAACATCGTTTTCTTTTCCTTTTCAAGATTGACATTGAATACTACCAATTCATCAGCATAATCTTCCTTTAAGTCGAGAATCCGATTAAAAGTCTTTGCAAAGGCTGGGAAAGAAAACCAAATCTCGTCTTCCTGAATTTCTTCTGCAACGAATTCGGCCACATTGATCATACCTGTAGAGCCATCTTCGAATTCAACTTCACAGAAATCAAGGATCCCGTATCTAACACACTGATAGACCACATTGCGTTCAAATGGATAGAAAGGATACATCTCTGTCATTTCCTTTCTCTTGGACGACTGGACCTGCTTGGAAAGATCGGGTTGTGGATTCTGTTCGGCTTCCTCCATCCTGTCGATATCTCCATTAAGGCGCTGACGACGTTGCTGCTCCATGACATCGCCTCGCGACTTCTCGACTGCACTTTCAATGACCTCCTCACTCACTCCTAAAATTCGGCTGCACTCCTGGACGTAAACATTTCTCTTCACTTTGTCAGGAATATGGGCAAGTGATTGAACTACACTCTGAATGGCTGTAACTCTTCTCTGAGGATCATCACCTACATCTTTCAGAAGTACCTGGGCTTTAAAACGAATTATATCAGTAGCATGATCCTGTACGTATTTTCTAAAATTCTCGGGTGTATTATTACGTGCAAAGGAATCCGGATCGTGCCCATCTGGAAGGAGAAGTACTTTTACATTCATTTTATGCGCCAACAACATATCTATACCGCGTAGGGATGCCTTAATTCCGGCAGCATCGCCATCGTAGATAAGGGTAATGTTGTCCGTAAATCTATGGATCATGGCAATTTGTCCGTCTGTAAGAGCCGTACCGGAAGAAGCCACTACATTCTCCATTCCAGCCTGCCACATACCTATGACATCCATATATCCTTCGACAAGATAACAGCAATCTTGCTTTGCTATCTCACTTTTAGCCTGAAATATACCATACAGTTCATTGCTTTTTTTATATATTGCTGATTCAGGAGAATTGATATATTTCGCCATACCCCCCTTTAGATCGCGGCCACCAAGAGCCACAACCTTTCCGGAAGCATTAAGTACAGGAAAAATTACACGACCACGAAATCTGTCGTAGAACGACCCTGGCATCTTTTGTGACTCTCCAAGTACACCTACCTGTGCAAGACTCTTGATATCCACAGCATCAAGTTTTGCAGCATCTACAAGAGCATGTCCATTATCAATATTATATCCGAGTCTGAACTTTTTGATTGCTTCATCCGTCACACCACGTTGATACAGATACTGAAGGCCTACAGTGCGCCCTTCCTCAGTGTCATGAAGATCTTTCTGCATTCGGGAAGCGGCCCACTCATTGGCCACAAGAAGCATTTCCCTTTCGTTGAGTTGCCGTCTCTCATCATCAGACAATTCTTTTTCTTCAACTTTGATATGATATTTAGATGCAAGGTGAAGAAGTGCATCATGATAAGAAAGACCTTCCTTCTCCATAATAAAATTGACAGGAGATCCTCCTTTCTTACAAGAGAAGCAATAGCAGAAATTTCTGACACTATTGACAGAAAACGAGGGGGTCTTTTCATTATGAAAAGGACAGAGCCCTACATAATTGCGACCTCTTTTTATGAGGTGCACATAATCACTGACGACCTCCACAATATCGGCTGCGTCAGTAATTTTCTGTACGGTAACTTTATCTATCATTTAAGTTTTTTGACCCAATGGAGTATTTCAGTCGCTGTACTTTCACACACAGGCACAAGAGGAAGTCGCAGTTCGTTATCAATAAGTCCCATATCATGCATCACACACTTCACGCCGGCTGGATTACCATCTGCAAATAATAGACGTATGATCTCTCGAAATTTGAAATGATAATCTACAGCCTCAATATAGTTGCCTTCCAGACAAAGATGCACCATTTCTGAGAATTCCTTAGGATAAGCGTTTCCTAAAACTGATATCACACCTTGCGCACCCAGAGTCATCAATGGATATGTCATACCATCATCGCCGCTTAAAACTGTGAAATCATCCGGCTTTTCACGAAGAAGACGCTGGATCTGATGAATGTTGCCGGAAGCTTCCTTTATACCTATTATTCCGGGCACTTCACGAGCAAGACGGAGAGTAGTGTCGGCAGTCATGTTGATTCCGGTGCGTCCCGGAACATTATAGAGAATCACGGGAAGGGGAGAGGCTTTTGCAATCTCTTTGAAGTGACAATATATGCCTTCTTGCGAAGGTTTGTTATAAGGTGGTACTACTGACAATATGGCAGAATAGCCGGAAAAGTCTTCCTCTTTGAGTTGCCTGACAATTTCTGCAGTGTTATTGCCACCGACACCAATGACGAGGGGAATGCGACCTTGGGATTGTTCCCTTATAAAATTCTTCACGTCAGTCTTTTCCTTCTCAAATAGGGTAGGAGTTTCACCGGTAGTACCGAGTGCAACGATAAAGTCGGCACCATTATCTATGACGTGATCAATCACCCTTTTAAGACCAGGATAATCTATATCTTTATTTTTAGTAAAAGGGGTAACCAATGCCACGCCCATTCCGAGAATATTCAAATGTGCCATAAGGAACTTTGTTAATAAATGCTTAAATTAAATACAAAATTACGGATTTTTTTTTATACTTCATAGAGAATGATAAATTTTTTGTAAGTATGATAACAAAAATACCCTCGATTCCCATCGAAGGTATAAGTGTTGCCTTGGAAAGACTCGAACTCTCACAAACGGAACCAGAATCCGGTGTGCTACCATTACACCACAAGGCAATGTCTTTCGGGGCTCATCCCCTTTTGACGATGCAAAATTAATGCTTTTTTTTCAACTGACCAAATTTTTTATCAAAAAAATAGAAAATTTATTTATTATATCCAAGCAAATTCTTGAAGATATCAGATATTTTCTCTTTTACTTTATTAATATCTAATACTTTACCTAATTCTTTAGCCATGGAGGTCACTCCTTTGTCAATGAAACCACAGGGATTAATCAAGTTAAAACCGTCAAGATCTGTGTTGACATTAAGGGCAAGACCATGCATTGTGATATATCTGCTGCATTTAACTCCTATAGCACATATCTTTCTTTCATTATTAGTTCCTTTCCCTATCCATACTCCACTTGCACCCTGCACTCTTTCTCCTAAGATACCATATTCCTTAAGAGTAAGGATGACGGATTCCTCCAGAAGATTTACATAGTCTTTTATGCCAAGATGATGAGTTTCGAGGTCAAGGATAGGATACACCACAAGCTGCCCCGGTCCATGAAATGTCACGTCTCCTCCTCTTTCTATCCTATGGATGGAGATACCACGCACAGAAAGCATATCTTCACTGAAGAGCACATTGGAATCTTTTGCATGTTTACCCAAGGTTATGACAGGCGCATGCTCTACAAGAAAAATATATTCATTTTCGTTAGAAAGACCCTGTTTTTTTTGATCTACCATTTTGTTGAATATTTCTCTTTGTTTTGTCAACATCTGGAGATAATCGACTTTACCTTCATCAATAATTTTAAGTGTCATGTAAGTATGAAATAATCGTTTTTATTAGAAGTTAAAGTGAAGAGCCACTCGCAAGCCGGAACGATTGATGCCTGGAGAATTGAGATAACTCAGTCGCCACACATAGTCCACTCTGAGTATTTTGAAAATATTATCGATTCCGACACTTATTTCCATATAAGGAGATTTTCCCATTGCTGAGATATGGGCATCGGAAGGAAATTGGAAAAGATTGGGATTAAGGGCTGGATTGTTTTTCTTGCTTAATCCTCCCCAAAGGCACTTAAAACCGACAATCTCCCTCAACTTTGTAAGTTTGACTAATGGAATACGATTGAATAATATTCCATTGCCCCAATATGTCAGATCACATGAAGCAAATCGATCCATTGCAAATTCCATAGGGTTCATTAATGAATAGGATTCAGGCTGGATAGTATAGCTCAGGTTTGCATTAGGCCATAAAAGTTCGGTGAAGGGTACTTGGCTCCAAATTATCCCCCCCTTGACTATGGCATCTAATCGTCCGAAAGAGGAAAACCAAAAGCGTTTCCAGATGCCAATTTCAGTTTTGCAAACGCTATAATGGCATCCCTTTATTCCTTTAGGACCCCATTCTTGTGAAAGCAGAAACACTGGAGCATCCCGATTGACAACTAAACGGGATTCCTTATCCTGAATGAACTTTTCCCCCGGAGAATACCTTACTGAAGCTCCGATTGATGTACGCCTGTAATATGGAACATGTCTTCCATTGCCCATTATGAAAGGAAGCCACGGCGAATCATCTTGTTTTATATGTTCTCCCCATAATGAAAATGTCAGATTATTGGGCAATTCATTACTATATTCGATACGAGAAAGATGATGATATGTGATAAACATATCTTTCATTCGCTTAAGACTTAGAAAGAAGTTATCTGTATTCGTATATAGATAATGCTGGCCAATCATATCCATATCGTACTTATGTGTGATACGAATACTATTGACTGGGAACTCTCGTGCGTGATATTTCTTCCTATTAAAAGAATACTCAAGTTCTCCCATATATTTAAATTTTCGGTCGCGAGTGCCATAAGCTACGTATCCTTTAGCAAACCAATGTGGAGAAAGGTTAGCAGTGGTCAGTCCTCCTATACGAAGCCTGACTCGCTCAATGGGATTAAAACTTATAAATGTATTAATTGGTCCAAAATCGAACTTGCTTTTCTGACCGGTCTTTATATACCCATTGACGAGAATTGCCAGCACCTTTTCACCCCAATAGAACAATGGAAACTCCCGAAGATGACTCATGAATGTATCCATCTTCGATTCCGCTCCAGACAATGAGTTTCCTCTCATTACAGAAAGAAGATCTGTGGAATTACTTCCAGGTGAACCAATTTCAATGTAAGATCCTAAAGCCGAGTAAGCTTCTTTAAGGTCATTCCGAATCTTATCGGAAAAATTATCGAATCTTGAAGTGCGTTCAGCAGTAAATCGCTGAGTCCCTTCAGCCAGACATATGTCAAGATTCAGACGGTCTGACACTTTATGCCGAAATCCAACTGTATCCTTCTCATAAAGTTGCTCAATATAAAAATTGTCTATAAAGTTCAAGTTGACTGTTCTTGGAATTTTCATTGACACTTTTCGTATGAAGCCGGTTGTGTCACCTTCTTCCACGAAGATGTTGCCGGAAAAGGAGAAATCGGAAGGATTTCGTGGCATAAATGTCAATTGTATGCATCGAAATCCATCAATGTCAAGAGTATCTGCTATAAAATAATGGTAATGAAAATTCCCGTTAGATGAAAGAGGACTTGGAAACTTATAATTGAGAAGAGTAATGTCATTGTCATAAACATTGACTTCGCGAAGCAATTCACTAAGCATTATCTCTATGTTATCTACGTCAAACATCTCACCAATGCCTTGTGAAGACTTTCCTCTCACTACAGTTTTCTTATCCTTCCCTTTACCAGAGAAAAGCATTGTTAAAGCCTGCTCGTTAAGAAGCACTTTAAGCATCTGGCGATGTCCATAAGCAGAGGTGTCAAGGTATTGTCTTAGTGAATCAAATTTTTTAAGGTCCTCATCAGAGATGTCAAGCAGCCCAAGAGTGATCTTGTCATATTGGTCGTAGCTATACTTATCCTGATACTTAGGGTCTCCTTTTTTTTGACTATTTCTAATCTTGCGGATCAACTCCACAGCAGGATTATCTTTAGTGGTATACTTTTCTCTCCCTGGTGTCACAAGAATTTCTTGCAGCTGTTGAGCTTCCCGAAGAAATATGGTAGTATCCACTTTTAAAGGAGTTTCCTGAGCTAAACCTGAAAAAGGGAAACCATAAATAATGAGCAATATGGTGAAAGTCATTATCTTAAAAAGATATGACACAATATTGTCCGCTGATATGTTGCGAATATTGACTGATTTCATTAATTTTGCAAATGAAAATATTGAATTTGACAATACAAAATTAATAAAAAATATTGGTAACATTATGGCCTTGGAGATAGAACATAAATATTTAGTTAAAAATGACGGTTTCAAAAGTCTTTCGTCTGATTCCATACGCATATTGCAGGGATATTTATGCAGAGATCCAGAAAGAACCGTACGTGTGCGTATCAAAGGCAATAGGGGATATCTCACAGTAAAGGGAAAGAATGAGGGCTCTATCAGGCAGGAGTTCGAGTATGAAATCGGCATTAAGGATGCGTCGGACATGTTGGCAATGTGTATTCCTCCAATTCTGGAAAAGATAAGACATATTGTTCCATATGACGGTCACATTTGGGAAGTCGATGAATTTATGGGTGAAAAAGCCGGTCTCGTGACAGCAGAAATAGAATTGAAATCCGCGGATGAAGAATATGAAATACCGAGATTTATAGGTGAGGATGTCACAGGAGATCCGTCATATTATAACTCGAATCTTTGTTAAAGTTCTATTTACGCTTTGCAAGAGACATGAGCATCACTTCAAGTTCGCTTCGAATATCTTGAAGTTCACTTATGACTTTAAGTTTCTTCGTGATATTGTCTCGATTCTGCTTCATCTGAGCCTTAGCTGCTTCCATTTTAAGACCTTTGATCTTAATTAAATAATGAATAATTCGCAAAGTCTCAATATCTGCAGGAGTGTACTGTCGAATGCCAGTTTGAGTGCGGGCTGGAGATATTTCAGGAAATTCTATCTCCCAGTAGCGGATAGTGGCCTGAGGAACACCCAAAAAATCTGCGACATCGCCAATACGGTAGTATTTCTTGCTTAGATCGTCCATTTCAAAGTGAATATAATTAGGGATTAGTCCATTACATGTCCGGAATTTTCCGCAAGTTGGATCATGTCAATATACTGTTCAGGAGTAAGATCCATAAAATAGTAATTGACTGGATTCTGCGGTTCACCTTTAAAGCGAACCTCATAATGTAGATGGCTACCTGTAGACTTACCAGTTGATCCCACTTTGCCAATCATTTCACCACGCTTCACATGCTGTCCTGGTTTGACAAGAATTTGACTTAAATGTGCATATCGTGTCATATAATTGTATCCATGATTGAGATCAATACAATTACCATAGGAATCCTTTCTTTCAGCCACTTCTACCACAGCATCGGCTGTGGCAAAAACCGGTGTTCCAGTAGCAGCCGCAAAATCAAGACCTTCATGAAACTTTGCGGTGCCATAGACAGGATCTCGTCGATAGCCATAACCCGAAGACATCGTATAATCCTTGACATTAATTGGCATGACGGAGGGTATTCTTGCTATTTTTTCTTTCTGAGCTCCTGCTGCTTCACGAAGTTGATCGAATGAAATTGACTGAGAATATAGCTGATGTTCAAGAAGATCCATCGACCGATTCATACGGTTGATGAGTTCAGCATCATTGATGTGACCGAGATTTTCAAATTTAGTGTCGTTTTCCAGTCCTGAATAGCGTTCCTTGCTTGTCAGAGGATCCATTTGCATCATGACCCGATAGAAATTATCATCACGGTTACGAATATCCTCCATCACTTTGATAGAATTGTCAAGGCGCTTCTCAAGTATGGCATATTGAGATTTGAGCTTACTGTTTTCTTCTTTTAGATTCTTTTCAGTCGGACCTTCAAAGACATAGAAAAACAACGCATACAACCCAATGCCAATAATGCCACCCACAGAAAGATAGCGTCCTAACGTTGCTAACCTTGTCTTTAAAGTGGGGTAGTGACGTTCAAAGTTGTCAGTATCCGGATTATAACGATAGAAAACTTGCTTCACATTAGGCTAATTTTATCTTATAAAAGCTTGATGCTGATATATCTCTTAGGATTTTTCTTGATATCTACAATTAGAGAATCAATGTCTGCGGAAACCCTGTTTAATTGATTATATAGTTCAGGGTCACTGGTCAACAAACCTAAAGTAGAGTTTTTGTCGTTGAGTTGTTTAGAAAATTGTGTGAGATTAGCAGTCAACTGATTCACATTGTCAACCGTTGCATCAATCGGAAGAGACTTGAGCTGATACGAAAGCTGTCCGAGATTGCCGACAATTGTATCGAGCGACTGGGTAAGCTTGACGGTATTATTGGCGAGTCTGGGCACTTGATTATTCATTGTGCTGTTGAGACCCTGAGTAGTGGCAAGAAGATTGTTTGTGATCCCATCAAGTCTTCCTATGGATGCTGATAAAGCCGGATCAGCCACAAGAAGATTAAGATTATAAAGAAGAGAATCTACTTTTGGCAAGATTCCGGTTATAGCAGGCATAAGGCCATCTTGAACCGAAGACATAAGACCCTCTTTAACCCCTGTAGCTAATTCGCTGCCGGAGGGAAGCAATTCCGGACCTTTACCCATTGAGAGTTCAATTCTTGCTCCACTTAAAAGCGTGGTTCCGATATCAGCCCGAGTGCCCTCAGGAAGCTTCAGGTTTTTATCAAGTGCCATAACTACTTCAACTTTACCCGGTTTTGTATAATTGAAGTTTACCTCCCTTACTTGTCCTACTTTATATCCATTGATAAGCACGGGTGATGATACTGTCAGTTCATCTACATTGTCGTAGTATGCCAAATAATAATGAGCGGGTCGGAAAAGATTGATACCTTTGAGGAAGTCAATTCCAAAGATCAGTATAAGAATTGCTACTATCACTGACAGACCTATTATAAATTCACGATTGAATATCTTTTTCATATTTTTTGAATTCTTTGTGGATTATTTTTATTGACAGCCTCAACAGCCGCTACACAAGTATAACAAATAACAATCAATTTCTTCTTTCAACAAATTTTTTTATAGCATTTAAAAGTGACTTGGCAAGCTTATCCTCTCCTTCACTTGAAGTCATATATTTGACAGACTGTGGATTGCAAATAAAGTCAAGCTCAACGAGGACTGCAGGCATTGAAGTGGCCCAAAGCACCCAGAATCCTGCTTGCCTGACTCCACGATTGGCTCTGCCGGCAATATTCACCAACGAATTTTGAGCTTCGCTTGCAATTCTGATACTTTCACCAAGGTTTCTTTTCTGAGCCATCTCAAAAATTATATAACTTTCATCTTTAGAAGGATCAAAGCCGGAATATTTTTCCTTGTAATCATTTTCAAGTTCGATAACCGAATTTTCTCGCATGGCTACTTTCATATTATCCTGGTCTCGATGAAGCCCAAGTACATAAACTGAACTACCTTTTACTGACTGTCTGCCCGGCGATTTTTTATCTATGGAGTTGACATGAATAGACATGAAAAGGTCTCCGCCGGCATCGTTGGCAACGTCAGCACGTTCCTGGAGAGTCAAATATACATCTGACAACCTTGTCATGACAACCTTGACATCCTTTAGTTCTTTTTCAATCATATCACGAAGTTTCTTCGCTACTGAAAGATTTATATCCTTTTCTTTCGCGCCATTTTCACACGCACCAAAATCCTTGCCCCCATGTCCGGGATCAAGAACAATAGTGATTGCATCTTTGTCTTTATCTTTGTTTGCTGCCGCAATAGAAAATGCTGCAAAAGAAAAGATAAAAATCATTGTCAACGATATTAATCGTCTTGTCTTCATCGTAGTTTATGTTTATAGGTGCAAAATTAATAAAAATTATGTAATAATATGTGACCCTTCGATTAAAAAATGGTAAAAAAAAGCCATTTCGACCAAGTATTCCGTAATTAAGTTAAAGTATGTGAAATCCCCGAACAATTAAAGAAAATCCTGTGTTTCATAATCAAAGCGAAAATGAAAAATCTTTTTGAAAATAGACGATAGAAATAACTTTGTATATAGCTCATAGGCACATTCGGGCCGGTGCATGACGTCCATCCCTATCAAACCCTTAAAGGGCTTACAGCATAATTATAGCAAAGGGACGTAGCTCCGGCCCGGGTTGTGTCTGTACATACATAGCCAAACAAAAACAAAATTTCAGACAATGGTCGAAAACAATGATTCCAAAACAAGTGTTTTTCTTATAAACACAATGAAGTTGTTTCGACTTATTTTTTTATTAAGATTTCGTCAGGTTTCCGAGCA
>CAYNEZ010000049.1:0-18800 GCA_964396365.1 uncultured Sangeribacter sp. | reverse complement strand
AAAATGGTGCTCCCTGCCTTTTCTTTCAACTAAATTTGAGAAGAACCTAATTTATCAAGATAAGGGAGAGAAGCTGAGGCTGCATTGTAACTTTGCAGAAAAACAATATCCCTTATGAAAAATTTATTGAAATTTACTTTTTTATCCACTGTCGTTGCCTTCGCTGCTTGCCGGAGCCAAAAGACAGTAGAGGTGTCAAACCATTCCGCCAATGACTCTTGCGAAGTTCAAACAGACTTGCGAGTCCATTCCATTACCAATATCGAAAAAAATGAGTCAATCGCCTCTTGTTTCACCCGAGACCATATTGAATTCAGCGAGGGAGCCGGAGAAATCAGAATGCATCCTAATGGAGAGGTGTCGATCAAAGGCCTAAAGTCCGCATCTCTCATGCGCCAAGATACTCGTAAACAATCAGCAACGACTATTAATATCAATGACAGTGTAGCTGCCAAATCCCAAATAAAATCTACAAAAGCTATGACGAAAGCAACAAAAGTCAATGCTATAATTCCAGCTGCCTCTTCAATCTGGCTTAAAATCGTCCTTGTTTTTTGTTTGGTAATAATAGTTTTCATCTCAACGCGATACATTCATAAAAGCTTTTCCAATTAATATCTTCAACGACGATAACTAAAACAGCATGGCTCAAATCGAAAAACTAATACCTTTTCTCATCTTCTGGGAAACAGGAATACAAGATCCAACTCTTCCCAATGAAACACTATTCTCCAAAGCCAAAGCACTCGGAATAGCTAATGATCCCGACGACAGGGGAGGGGCGACAATGGTAGGTGTGACTATAGGCACATATCGAGAGTACTGTTCACACAAAAGACTCTCTACTCCTACTGTATCCTCTTTCTCAAAACTTTCTTATTCGGAATGGCTTGACATCTTGAAGACAATGTTCTGGGACCGTTGGCAAGCCGATTTTATAACAGATCAACGCGTTGCGGAGATGCTTGTCGACTGGGTCTGGACCAGCGGCTCTTACGGCATCACCATCCCTCAGAAAGCTCTTGGCGTAAAACCTGATGGTATAGTGGGTCCCAAAACCCTAGATGCAGTCAATAAATATGATCCCAGAACACTGTTCCAAAAAATTAAACAAGAGAGGATTGCCTACATTGACCACATCTGCCAATGTCGCCCTGCCAACTTAAAATTCCGTAAAGGCTGGCTCCGCCGCATCAACTCATTAGGTCGATAAATTCATTCAAAATGCGAGGTTGCCATTCGGACATTTTCGGCTATTTTGTAGCGCAGCAATTGTGGGATAATTACCTCTACATATCCTCCATATCCGAGGATAAGACGATCCAGCTCATTGTTGATCACTACTTTAAGTGAGATCTGGATGCTTCCGTTTTCGTGTCGCACTTCCACTTGCTGTGACTTATGAAATGGTTTTGTTTTGCCATAAATTATGGACTTTTCTTGAAGGAAAATTTATTTTTTTGCCCTATTTATATACGCTATTAATATAATATGGATATTATAGCATAGTAGAATGTCCCATCTGGTAAAAGAAAGGCAATGGTAAATGAAATAGCGGAGCATTCGTAAAGTAACCAATTTTTATTTATGATTTTTTAACATCTCGGCATTAAAAAATTATGAAAATTTTATTAATTTTGCATTATAATATGCAATTTGAAAAATAATACCAAACAATAATAACAAAATTATGAAGAAATTATTTCTTATGGCCGCAGCCATTATGCTCAGCGTTTTTTGCGGCAGTGCTCAAGATGAGCCACAAGGCAAACTTAATGTTTTCTTTGACTACTTTGACAGACCAAACTCCGTATCATTTATCTGGGCTGAAGCAATTCGTAACAACGTTATGGAAGGAATCCAGAAGACTAATCGAGTAAATCTTATTGACGTTGATTCAAGAAGCACACTTGCAATCGAAAAAGGTCGTCGTGAACAAGACAATGCATCTGCTGGCGAAGATATGGATCGTATGAAAGTGATGACCGAAGAAGGTGCAAATCTTCTTGTTAAAGGTATAGTAACTGATGTCACTTCAAAAGAATCTGTCAACTCTAAAGGGGAATCTCTTGGTTATGATGCATCTCTTTCTTTCACGTTGAAAGTGATTGACCCTTCTAACGGCACGACTGTATACACAGAAAATTTCAAATTTCCGAAAAATCTCTTTTCAGACTTAACTGGTGGCCTCACAAAATCCGTAGCAAAAAGTGCAGATGAAGCTGTCCAGAATTGTGCACAGACGATGGGAAAAGATATGAAGAAGTTTGTAGAAAAAGCATTCCCGACTGAAGGCAGAATTGTTGAGCTTGACGAAGTCAAAGGGGGAGACGCCAAGACGGCATATATCAATCTCGGATCTGACAATGGTATGGCTAAGGGCGCTAAGTTTGAAGTTCGCGTTAAGCGTTTGATTGGAGGCAAAGCATCTCTCAAACTTCTTGGTGAAGCTGAAGTTACTGATGTAGAAAGCGAGGAGCTTTCAAAAATCAAGATCAAAAAAGGCGGCAAGCTTATCAACGAAGCTATGGAAGCTGGACAAGAAGTAGTAGTAAAATCTATTCAATAATTTTCATAGGTTTGACTACAACTTAGTTACACTTAACATAAGATAATTAATAATTAACAAATCATGAGAAAACAGATATTTCTCAGGATGCTGACATTGGCTATGACATTGGTTTTTTCCATGGGCATAGCCAATGCTATTCCTAACACATGCGACGTTACCCTTGACGCACAGTCTGGGGGAGAGGTGACTCTTATTTCTGTAGCATTGTCACCTAAAGCTAAAGATGCTGAAACAATGGCAGTCAAGCAAGCCTTTTTTGCTCTTATTGACAGAGGTGTAGAAGGTATTCAATCTGGGCAACCGATCTTGTCTACTCCTAGCAAGGAGTTTAATTATACATTCTATAAAGATAATAAATATCTTAATTATCTTACCGCCACCCCGCTAAAAGTTGATGAATCAAAAATCGGGAACAATAAAAGGGTAAGTATGAAGGTAAGCATCAATCTCTCAAAACTTAAAGCAGATCTAATTGCAGCTAAACTAGCTATTTCTCCAGCTTGGCAAGATCAGAAACAATCATCCGCTACTTCGTCTCTCAATCCTACGATTATGGTGGTGCCATATATTCCCACAGGTGAAGAAGATAGCTTAGAGGGAATGAAAGCTTATCTTGATAATAATCCTCCTATGAAATATGCTGTTGATGCTGTTAGCTCCCAGTTCGCTTCTCACGGCTATAAAACTAGAGATCTTTCAACCATCGTTGCTAATTCTAAAACCAATGATATTATGACGGAAGGTTCTCAAACTGACGCTAAGACTATGGTGATTCAAGAACTACCAGCAGATATCGTAGCAACAGTATCTCTTGATTTATTCAAAGATGGAAACAAAGGACAATGCACCATTACAGTGAATGCAGTGGAACGCCAGACGGCTGGAAAACTGTGTTCCACAACTTTCTCAAGTGGGCAGTATATGACCACAGATTATATTGCACTTACAGACTATGCTCTCAAGAAAATAGAAAATAAATTTTTTACTCAACTTCAAGATGCGTTTGCACAAATGGTGGAGAAGGGTAGAGAAATGAAACTCGAATTCTTGCTTGGTGAGAGCGTCACTGATTGGGATTTTGATACAGATACCCCTGCGGCAGAAGAGAATTTCAAAGACGAGTTGGAAGAATGGTTAAGATCTAATGCCAATCATGGGATTTATGATATGTCTCAGAGCAACGATAAATTCATTGCAGCCACAATCAATATTCCATTGTGGGATGCTAAACGTGATCGAAGCTATAGCATCAACAACTTCACCTCCGCATTGAGGAAATTTATAAAGAATCAGTTAGGGGATGCTTATAAAGCAAAAGTGTCTTCAATGGGACAGAAACTTATCATCACAATCGAATAAAAATGTCTCTCATGAATAAACATAAAGATATATTATTCCGATTTCTTACTCTGATGCTACTGATCATTTCAGTAGCATCAAATGCACAAGGACAAGCTAATTTTTCAGTTTTGCCAGTCTCTGTGGAAGGAGACGTTACTGAAGAAGCTGCTAAAGTTATTTTTAGAAAGACTGAGCAAATCCTGACCCGTAATTCTGCAGGAGCAGCCGGGAAAGCAGATGTATTTGCCGTCCAAGCAAAACTTACTGTCACTAATGAGGCACATTCATCAGGCCTTGTAAGGGAAATTACATCTATTTCCGGCGAGTTGCAACTCGTGGCTCTCAATAAGGTGGATAACGCTAAATACTATTCTGTCACAGTACCTGTTCAGGCTGCATTAAAGGGAAATAGTGATGGTGGAGCTATTCTGGCGCTTGCCAATGCGATCAAGCCAATGGATGCTGTCTATACTCGTTTTGTAAGAGTTGCACGCGAAAAAATTGAAGAATATTATTCCGAACATTGTTCTGAAGTAATAGGACGTGCTACAAATCTGGGGCTAAGTGGACAATATCAAGCAGCTATGATTTATTTGACTGGTATGCCTGCTTCTGCTCCATGTCATGATGAGGCTCTTGAGTTGATAGCCAGCTTCAAAGCAAAAATAGATCTTGACAAGGAAAAAGAAGAGCAAAAGAAAGAAAAAGATAAAGAAAAAAATTGTGATAAAGATAGTGCCGGTAGCAATACGGATGATGACGGGAGCGACGATGGTGTTTACGATGCTTCTGATCTAGATGTTTATGTGGAAAGTCCCAATTGGAAGTTCAAACTTATAAAAGCATCTTATATCCCGACCTCAAGAAATATAAAGATTGTTTGCGCTATCACTTATATCGGGAAGAAACCACTAAATAGTGATTGCGCTTTAGGATTCCGCAAGGCTATAGATCAAGAAGGAGACAGCTTTGATTCCTGCTATGTATTTGGCGAAAAATATCGCACTTTCCCTGAAGACGTCCCTGTAAAAATAGAATTTTTCATTGACAATGTCAGAAAGAATCCGGAAATACTTAGCTTTGTGGGACTTTCTGTAGACTATAAAAAAATTGAACTTCGTAATCTTAAGATAGAAGAATGAAACTAAGACTGACATTATTGACGTTGCTTCTTGTTTCTTTGGCTTTTGGATCAAATGCCCAGCAATATAAAGTTATAGAAAGAAGTTCCAATATCCATCCAGATTGGCTTTCTTCTAATCCACAAGGCTTTCTTGTAGTGGAAGTTGAGGCTCCTAATATGTCTTTGGCAAAAGACAAAGTTATAGAGGAATTATCTACCCGAATTGTAATGGCTGTTGCTACAAATGTTACTCATTCATCTTATTCTGAAGGAAAGACTGAAAATATTGATGGTAAAATATCAGATAGCGAGTCATTTGGATTTAATACCAAAATTGCCGCAGCAAATATACCTTTCATAAAAGGAATTTCTTTATCTGAGGCAAAGGACACTTATTGGGAAAAGTATAAAGAAAAAAAGACAGACCGAATTATTTACCGATATGCTATCTTATTTCCCTTGCCTGATTCGCAACTTCAATCGATGAGGAAAGAATTCGAAGAGAAAGATAATGAAAAGACCAAGAAGCTTCTCCGTTTGAAAGATAATATCGACAAAGTAGATAGTTCGTTGAAAATCGAGCAGGCTATAGCTGAACTTGATGAACTGAAAGAATATTTTTTTGACGATGTAAGACGTACTGAAGCCGAAGGATTGCAAAAGAACTATAAACATCTTTACAAAGGACTTACTTTAAAAGCTGAAAAGCCTAAAGGAGGAAAGTTCAATGTAATGTTGCTATTAAATGGCAATCCGTTTGAAGCAACAGGAGTTCCAACTCTAAAATCCAATTGCGCTACGCGTCTTCAAGCAACCCCTCTTCCGAATGGATGTGGTTTTGAAGTCATTTACGACGATATAGATTGTTTAAGTGATGAAGACAATTGGATAGAGGTAAATCTAAGAATGCGAGATACCAGAGTTGTCCAAAAAATTTATATTTGAGAATTGGATGCAGAATCACAATTAAAATGTTCTGTATGGAATATAGACTAATGTAAATAGTAGAGGAGCCTCAACAAAGAGATAATTAAGGAGAAGTTCAGTTCTCAAATAGTATTCATTGTAGAGATGGATGATATAAAATCTGAGGCATTACTCTCCATATATCTATGCAAGCTTTTCAGATACTTCTAAATGTCATCCTTTAGGGGAATTTTTCGCAAAAATATTCTCCTAAAGGATGACAATTTTGATTGAATATTATCTGTCAAATAATTCTGTTATAAATAATCCTTTCATTTAATTTCAAAGGGTTTATAGGGTATGGATACTGAGGATGCTTCGTTGTTATTCATTTATCGAATTTTATACGATACAATTACTTGTCTATTCGAAAACTTTTCGTTACCTTTGTATCCGTTAGCAAAACACATTTTAAATCTTACCATATCATGAAAAAGCTATTTGTAGTCACGCTGCTCGCAATGGCGGGAGCGTGTATGAATCCCATCAGTGCACAGTTTCATCAGATGCCTGATGACGCTTCACTCCCAGGAAAACGAGGAACACTCAACGTAAGAAGTGCACAGTACCCACGTCTTCTTCCCGACAATCGTATGGAATTTAAGGTAAAAGCCCCTAATGCACAGAAAGTGCAGATCGACCTCGGAAAGAAATACGATCTTGTAAAAAATGCCGATGGAGAGTGGCATGGCATCACTGAGCCCCTTACTCCCGGTTTCCATTACTATTTTCTTGTGATTGATGATGTCCCGGTTGCCGATCCGGCAAGTGAGTCTTTTTATGGATGCAGTATGCATTCAAGTGGCGTTGAAATACCATATCCCGACGGAGACAAACGTTTCTATATCGCCGACGTACCTCATGGCGACGTAAGGATGAAACGATATTATTCCACTACTGCCGGAGATTGGCGTCGGGCATACGTCTATTGTCCACCTGGCTATGATGCTTCAAATGAATCATACCCTGTGCTATACCTTCAGCATGGTGGTGGAGAGGATGAGAGAGGTTGGGCATCCCAAGGACGTACGGATATCATTATGGACAATTTGATAGCTCAGGGAAAGGCAACCCCGATGATCATAGTAATGGCAGACGGTAATACATCAGACTTCGAAAAAGAACTTCTTAATGACGTGATTCCAATGACGGAGAAGAATTTCCGTGTGAAACCGGGTCGTGAAAACCGTGCGCTTGCAGGTCTCTCAATGGGTGGCATACAGACATTGAATACGGGCATTCCCAACCTTGACAAGTTTGCTTATTTAGGAGTGTTCAGCTCCGGATGGTTTGCGAATCCTAATCCATTTGGCGTAATGATGGATTCTGAAAAGTATTATGACATTCTTAAAGAAAATAAAGACAAATTCAACGACCAGCTGAAAGTGTTCTGGCTCTCAATGGGAGGCAAGGAGGATATAGCCTATGAAAATTGCAAAGTGATGCGTGGCAAATTTGACGAAATCGGTATCAAATACGACTACTTCGAGACTCCCGGTGGCCACACTTGGCCCGTATGGCGAGAAAGCCTCTATCAGTTCGCCCCTCTCATCTTCAAATAATCTTTAACTCAAAAATAAAATTATCACCCTTTAGGGGAAAGAATTTGCTTAAACTTTCCCTTAAAGGGTGATAATTTTATCTGACAGTCAGTTTTAAATCTTGCTTGTTATAGAATTTTGAGAGCGATGGCAGCGCATGCCTCAGCATCGGCAAGAGCATGATGGTGGTTGGCAAGGTCATAACCACATGCTGCTGCCACTACGTGAAGTTGATGGCAGGGAAGCTTAAGTGTCCGGCGTGAGGCTGCAAGGGTACAGTAAAAAGGATAATTTGGATATTCCATATCGTATACTGAAAATACAGCCTTTAGGCAACTCTCATCGAAGGGTCGGTTATGGGCTATGAGTGGAAGACCGCCTATACGGTCTTTAATCTGAGCCCAAACATCTGGAAATTTCGGAGCTGAATCCGTATCTCGACGAGTCAATCCATGAATTCTGGTGGTAAATGGACTGTAGTAGTTAGGTGTAGGACGGATTAGACTATAGAATCGGTCTACTATTTCACCGTTGCGGACTATAACGACACCGACACTGCAGACCGAAGTCCGGCTGCTGTTGGCTGTTTCAAAATCTATTGCTACGAAATCTTTCATTTTTTCTTTCTATTTTCTTACTTAACGATAAGAAAACAGTATTATTTGTATGGCTGTATGTTTTTATTTTGCAGATGACAAAATTTTTTATCAATGCCTTTATGTCATTTTCATATGTCGGATACTTTTATTATCTTTGCAGAAACATAATTGATAACCTGACATGAATCGAAACTACATAAAAATACTTTTCTTCCTCGCTGTGATGTTGACAAGCATTTCTGGCTTGGCAGCTTCAAAATGCGTCTCCGGGCTTAATGCCAAAGACTTCAAGAAATATTGGATAGTCGAATCAGAAGGCCCTTGCAAGGTGACGTTCAGTGGCGATACAGCCGAATTTACTGCCCCAAAGGGCCTCAGCGTATGGCGTAAGGAGAAGATGAGTGGACGCACTGTAATAGAATATGACGCTCAGGTAGTCACCGAAAGCCCGGACGATAGACTCAGCGACCTCAACTGCTTCTGGATGGCTTCCGATCCAAATGCTCCGGATCCATGGAAGAACCTCAATAAACGTGGTGGAAAGTTTGTCAATTCATATACTCTTCAGCTTTACTATCTTGGATATGGTGGCAACCATAACTCTACGACACGTTTCCGTCGATACAACGGCGACGATCGAGGCGTGGAAGAGGCAGCATATCGTCCTGAAATCATCAAAGAATATACAGATGCCGATCATCTTCTTAAACCTGGCAAGTGGTATCATATCAAGATAACCCACGACGGACTCCGCACTCAATATTTCATCGACGGCGAACGATTGGTTGATTTCCGTGATCCAGCTCCTCTCACTGAAGGTTGGTTTGCATTCCGCACCACACTGAGCCGCACACGATTGACAAATTTCTCTTATTCCTGTCTGCCACTTCAGGAGACAGACGTCCCCCTTTCATGGGTTGGAGTTGCTCCCAAGTCAGATGTGCCTGTGACTTTCGGTGTGCCTTTTGACGCTGGCGCAGTCTCCAAGACGACTCCCTTGATTCTCGCTTCAAACACCCTGGAAATTCCTACCGAAAGTTGGCCGTTGGCTTTCTGGCCAGATGGCAGTGTGAAATGGGCTGCCGTAGCAGGGACGATTCCGGCTGGCGCAGATAATCTTACAGTTAGAATTGGCAAACAAGGAGCGAAATCTTCAAATAAAGATAAAAAGCAACTGCTGGCTGAAGATGACGGTCAGCGTATCGTTGTGAGAGCCGGGAACTCTGAAATTTATATTCCTAAAGTTACTTCTCCAAGCCAAATAATTGGAAATATCATTGACTCTATCGTAACCGCCGGAGTAAAGACAGCTGTAGATGGTCGCCTTGTAGGGTCTGTAAAAGACTCCCCTTATGTTGGATCTGTCAAATCTACCGAGATGAATAGCCGTCTCCTTTATTCCGGAATAGAACGTAATGGGGCTGAACGAGCCGTCATATATCTTAAAGGAGTTCATCGTTCGGAGGATGGACGCGAATGGCTTCCTTGGACAATACGGCTGAGTGCTTTCGGCACAAGTCCGGAAATTAAGATGACACATTCCTTTGTGTTTGATGGCGATCAGCAAAAAGACTTCATTTCGGCTCTCGGAGTGGCTTTTGACGTGCCTATGCGCGAACGCACCTACAATCGGCATGTGGCTTTCGCTACTGCTGACGGTGGAGTCTGGAGCGAACCAGTTCAGCCTCTCGTTGGGCGTCGGATGCTTCGCAATCCAATTTCCGGCGAATTCACTCCTTCCGTTCAGGAGATGCAGATGATAGGTGAAAAAGTGTTTGACTACGCTGATTTTGATGATGCAGGAAAGAAACTTATAGATGAGTGGGCAGAATGGGATGGCTTCCGTCTTTCTCAGAACGGTCCTGATGGCTACACGATCCGTAAAAAAGCCACAGCTGATTCTCCATGGATAGGCACATTCGGCGGTCATCGTGCCCAGGGCACAGTATACGCAGGTGATGTAGATGGGGGGCTGACAGTTTCAATGAAAGATTTCTGGCAATCCTGCCCTTCCGGACTGGAAGTTTCCGGTGCACGTTCGCCGAAGGCAACCGTTACCGCATGGCTTTGGAATCCGGATGCAGAGTCTATGGACTTACGCCACTATGACAACCGTCCTCACGGACTTAATTCCAGCTACGAGGATGTGCAGGAAGGTATGAGCACTCCTTACGGCACAGCTCGCACTTCAATCCTTACTATCCGTCCGGATGACGGATATCGGGGAAAAGCTAACTTTGCTGCCAATGCTGCGGCTGCCGGACTTGAAAGCGTGCTATTGCCCACTCCCGACTATCTGCGCCGTCATAAGGCGTTTGGCATTTGGGGGCTTCCTGACCGTTCCACTCCGGCACGTGCTGAAGTAGAAGACCGTCTGGATGACTATGCAGACTTCTATAAACATGCAATAGAGGAAAACCGTTGGTATGGTTTTTGGCATTATGGTGATGTAATGCATGCTTACGATCCTGTGCGTCATTCTTGGCGTTATGATATTGGGGGATATGCATGGGATAATACTGAACTTGGAAGCAATCTATGGCTATGGTATCAGTTCCTCCGCACTGCCGATTCTGAGCTATGGCGAATGGCAACAGCCATGACTCGCCATGCTTCGGAAGTCGATGTCTATCATATGGGACCTAATGCCGGTCTCGGCAGCCGACACAACGTCAGCCATTGGGGATGCGGAGCAAAGGAGGCACGTATAAGCCAGGCTGGTTTCAACCGCATAATGTATTATCTTACCGCTGATGAGCGACTTGGTGATCTTATGAGCGACGTGACAGACTCAGATCAAAAGCTATATACTATCGATCCGATGCGCCTTGCTCAGCCTCGCGAGAAATATCCTTGCACTGCTCCTGCACGTCTTAGGTTCGGACCCGACTGGCTTGCATATGCCGGCAACTGGATGACTGAATGGGAGAGGACTGAAAACACCTCTTATCGCGACAAGATAAAGGCTGGCATGAAGAGTATATGTGCCCTTCCAAGCCGCCTCTTCACTGGTCCATTGGCTCTTGGATATGATCCTGCTACCGGTATCATAACATCTGAGTGTGATTCTAATCTTCAGGACACCAACCACCTTATGACCATCATGGGTGGCTTTGAGCTGATGAATGAGATGATGGATCTGCTGCCTGATGCAGATTGGGAAGATGCTTGGCTGGATCATGCCACTCATTACAAACAGAAGGCACGTGAGATTAAGCGCAATAAGTTCAGGGTTTCGCGTCTGCAGGCATATTCTGCCTGGAAGCGAGGCGATAAGGAATTGGCTGCGGAGGCTTGGCACGATCTGTTGACCACTGCAGAGCATACCGAAGCTCCACGTATGCAAGTTAGCATCATAGAGGGAAGTGACGTTCCTGCCCCGATGCATGAAGCTTCCCCGATCAGCACCAATGATGCAGCTCTTTGGAGTCTCGATGCAATCTATATGCAGGAAGTAATCCCCCAAGATTAGTTCAAAATATTAGAGATTAAAGATAAGATATAAAATATTAGAGATAAAATATTAAGGATAATATTATAGGATTTATATATCTTATAAGACTTATAAATCTTATA
Source organism: uncultured Sangeribacter sp. (assembly GCA_964396365.1). Classification (GTDB taxonomy): domain Bacteria; phylum Bacteroidota; class Bacteroidia; order Bacteroidales; family Muribaculaceae; genus Lepagella. The sequence goes on along the minus strand of CAYNEZ010000049.1, from coordinate 7,082 downwards.
ACTTAAATCTTATAACTGACAACTGATAACTGACAACTATGACAACAGCATTTATAGGAGGTCTCGGCCTTTCTGAGATATTGGTGATAGCACTTGTGGTACTTCTCTTTTTCGGAGGGAAAAAAATACCGGAACTTATGAGAGGACTTGGAAAAGGTGTCCGTTCCTTCAAAGATGGAATGAAGGAAGTGGAATCCGGCCTCACCGTCGACGATAAGGAGGAGGTGAAGAAAGAAGAAGACAAGGAGAAGAGGTAACCATATGGCGATGGATAAATCGTCGGAAAACTTGAATGATGGTTCCGGACAGACGTTCTGGGATCATCTTGACGTGTTGCGGGGAGTCCTGCTGCGGATCCTTGTTGTCACTCTCCTGTTGACGGTGGTGGCATTCTGCTTCAAGGATGAGGTGTTTGAAATTGTGCTCGCTCCCAAGTCGCCAGACTTTATTCTTTATAGGCTTCTCTCTGATATCTCAACACGATTAGGATTGGGTGGTACTGAATGGTTTGAGGTGAGTCTGATCAATACCGGACTTGCCCAGCAATTTATGATCCATATGAAGACTGCTTTTTGCGTAGGTCTCATTGTGGCTTCTCCATATATACTTCATCAGGCATTCGGCTTCATATCTCCTGCCCTTTATGCAAGCGAGAGGAAAAAATCGTTGCGGCTTCTGATTGGGGGATATATAATGTTTTTGGTGGGAGTGGCATTGAGCTATTTCGTCATCTTTCCTCTCACTTTCCGATTCCTTGGTACATATCAGGTCTCTTCCGAAGTGACAAATTTGATTTCCTTGGAGTCATATATGAGTGTGCTTATCATGCTCTGCCTCTTTATGGGAATCATGTGTGAACTTCCTGTGTTGGCATATATTGCGACGAAAGCCGGAATCATCGATTCCGGCTTCCTGAAGCGTTATAGGCGTCATGCCATATTGGTGATCCTTGTGGTCTGTGCGATAATCACTCCTACATCGGATGCCTTCACCTTGCTTATTGTGTCTCTCCCCATCTGGCTTCTTTACGAAGTCTCCATCCTAATCTCTCATAAAGCAAAAAGAAAAATATAGTTACCGGGTTATTCGTATACCCTGATAACCTCAACTTTCAAACTTTTTGAAAGTTGAGTTATTTGCTTGCTTCTTCCTTTATCTTCGCAAGGGCCTCTATTGGAGTGTAGGTGTTGCGTGCTTTCGGGGTGAATGTGATGGTGATAGTATCGCTATTGGAGATATAGTTGATATACATGTTGGTGCTGTCGTTGCCAACTATCACCGGATTCCCTTTGGCATCTGTAGCAGTGTAGACACTGTCGGCTTTTTGAAATCCCTTTTCAAGCATCAAAAGATTCTTGATCTTTGTACGGTTGCCGTTTTCATATACGAATACAGCTGACTGATCCGGACTGAGAGCGTAGATCACGCGGCCATCAAACTGACCCTTGCGGGTGTCCTTTCCCTTGATGTCGAAGTATGTAGCGTCATATATGCCGCTTTCTACCGGTTGATCTGCATAAAATGCTTCGTTGGCAGCTTCTGCCTCAGCTTCTTTTTCCTTGTTTGCATTGCCGCCGCAAGATGCCATGATGAATGCAAGTCCGCAGAGGCCTAAGAATTTAAATGTTTTCATGTTTTTTATTAATTTTAGGTTATTCTCATATAGTTATAACATTACTCCTTGCCTAAAAGTTATGCCATGGAGTAATACTATTGTGAATTATACATTATGCATTGTGCTTTCTTAGACAACTTTTGTTGTTTACGCGTGTTATAGAAGTAAAGGAGGATACATCGAGATGGAGTGGGGGAGTTCTCTCCGGTATTGTTAAACCACCTTTAAATCTCATTGACTATGGACGTTAAGATCAAAGCAATCCACTTCGACATCAGTGACAAACTCGAAGCTTTCACCAACAAGAAAATAGAAAAACTCGTCCGCAGGTTTGATGCCATTGGCGGCGTAAACGTAAACTATACTCTCGTGAAGCCGGAGACCAACAATAATAAGGAAGCCGGTGTAGAGCTAATAATCCCGGGATCTGCTTCTATCTTTGCTTCAAAGACTGCAGACTCTTTTGAAGAAGCTCTCGATCTTGCTCTCGTGGCTCTTGAAAATCGTCTTGAACGTAACAAAGAAAAGAAGTAATACCCGATGGGACGTCTTCTCGACAAAGTAAGGATATTTGAATTTTCAAAAGTATGTGACCCACGCGGCAACCTTTCTTTCATTGAGGAAGGTTGCCACGTGCCATTTTCCATTAAGCGCGTTTTCTACATCTATGATGTCCCTGGAGGAGAAACACGTGGCGGACATGCTCATCGCGAAAACACTACTGTGCTGATAGCTGTATCCGGCTCTTTCGACCTCCATCTCACTGATGGCGAAGACTCAATGGTGGTGCGTATGAACCGTGCCAACAAGGGGGTGCTCATTCCTCCCGGCGTGTGGGATTCAATGCACGACTTCACAACCGGCACTGTATGTCTTGCTCTCTGCGATCATCACTATGAGGAGGAAGACTACATACGGGATCTTGATGAATATCATGAATTTCTTAAATCTCGCAGAGACTAATGCCCCGCTCCTTGTCGAGCTTGAGGAGGCTGCTTCTAAGGTGATAAGAAGCGGCTGTTATCTGCATGGCCCTGAGACAAAGGCTTTCGAAAAAGAACTGTGCGCCCAATGTGGTGCCCGCTATGCTATAGGTGTAAGCAATGGTCTCGATGCCCTCCGCCTTATATTCCGTGGTTATCTTGAGCTTGGTAGGCTTAAAAAAGGGGATGCCGTAATGGTGGCTGCGAATACTTATATTGCTACGGTGATTCCGATCACTGAGTTCGGGCTCGTCCCAATATTTGTAGAGCCGGATGCCGACACAATGAATTTCAACTGGCAAGAGGCATTGAAAATTCTTGAAGCAAATGTATCATCGCAGTTTCCTTTGAGCATCAAGTGTGCAGTGATTACTCATCTCTATGGAACCCCTTGCTGGGATCGCAAGAGGGCAGAAAAGATGCGCGAGAGAGGGGTGTTGATAGTAGAGGATAATGCGCAGGCAATAGGGGCTGAGGCGGCCGAATATGGATTCAACGGTGTGCGCTTCACAGGAAATCTTGCCGATGCTGCTGCATTCAGTTTCTATCCCACGAAAAATGTCGGAGCCCTTGGCGATGCCGGCGCTGTCACTACAAATGATCCTGAACTTGCCTCTGCTGTAAAAGCTCTTGCCAACTATGGCACCGACCGCCGCTATCATAACCTATATGTCGGCTATAACTGTCGTCTTGATGAGATTCAGGCTGCCATGATTCGGGTGAAGCTGCGCCATATCGACGAAGAAACTTCACATCGCAATCAAATTGCTTCAATATATTCGCAAAATATCGTAAATCCAATAGTGACACTTCCAAAGACCTTGCCTGATACGGTGCAGGTGTGGCATCAATATGTAATCCTTGTTCCTGCCGGGCTTCGCGACCGTATGCGTCAGTATCTTGACGATCACGGTGTGCCTACTGATGTGCACTATCCGGCACCCCCTTATTTGCAACCATGCTACGAGGCAGAGTTCCGCCCCAAAGAAACGACTCCTTCCATCTCGCTTGCAGATTGCTGCATAAGTCTTCCCATTGCCAACGTCAATCTTGAAGAAGCAGAGGACGTGGCTCGTATTATCAATGCCTTCAGATCATGACCCAAGTTAAGAAAAACAATACAACGCGTAAGTCTGCCGCAAAAGGCAGCCGCAAGGCTCTTTATTTTTGGCTCGGTGGTGCTGCCATAGTGGTGGTTGCCGTAGTCATTGTTTGTTCGGTGATGCTTTCGGGTATGGCTCCGTCAAGTGCAATTGTCAGGATTCCTGCCAGGGCTTCTAAGCAGCAGCTCCACGACTCAATTTCAAAATATCTTGGGGAAGGATATGCTGCAAAAGTCTCTCGTCTTGTCGGCCTTCGTGGCACAGATCTTAATTCTCGTCATGGAGCATATTTGATAGAAGCCGGGATGAGCCCCCTTAATGCCATGCGTCGCCTTACGAGCGGACCGCAGGAGCCTTTGACAATTACTATCAATGGTTTCCGTCTTCTCCCTGTACTTGAGGATAAAGTGGCTGCCCGTTTTGACTTTTCGAAAGATTCGATAGCTGCGGCGCTTTCCGATCCTGTTTTGCTTAGGGAATATGGTTTGGTTCCGGAGCAGGCTCTTGCCTTGTTTTTCAATGATTCGTATGAATTTTATTGGGATGCGTCTCCTGAGGATGTTGTGAAAAAAGTTGGTGCTCATTATAATGATGTTTGGACTTCTGAAAGGAAGGCAAAAGCCAAGGAGCTTGGTCTGACTCCAGCCGATGTCATGATTCTGGCTTCTATTGTAGATGAGGAGTCCAACAAACTTGATGAGAAGGGTGCCATAGGTCGCCTCTATATAAATCGTCTGCAACGGGGTATGCGTCTCGAAGCAGATCCTACCGTGCGTTATGCCGGAGGCGACTTTACAGTAAAGAGAATCACCAGACCAAAAGAAATAGAAAGTCCTTACAACACATATCTGCATGCCGGACTTCCACCCGGGCCAATTCGCACTACCTCTGTTGAGACTATAGATGCAATTCTAAATAGTTCTCCCCACAATTATATATTCATGTGTGCGAAAGAGGATTTCTCTGGCTATCATAATTTTGCCGCTACTTATTCTGAGCATCAGGCAAATGCCCGAAGATATAAGCGGGAACTTGATCGCCGAGGTATTTATTGACAAGTTAGATAATTTATTTATATATATTTACAAACTTTATCTACAATTGGTCAAGGCCATGCGTGACGCACGACTTATCATACTGCTTTTTTTAATTCTGGCTATCCCTTCCTACGCATCTTCTGACAATCCTTTGCCTGATGAGCTTCGATGGAGTCCGGTGGGCATTGTCGACGAGGATGTGGTAGACTCTATCATGCCCTTTGCTCCCGAATTTTCACGTTGGGGAGTCTCGCTAAGTGCCGATTCAATTTCTTCAGATGATGATTCCAATCGTAATTGGTGGTATCTTTTTAAGAAAGGGAAACTAAGTATGAGCGATCCGACCGTGAAATGGCCAAAATTCCTTGGCTTTTGCGTGAAGGTCTATAATTGGGGCGACCGTGTGTTTAGCTCCACAGATCATGATTACGTAGTAGGCACAGGAAAGAAATGGCGTGCACGTCTGATCAATGACAACTGGACAGATTCTTACTATCTCCGATTCACCAATAAGTTCAAGTCTCTAATGAGTGGCAACCTTCATGTGCTTGCCGGTGCCTCTATCCAATATATGGCTGTCAGCTATACATATTCGCTTGATATTTCTCATATGATGAATGGAGGCCCTATCAACTACAAGAAACAGGATTTTGGTTTTAACTGTGCCAGATTCAGTATTGACGGATACTATAATTCCAACGGTGGTGGTACTTACATTCGTTCTTTTGGAAAGTATAACGGTCACAAGCACATCAGAGAGCCCTTTTCAGGTGTTTCCATGACTTCTTTCGGACTTGATGGATATTATTTTTTCAATGGTTACAGATATTCACAAGGAGCAGCCTATAATTTCTCAAAAATCCAAAAGATCAGCCAAGGATGCTTCATGGCGGGATTTGCATATTGCAATCAGAATATCGACCTTGATTTCACTAAACTTCCCGACAAGCTGAAGCCGTTTATGAATTTTGAAGCTACCAACTATCGTTTTCATTATAATGACTATAATTTGCTGTTTGGTTACGGTTATAATTGTGTTATTGGAAGTCACTGGCTGTATAACATTACGGTGATTCCCGGAGTCGGTTTCAACCATTGTTATGAAGATTCAGCTGATGGAAGCGCAAAACTTCTGTCTATAAGTGGCAGGGCCATGACTTCTTTTACCTACAACAGTGGCAACTGGTTTGCAGGCTTGCAGGCTAAAGTCCGCGGTAACTGGTATCAATCAAGCAGCACATCCCTCTTCAATACCGTGCAGAGTATAGTCCTATCAGGAGGAATCCGCTTCTGATCCCAAACTCTCAATCCTTAACTCTTAACTCCCAACTCTTAACTCTCAACCCTTAACAATGATTAGTGATTTCCTTGAATATCTGGAACTTGAACTCAACCGGAGCCGACTGACTGCGGATGCTTATGGCCGTGATCTTCGGGAGATGGCAGAGTTTCTTGGGAAAGACCCTGAATTGTCGGATGCAGCCACTGTCTCCACGGCTGATGTGCGAGCCTGGATTGCTTCAATGTCGCGAGGGGGCCTGTCGCCTCGAAGTCTGAGAAGAAAGACTCAGGCGGCTCGTGCTTTTTTTCGTTGGATTCAGAAGCAAGGTGAGATCTCAGTCAATCCGGCAGCGGAGGTGCAGCTTGCAAAGATTGGGCGCAAGCTGCCTGAATTTGTAAGGGAACAGGAGATGGAAGAGATCCTCGATAATCCTGTCATGGGTGGCGATCCGGCTCTGAACATTCGGAATAAACTTATAATAAGTATTTTATACTCATGTGGTATCCGTCGTGATGAACTCGCAAAAATTACTGATGCTGATATTGATTTCCATCAAAAAGAGATCCGAGTTTATGGCAAACGCGACAAGACCCGTATCATTCCTGTAGCTGATCAGTTGCTTGATGAGATTCGTGAATGGCAGACAGTTCGCGATGGTATATATTCATTTCCATCGCCAGCTCCCTTGATATGCTCGAAACGAGGAAAGCTTACAGGGAGGGCAATATATGAGATAGTGCATAAGCTTCTGCTTTCTACCGGAACTACCCACAAAAGCCCCCACTCGTTGCGCCACACATTTGCAACTTCCCTGCTCAATAACGGGGCTGAAATCAATTCCGTAAAAGAACTTCTTGGTCATGCATCGCTGCAGTCTACGCAGATCTATACCCATCTTACATTCTCCGACATGAAGAAGGCCTACGACACAGCACATCCAAGGGCGAAAGAAAGCAAAAAAGACTCTGAAAATTAGGAATATCCAATAAAATATATTATCTTTGCAGTCTGAACGCAGAAAGGGCATTGGGCAGCTTTGCGGCTCAATGCCTTTTTTGCCCC
>CAYNEZ010000048.1:0-18818 GCA_964396365.1 uncultured Sangeribacter sp. | reverse complement strand
GCGATTCCGCAGGCCGCACAAGGATGCTCATCATGGAGATGCAGAATCTCATCCCCGTAGGAGATTATCAACCAGACGGTCTCTTCCAGCAATTCTACGACGAAGGAGAGAACACTCCTCAAGGGAGGGAGCAGAGATACCGCTTTTCAGATTGGCGCGACACTGTAGGTCTTGGATTGCCTGAAGGTGTAAAGATTAGACCTGCAATAATCAATCGCGCAGTTGACGACATATTCCAAACAGCCGACGAAAAGCAGCGCCCACGATTTATTCTCATGCTCGCAGGCAATAAAATTATGCTGCTTGATGAGAATGAATGGCACAGAGGCAGCTATGTGGCATTTGATATTGACAATCTATTAATAGAAGCATCCACGCAAAGGGATGTTTTCTCTCTATTCTATCTCTTATTATCACAAGACTCCCTCGGAGAGACTGTATCTGCACCCTTGATGAGCAGGATACATGAGGCATCCGTCAGGAATGCTGTTAGCGTCACACGTGATCTTAAATTGGGTGTAATAAGTGCTGTAGAAGAAATTGCCAATGAAGCAATTTATCAGTTGAAAGAGCAAGGAATTGCATATATAGATGCAACAGCATTGAGGGATGATGCGCTGACTTTCGTATATCGTCTTCTCTTCATTTTCTTTGCAGAATCGCGCCCGGAATTAGGGATACTTCCTATGCGGGATGATGCATACGTAAATGGATATTCACTGGAGATGCTCCGAGACCTTGAACAAGTGCCAATGCATACGCAAGATGCACGCAACGGATATTTCTTCGACAAGACCATACGTAGACTCTTCAACCTATTGCATAAAGGGTATAATGACGATGAAAATGTGACCATCAAAAACCGCTTTGTCATTAAGAAAATCGATTCTCCTCTCTTTGATGATTCTAATCTCAAAGTATTGAGCGACATAAAACTGCGCAATGAAGTATGGCAACGAATCATCGAATCTCTGTCACTATCCCAAGAGAAGCGCGGATCAAGGAGGGGTCGAATCAGTTATGCAAATTTGGGCATCAACCAATTAGGGTCGGTCTATGAATCCCTGCTTGCTTACAGGGGATTTTATACAGATGAGGATTACATCGAAGTTCACCTTGCCGGGAAGCCGGAAGAAGGGACCTTCTTAGTGCCAAGAAGTCGCATGGATGATTTCAAAGATGAGGAGGTGCTCAAAGGGAAAGATTGTCTACCTGTAATACACTCAAAAGGTAAATTTCTTTACAGACTTAATGGGCGAGACCGCAAGAAGTCTGCCTCATATTATACTCCAGAGGTACTGACCAAAAGCACGGTGAAGTATACACTGAAGGGATTTGTAGATAAACTCGATAGGGAAGAAATGACGGCTGAGGATCTTCTTGATCTAAAGATTCTCGAGCCGGCTATGGGAGCTGCAGCATTCCAAAATGAAGTAATCAATCAACTTGCAGAGCTGTATCTTACCTATCGCCAAAGAGAACGAAAGAAGAAGGGACATAAAGATTGGCGCGTGCCTACCGACAAGCGACAGACTGAATTGCAGAAGGTGAAGACCTACATTGCCGTAAAGAACACTTACGGAGTCGACCTCAACAGCACAGCCATAGAGTTAGGAAAATTAGCTTTATGGCTCAATGTCATGCATTCCGGGATGGAGACTCCTTGGTTTGCGCATCATCTTGCATGGGGTAATGCAGTGGTCGGAGCATGGTTTAAGACAGTTGAGATCAAAGAAGGGAAACATGACTTCTCACAGCAACCAAGAAAAATAAGATTTACGAGCAATGGGAAGAATGTCAAGGGTCGCAAAAGTAATGAAATATATCATTTCTTGTTTCCAGATCCTGAAATGCTTGGTATTCTAAACGACAGTGCGACAAAAAAGAGTGCGGACCAGAAGCAAGTAAAGCTTATGACTGATAGGCGTAAGAATTGGAAGACAGCCTTTACTGTCAGCGAAGTGAAGCAATTGCAGCGTATGTCCGACCGAGTAGACACTCTTATATCCGAAGCAATAGCCATGCAACGGAATATTGATGCTGCTACATTGCCATCGGTGCAAGTATGGGGAAAAGAACGCGGAAATAAACATTCCTCCATCAATCTCAACTATGGAGAGAAACAGAAAGTGTCGGATACGAGAGAGAGCAGTAACGCTGCTTACCGCCGATTGAAAACGGCTATGAACTATTGGTGTGCCCTTTGGTTTTGGAAGATTGAGGATGCAGATCATCTGCCAACGCGCAAGGACTTTCTTGAGGATATGGAAAGCATACTTGGCAAGGATGAGAGAAGAGAAAGAGAAGCAGAGACAGTTGCCCTTTTAAAGACAAACTCCCTCTTTCCTGAAATAGAACCAAGCCCATCACTGTGGGATATGGACCTTGAAGATGAAGAGTCAGCCAGAGCTGCGTATGAAGCTTTGATAAAATATGGGAAAGGTGGAGAGGATAAGAAAGAAACAGCACGGCAGATCATTGTTAGCAAGTTGGCATCTCGTTATCGGTTCTTCCATCCTATGCTTGAGTTCATAGAGGTGTTTGCTTCGCGAGGTGGATTTGACATAGTAGCTGGAAACCCACCATGGCTGAAACTTGACTTTAAGAATGAAGAGGTTGCAGCAGACTTCTTCCCTGAGGTGATGCTTCATAATTATGGGGCGCCTAAAACTGCGAAGTTACTTCCGCAGTTTATGGAGAATGAGCATTTTGCTCGTTTCTACGATGACGAGCTCTATGAGTATCAGGGATCGGTAGCATTTATGAATGCAGATGTCAACTATGCGTTACTCAGAGGTCAGCAGACAAACCTCTTCAAATGTGTCATTGTCAATGGATTCGACCTGCTTAATGACAAGGGCTATATGGGGATGCTTCATCCAGAAGGAGTTTATGAAGATCCAAACGGACAAATTCTTCGGAAAGAAATTTATCAACGCTTGAGATATCATTTCCAATACATAAATCAGTTAAATCTTTTTGAGGAGGTTTCTCATACTCGTCCATTTGGCACATCAATTTATTCATCTCATCATGAAGTTGCTTTTTTGTCCATTCATTCTTTATTCCATCCATCAACAATTGAAAGTTCATTTTCCCATAACGGTCACGAACAGTGTTCGGGTATAAAAAAAGAAGGCAAATGGAATATAGAAGGACATAAAGACCGAATCGTGAAATTTGATGAGCACGCACTCCGGGTTGTAGCAAGAACTTTTGAAGATGAAAAAGTATGGGGTTGCTGTAAGCTTGTCAGCATATATAATCGTCATGTTCTTGATGTATTAGAAAGATTGTCAACTTTTCCTAATAGAACAGGGGACTTTTCCAAAATTATTACAGTATGTTTGGATGAAACCCATGCAGTTAATGATGGGACGATGAGGAGGGAGACTTGTTTCCCAGATATGTTAAAAAGAGAAATGATATTCAGCGGACCGCACGTATATGTAGGTAATCCTCTTTATCAAACGCCTCGTTCTATTTGCAAAAAAGGATCAGATTATGATTCTATAGATCTAAACATTATCTCTGACCATTACCTTCCACGAACTAATTTTCTTCCATGTATCTCAGCCTTAGATATTAGAACTCGCTTCGATGGTTTTAAGAAAGATGATTATTGGATGGATTACTATCATGTGGCTTATAGAAAAATGTTGGACCCTGGTCAAGAACGCACATTGATAGGAGCCATAATCCCACCCAATACTTCTCATATTCACGGGATAATCTCGGTTACACTACCAACAATGAAACAGACCGTAGAATTTGCGGGTCTAACGTCTTCATTAGTTCTTGATTTTTACATAAAGACAATCGGAGCGGCCAATCTTATGGAAAACCGAATATCCTCATTTCCTTTGGGGATTGAGAAGCAATTTCTAAGACCACTCTATGTGCGCACCTTGATGCTCAATTGCCTCACGACATGGTATGCAACATTGTGGGAAGAGATGTGGGATGGCGACTTCAGAAACGAGACTTGGAGCTTAGATGATGCGCGATTGACTTCTTTTCAATCTTTGACACCAGAATGGCAGAGGAATGACGCTTTGCGTAATTATTTTGAGCGCCGACAAGCTCTTGTAGAAATAGATGTCATTACGGCTATGGCATTAGGACTGAGCCTGGAAGATCTTGAGATGATATATACAATTCAGTTTCCAGTGCTTCAGCAGAATGAAGAAGACACTTGGTATGATAAAAATGGCAATATTGCCTTTACTGCATCCAGAGGTCTGACTGGAGTCGGAATGAAGCGTCCCGAATGGAATACCATCACTGACAAGAGTGCCTATACACTTTGCGATAGAATAGCTGATTATCGGCGAGCATGGAAACATTTTTCTTACTTACTGAACGACAATGAAGACTCCAATAAATGAACTCATCGGTGAAACTACCGACTACGATAAGAAACAAGAACTTGAGATAAGAAAACCGAAAAGCTGGTGCAAAAGTGTATCGGCTTTTGCCAACGGGCGTGGAGGTAGCCTTATTTTCGGCATTGCTGATGATGACACTATTGTGGGGCTCGAAGATCCCCAAAAAGTGGCAGAGAAATTCAGCGAGATCGTGAAGCAAAAACTTGATCCTATCCCTCCCTTTTCCATCGATTATGAGACGATTGATGGCAAGAAGCTTATGATAGCAAATATTGAGCCGGGAGATATGACTCCTTACTACTATATCGGAGATGGGCAGCAGATAGCTTTCCATCGCATGGGTAATGAGAGTATACCAGCAAGCTCAAGTCGACTTCGTGAACTTGTGCTTCGAGGTACTCACCAGACTTTCGACTCTCTTACCACTGACTTCAAGATGGAAAATCACGATTTCTCAAAACTCCGGTCTGTCTTTCATCATCGAACAGGAAAGGAGTTTACTGAGAATGATTATGAATCTTGGGGCATTGTGAATCAGAACGGTTTGCTTACCAATGCAGGAGCCTTGCTTGCCAACGAGAATCCTTTGAGACATTCCCGAGTGTTCTGCACCCGCTGGAATGGCCTTGACCAGTCGCATGGCATAATGGATGCGCTCGACGATGAAGAGATTTCCGGCAGCCTAATCCAGCAACTTCAGGATGGACTGGCGTTTTGTCGCAGAAACTCCCGCAAAATGTGGCATAAAAGTCCGGATGGTCGTGTCGAACTTCCAGACTATCCCGAAGACAGCATACTTGAAGGATTAGTCAACGCATTGATTCACAGATCATATTTGGAGTTAGGAAGTGAAGTTCACATAGATATGTTTGATGACCGTATTGAGATATTTTCACCTGGAGGAATGTATGAAAGCCGCCCAGTACAAGATTGCGACATCATGAAAATTAAGTCAAGGCGCCGCAATCCTGTGCTTGCAGATATTTTCAGCCGCCTGAAATATATGGAACGTCGCGGGAGCGGTTTCAAAAAAATATGCAATGAGTATGCCCATCAAGTGAATTATCGGGAAGAAATCAAACCACAGTTTTATTCCGATAATAATGATTTCGTACTGACTCTTTATAATCTGAACTATGGTGTTGAAGACGAACTTGATAGCAATCATGTTGACACCAAACTTGGCACCAAACTTGACACCAAACTTGGCACCAAACTTGGCACCAAACTTGGCACCAAACTTGGCACCAAACTTGGCACCAAACTTGACACCAAACTAAATCAAGATATTGTAAATTCTGAGTTGAAACAATTTTTGAAAATAATTAGAAATTTTCCAGGCGGAACAATTCCAGTATTGGCAATTGAAGCTGGAATATCCAAAAGATCCGTACTTAGATACCTGCAAATTCTAAAAGACTCCGGACTGATAAAAAGAGTCGGCACTAACCGAAAAGGATATTGGGAAATAATCTCCCCCGACAATAAAGCCAATTCTGATTCAGAACTTAAAGATTAATCTATGTTGCCTCTACAACAAGCACGGGAAGTGACCCAATCAATACGAGAATATATCCGCGCCACTTTTGCATTCAGCAATGCGGAAGTGGAGCAAGCCTTCTATGACTTTATCGAGCATCCTGACCATGGCATGATAAAGGGTCCTTACATCAGTTTGCGAACCCCTTTTCTTGCAGCAGACGAGGGTGAAGAGATCCCACTTGATATCCAACCTCCGTTTACTCCCCATGCTCATCAGATGAAAGCATTCCAACGGTTGACTTGCAGAAACGACCATCAACCAGAGGCTACAATTTTGACAACTGGCACTGGATCGGGAAAGACTGAAGCATTCGAATATCCTATCCTGGACTATTGCTATCGCAACAGACATAGGAAAGGAATAAAAGTGATCATACTCTATCCTATGAATGCCCTTGCTACTGACCAAGCAAAACGTCTTGCCAAAGACATTTGGAACAATCCAAAGCTAAAGGGAGAGATCAGAGCTGGTCTTTTCATTGGGAAAGGAAAGGAGCATCAGCACCTTGCCGAAATCATGGGAGAGGAAAACATAATCGAAAACCGTGACATCATCGTCGATACGGCTCCCGATATACTCCTCACCAACTTCAAAATGCTCGATATGAGCTTGATTAGAAGGGAGTTTGTTGACTTATGGAAATATAACCTCCAAGATTCCGCGCTACTTAAGTTTATAGTCTTGGATGAGCTACATACTTACGATGGAGCGCAAGGCACTGATGTAGCCAACCTTCTGCGACGCATAAAACTTCGACTCAATATACCAAAAGGTCAAATATGCCCAATTGGCACTTCGGCCACCCTTGGTGCCGAAGAAGATGGGAAAACCAACCTTTGCGAATACGCCTCAGATATATTTGGCGAGAAGATTGAGCCTGATGCTATCATAGAAGAAACGAGACTTTCAGCCAATAAGCTATTTGACGAAGATCCGGAAGACTTCATGCCAACAATCACCGCTATAAAGAAAATGCGAATTGATGAGCACGAGGACTATGCCACTTACATTGAAAAGCAGAAAAAGCTATGGAGAATACGAGCAAATGGACCAGTAGAGCTTGGAGAGAATCTGAATAAACTGGCCATAGCGCGTGTCCTTGCTGAAGTATGTACCAAAGATGGCGCAAAGCATATAAAGGATATCGTGCGCTTGCTTGTGGAAAAAAATGAAGACTTCAAGAATCTTCCAGAAAAATATGGAGATATTTATCCCCGGGAAATAGTCATCGAATCCTTACTTGCCATGATAGCGGAAGCAAAACGACCTATTGGAGAAAGTGGACACCTGATGCCCTATCTATTCCTACAGGTGCAACTATGGGTGAGAGAACTATCAGGGATAAGAAGAGTATTCTGCGAGACTCCAAGATTTACTTGGCGAGATGAGCAGCTTGCCTCCGAGAATGATAATGTCTTTATGCCTGCTTGGTACTGCAGAGAATGCGGAGCGACAGGATGGTATATGCTCAAAAGCGAGCAGTCGAGTAAATTTATTAAAGAAGAAGCTGATGCCCTCCGGGCGTTGGCCAATAATGACAAAAGGATATATCTTGTGAGCTCGGTGGCAGAAAGTCGATATGCAACCGATTATAAAAACAATGCAGGATATGAACGAGTTTGGATACATCCCACCTCTCTTGAGATATCCCTTGAGGCCAAAGATGATTTTATCGAATGCCGAGCTGCAAGGGAAATCGAAAGCAAAGGGAATCATGACTATTGGATGAATATTTGCCCGGAATGCAACGACTCGAACGACTCAATCGCCATGATTGGCACACAAACCGCCACTCTTGCCTCGTTGAGCATAGGGCAATTACTGTCTTCTAATCTTGAGAATGCCCATCAACGCAAACTACTTGCTTTCACCAATGGAGTGCAGGATACAAGCCACGACGCAAGTTTCTTCGAGGCACGCAATTTCAGATTTATGTTCCGCACCGCAGTGCAGAAGATAGTTAGTCAGATTAAAGAGCCCTTATCTCTGTCTGATCTAAACCAAAGGTTTACAGAATATTGGAAAAGCGATGAGCCAGGATATGATGAAGAGAAGTATGTCTACACTTTTTATCCGGCAGATCTTGAGGGACGGGTGCCTATTCAAAGTCAGAATATCGGAGAAGAGAATTTTATGAAGGAGTTTGACCTACGCATGACTTGGCAGATAACCCAAGAATACGGATATGGCTCATATATTGGACGAACTCTTGAAAAAACCGGAAGTTCTGCCACCTACTTCAAAGAAGATGAGTTAAGGGAAGTATACTCATTAATGCAGCCATGGCTTATGGCCAATAAACGAGAGAATATTACAGAACAAAAATTCATTCGCTTTCTGAATCTGATATTGCATAGAATGCGTATACGCGGAGGGATCGACCATCCTTTCCTTCATGCTTATAGAAATAAACTGGATGGTTATCTGCTTAATCATCCCAGCGGCCATTGGCTCAATCGCAGATTTGGGAAGAAACAGAGATGGCCATTAATGACAATAATGCATTCCAAAGATGCAAAGACCCGAAATGCAGTAGACTCAACCCACCGTTCAAATGACAAGGCTCCCATCAACTGGCATCACAGTCTATATCTCAGACACTTCACTGATAATAATCCACTCAGAGAAGAGTATACCTATCTCATAAATGAATTTTATACCGTTCTCTTCGATGCGCTGGAGAAGGCAGGAATTGTCAATTCCATCAATGGAAGCAATGGGAAGAACTATGCGATAAACCCAGAGCATATTTTCATAAGTCCAAGGGTGAAACACATCAGATGCAGTTCCTGCCGCAGCGTAATGAGGATTGCAGAAGAAGACACCCTGATGAAGAACTCAGCTTGCATGGGACATCAATGCACTGGAAAATATGATTCAGAAGAAGCAATAGAACTCAATTATTATCATAATGTCTATCACCGAAACCGAGTGCCGAGAGTATATGCCCACGAACATAACGGCATGCTCGACCGCAAGAAACGAGAAGAAGTAGAAGACAGTTTCATCAATCAGGACAAGCCCAATTCACTCAATACCCTTGTAGCGACCTCCACTCTTGAGATGGGTATCGACATCGGCGATTTGAATTGTGGCATCAATATCTCCGTTCCTCCTACCGTAGCTAATTTTGCCCAGAGAATAGGGCGTGCAGGTAGAAAGTCGGGAGGATCGCTAATCGTGAACTATGCAAAACGAGACAAACCACATGATTTGTTTTATTTTGCAGAGCCTCTTGAAATGATCAATGGGGATGTTAATACACCGGGATGCTACCTGGAAGCCAAGGAGATTCTTGCCCGACATTTCTATGCTTTCTGTATCGACTCTTGGAGCATTCTGGCAAAAGATAATACTATCCCGGCCATAATGAAGCTTCTCCCTATAGGAGGAAACTTCATGCAAAATCCACATTTCTTTATCAACCGCCTTCATAAGTGGATAATTAATAATTTCGTGGGTCTTACTGCACGGTTTTCAACCCAATATGAAAGTGAATCTTTGCAGACTATACTCAATCGGTTGTACAATGAGTTTCAAGCTGGAACCTTTATCAATACCGTAGAAAAGGCATTTGAAAAGATAAATAAAGAATACAAAAATATAAACACTGACCTTGACAATATAAAGAAAGAGATAAAAGAACGAAAGCTTGCTACCACTGATCCAGAATATAAAGAGCTTAAAAATCACATAACATTGCTCTGTAGACGTCGGAAAGGAATAGAGAAGCTGCAGGTGTTGGAATTCATGACCGATTCCGGAATCCTTCCAAATTATGCATTTCCTGAAGGAGGAGTAAAACTCAGTGTGACCGTGCAACCTGACCATGAGACTGGAAAAAAACTAAAGGCAGATGAATTTGAATTAGTGCGTCCTGCCTCTCAAGGAATAAAGGAACTTGCACCGGGAAACTCTTTTTTTGCACGGCATTACCAGCTTACCATAGATGGACTGGTCACAACAGACTGGAACGATACGGATAGTGTCTCTATAAAGCGGTTCTGCTCAGAATGTGATTATTTGGAAGAGGAAACATCTGAACATGCCTCAACTTGCCCAAAGTGTGGAAGTCAGTCCTTTGGCGCGGCTTCAAATGTACATAAATTCGTACGTTTGGAAGCGGTGCAAAGTTGGATGAAGCGGAGCCAAGCAATGGCTGACGACAGAAAAGATGAGCGTGAAAATCATTTTTATAAGATGAGCCGCCATTTCCAGTTTCAAGAAGATAATGCTGTATCCCATGCTATGAGCGAAATACCTTTTGGGATTCAATACGTAAAAAATACAACTCTGACGGATGTCAATCTCGGAGACGGCAAGGTCATGACAGCCTTGAATCTCAATATCAACGGGCAAGAGAACGTACAACGTCATGGGTTTGTAGTGTGTCGTCACTGCGGGAAGGCAGTAGATAAGCCAGCCGATGTCAGACGAGAGGATAACGCTGACAAGAGAGCCAGACTTTGGCACTATCCATTCTGCAAACACAAGACCAAAGAGTATGAAGACAGAGCTGATGACGTGTTTGAGGAAATATTCCTTTACCGACATTTACCCACTGAAGTTATAAAAGTCTTGCTGCCAGTAGGAGAAATCGACACCCAAGCACAAGTCTCTATGTTTAAGGCTGGCCTTATGCTGGGCATGCGTGATTTCTTTGGAGGCGAACCTTCTCACATACAGATACGAGACTACAGGGAAATGAACCATACGACCGGGAAATGGGACAATTATCTTGTGATATTCGACACTATTCCCGGAGGGTCTGGATATCTTGAAAAACTCGTAAAAACAGAGAATTTCACCAAGTTATTGAAATGTGCATATCAGAGGATCAAGGATTGTGAATGCCAGCATACAGGCAAAGATGGTTGCTATCATTGCATATTGACCTACGCCAATCAGTATGAACAGAAAAATCTCAGCCGAGAAAAAGCTGAGGAGATTTTTCGTCGTATTGTAGAAAAAAGTGACAAGTGGGAGACAGTCAATGGAAGCCTCGGAAGCATCAACACCACTGGAGGAATAGAAGAAAGTGAACTTGAAGAACGGTTTATACGTTCCTTAAAACGCTACGCTGAAAAGAAGAATGGAAAATTTGAAGCGAGCACTGCCTACGGAAGCAAAATCTATAATATGATGATAGAGGGGAAAGACTTTATCATCCAACCTCAATATGCATTGGATGCATCCAAGGGAGTGAAGTTCTATACAAAGGCGGACTTCCTGATTTCTGAATATGGTTCCGATTCAAAGCCTATTGCTATATATCTTGATGGCTATCGATATCACGGAGCCATAACTGAACATCCTACTCCTCGTTTTTTCCATGATGTTGAACAACGGGAAAGCATCGTGAAATCTAATAGATTTATCCCATGGACCCTCACATGGGAAGACCTCGACTTAGCCGATATTGATTCGGGGAAAAATCAGAAGAAGAGTGATACACTATACCGAGAAGGTAACGACACCTGCAAAAGCATAGTAAAGAAACTATATGGAAGAAACTCAAAGTTGGCAGAATGTCTGAATTCATTCGAACGCTTGATGTTTGTACTCCAGAATACAGAAAAAATTAAAGAAGAAGCGGGGGTAATGCTTGTAGAATTTAATACGGAATTACAAAAGTCAATGCATTCCGATGCTGAATTTTACAGTTATCTTGATTCTGGGATGCCTGCGTATAAGTTTACAGCCAAACCTACAAAAGAAGGTTTCTTCTTCACTACCTCGGCCCCCATTCAATCAGAATGGGCCAAGACCGTAGTAGGAATCCCGGGGAAAAAGCCTGCAGATGCCATATATTCAGTGAGATTGAATCCCATAGAAAAAGATTTGGAGAAGGATATATGGAATCATTTTTGGAGGGTTCAGAATGTCCTGGGGCTATTTGGAAGCGAAGCAATTTATAGAGAAGACAAAGAATTGGATGAGTCACCAACGCATACCCCGGAGACCCATAGTCTGGAGGAACTTCTTGAGGCATACGACAATGAAGAACTTAATGATATGATCAGACTCCTCCATGAAAATGGGATTGAAATCAGTCATGAAGGTATGTTCACATTGGAAGAAAATGGAGATATTGTGGCTGATGCCCTCCTTGGGAGTGAGAAACTAAAATTTGCCGTAGCAGAAGATCCAATTGCTATTAAAGCACTTCAATCAAGGGGCTATGCTATCATTCGGGCAGACGAAATAGAAAAACTTAAAAACATCATAGGATTATGAGACTGTTTATAAGCGATAATTGTTGGGATGAGATAATAGCTCTGCCCAAAAAGATACAGACACGGGTTAAGGATTTTCAAAAGAAATTTAAGGAAAACCCATACAGTCATAATATCAACCTTGAGAAAATATCAACTTTCAAGGACTCTTCTTTACGCACAGCACGCGTCAATGATGAATTTCGAGCCATCATAGGAGTCCTTCCCGGAGAGGAATATTGTCTTCTTCATATTGACCATCATGATGAAGCTATGGCATGGGCCAAGAATAAGAAATTTGTCTGGAATAATTATCTCAACTCTTTTCAGATAGTCCCTGTAGTTGAATTTGAAGGGTTAAAAAAGGATGCAACATCAAAAGAATCCGAAGAAACGGATAATGGAGCATTTTCTGTGTACTCTGATGAACAATTACTTAAAATTGGAGTACCAGAAGAAAGTCTTGACATCGTCAGAGAAATCAAAGACATGAATAATCTTGATTCGAAGCAAGACCTACTACCGGAGGATGTATTTGAACATCTTTTCTATCTTTGCGACAATGACATGACTATAGAAGAAATTATCGCAGAAATTGAGGCAGGAAAAGGTGAAGAGCGAGGAAGTGCCAACAACAAACGTAGATTTGTGGAAATCTCTGGAGATTCTGATTTGGAAAGTATTATAGATGGTGATATTGAAAAATGGCAAATATTCCTCCATCCTTCTCAACGTATGCTCGTAGAGGGAGATTTCAAGGGCACAGTGAAAGTGACTGGAGGAGGAGGAACTGGGAAGACAGTTGCCGCACTTCATAGGCTGAAAAAACTATCAGAGAATGCGGAAAATGAATCAATACTTTTTACTTCCTACACTAAGACACTGATAGACAATATAAAGGAAAGACTCGTGCCCCTTGGCGTCAATATGCCGGCAATAGTCGTGGACAACATTGACGGGATAGCCATGACTTTAGGAAAAAAGTATGGACTTCTTGACAACATAAATGTCAATCTTGACTATGATTCAGTCAAAAGAGTTTGGCAGGATGTGGCTGAAGATAACCTATCTGAATTTTCTGCAGATTTTCTTGCAACGGAGTATGCTGATATCATCGCCTACAACAACATAAAGACGGAAGCAGAATACAAAAAGGTTTCGAGAATAGGAAGAGGTAAGGCAATTTCTCCTAAGCAAAGAAAGCAAATATGGGCAATGACAGAAGACTTCAAAGAAAGGAGAAAGCAGGCAGGAATGATAGATAGAGGCGATCTCTTCAACTTGCTATCAGACTATCTCAACTCTAACGATGAGCATCCTTTCCAATACGTCATTGCTGATGAGATTCAGGATTTCAGTAATCCTGAACTCAGATTCTTGCGCAGTCTTGTGAAGGAAGGAAGAAATGATCTATTCTTAGTAGGGGATCCATATCAGCGCATATATAACACCAAAGGTATAAATTTCACATCTGCTGGAATCAATATACGCGGCAAGAGAAGTCGGAGACTGAAAATCAATTACCGCACCACAGAAGAAATCAAGAGGAGTGCGACCGCTTTAGTCAAAGGATTGAACTATGATGATTTTGACGGAGAAGAGGAAACTTTAAGAGGATACCTGTCGCTAATGCACGGAGAGCGTCCGGAATACTTGATATTTGGTTCGCGAGAAGAGGAGATTTCATTTATAATCGAAACAATTAAGAAATGCCGAGCATCGAAATTAGACTACAAGGACATTGCATTGGCTTGCCAGTTTAAAGATGCGCTACGCCCATATCAGAGTGCATTGCACAATGCGGGAATTCCCTATAAAAACATAAAGGGGAATGGAAGTAAAGATGGAGTAGTGTTGTCAACGTTTCACCGGATGAAGGGGTTGGAGTTTAAGGTAGTGATTCTTGCAGATATGAACGAGAAGACTTTTAACTTCATTCCGCAGAGCATAGACCAGACAGATGCAAAGGCTATGAGGATGTATGACCAAAGCCGAAGATCACTTATGTATGTAGCGATTACCCGCGCGATGCTGAGAGTCATCATTACTGGCATAGGAAGCAAGTCAGAGATGCTGGAGAGGACACTTTAAGAGAAGGCGAATAGTAAGTCATAATTAGTACGATAAACATAATGGCAAATCTTTCTGATATTACAAGTGAACTCGCTAAGATGGATGCTGCTTCATTTCAGCAGTTGGGTGAAGAGTTACTCAGACGTAAATACCGACCAAAGAATATTATATCCGTTGGGTTGGGTATAAGGAAAAACACCACCAGAAAGGGAAGTCCAGATTCCATATTTATTTTACCTGATGGGAAAATACTTATAGAATATACCATCCAAGAAAACAGGCCCAAAACTACGTTTCTTAACAAGTTAAGAGGTGATCTTAAATCGTGTCTTAATGTTAAGAAAACTCATGTCCCATTATCGGAAATCAAATCAATAGTTCTCTTCTCAAACCAACTAATTGATGTAGACATCTATGATTCATTAAAGACAGAACTTAAGCCTTATCCCCATATTGAACTGTGTATATTTTCAATTAATGACATAGCTCATCAATTGAAAGATTACCCTTCTCTACTTAGGGAGTATCTTGGGATAGATTCCTTTCCTGGATTGATAGAAATTGAAACATTTGTCAGTAGACCACAGACTAAGAAATTCAATTATCCTATTCCGCTGGATAATGATTACTTCGAGTTTGAAAATAATTCGATATTAAGGGGCAAAAAGGCGTTAGAATCACATGATATATTAATCATATCAGGAGAAGCTGGAATGGGCAAGACTCGATATGCGATTGAGATTGCATATAGTTTCAGCAAATCTTCCTGTGCAAATGTTTTTGTAATTGAAGAAAAGAACAGACATATCTCTGATATTCTGAACAATGTTGATACTAATAGCACTTTTGTATTTATCATTGATGATGCAAATCGAACTGCCATTTGGTCAGAAGCCATCCAATACTATAAGGATTATTCGACCAGAAATATTAAAATAATTGGCACTGTAAGATCTTATGCCTCAAAAACGGTCATTGATGCTTGCGCGTCATTAGCAACAGTTGAGAATATTCAGATGAATGAGTATCCCGAGAATTTGGGTTCTAATATTTTATCTTCTTTAAATATTGAAAATCCATTATGGCATCAGCGTATAGATGCAGTCACGGGCAAGAACATACGCTTGGCCGTCATGTGTGCAGAAATTGCTAAACAAAAGAATGATTACTATGAACTCACCAATGTCGAGGGCATATACAAAGAATATTATTCATCTATTCTAAACGATATTTCGGTTGGCAAAGGGGATAATTTATTGCTAAAGGTACTTTCTATCATTCATTTTTATAAAGTTGTGGATTTGGTTGAAGACAATGTTTTAGATCAAATTGAGTCTGTCTTTAGCATCGGAAAAAAGGAGTTTGAAGAAACTTGCCATACACTTTTTATGGAGGAATGTGTTGATATAACTGAACATAAAGTGGTAAATATCCCAGATCAAAATTTTGGAAATTACGTATTTTATATTTGTTTTTTTGAGCAGAAATATTTGAATTTGCAAAATCTCTTCGAGCAAATGTATCATAGAAGAGGTCGTTTAGGCGACTGTATTTTCCCTGGGCTGACTTGTTTCAATAAGGAATCTGTGAAACAACATTTAACGAGTTCAATTAAAGAAGCATGGAAGAAAATAGAACAAAATATTGAAGATCCATCAAGGATCGAGAACTTTTTGGAAGTTTTTGGAAATATAATACCTAATATAACTTTCAGGTATGTCTATAATAAAATTCAACTTCTCTCCCACGGAGAGGGAATGCCTCTGCCTTTATGCTCGGATAATATCCTCTCTATTTTATCCCGGTTTTCTCATGCAGATATGAATGATATGGAGACTGCAATAAACCTGATTAGTGAGTATGTAACTCTATTCCCGGCCAAAGAAGATGATGCTGTTAAAGTTATTTCCGAGCATTGGATTTATTACGAGCTTGACTATGCAACTTCTTACAAACGAACTTCAGATGTTTTAGACTGCCTAATTAGAGTTTCAGAGAAAAATGAAACTGGTTTCCGTTTTGCGAGTAAGATACTACCGGCCTATCTTAAATTTGTATATGACTTTACTAAAATGAAAGGAAGGAACTTTACAATAGGTAAAAACGCAGTTATAATAACCGATGAGTTGATTTCAATTAGAAAAAGGGTATGGAATTGGATAAACGCCAATTCTTCAAAAATCAATCATGTTTTATTTTTAAAGGATCTTTATACAGACAGTTATCTGGTTGAAAACATTGCTAAAGAATTGGTAAATGGAGAAATTCCATATGTCAAGGGATATGTTGCACAATTACCAATCTCAAGTGATTTTTTACTTTGTCAAGAATTAGAACACTTTGAAAAACGAACGAATAGAATTACCGGAGAAGTGTCAATAAGCATTGATTGGAATCAGGCAAATAATCTATACCAATTAGATTGTCTAATCAAGAAAGAAACCTATGAGGCTTCTGAGACATGGCAGAGTCATGAAATAAAGAATATTAAGGCTTTGGTTGAATCAAAATCTCATTCCGAACTGTTCTGCTTTTTAGATGACATTAACGCAATCCAGTCTTATAAAAATCAAGATGATGATAGATCTACGTATGTGATCGAATCGGTCATAGAATGTAACCCGAATGAAGCTTTTAATCTTTGGCAATATTGTTTTGACAAGGATTATGAACTTCATACGTCAAGAATAATTTCTACTTATATAGGTTTGCAGAAGGACGTATCTATATTAGTTGAGTTTATCAAAAAACAAGATTTAAATGGGAAGTCAAACTTAATATTAGAATTTGTATGTATTGTAGAGAAGCCATTTCTTTATTTCACCGATAGCGAATTCAGTGAGGCTATTCGGCATCATACATGTTGTGCATTTAAACTATATGATTTAGTAGATAGATTCTTTTCTCCCGAAGAGGCTCTCAAAGGATATAGATTAGTTTTGGCTGCCATTCTATATAGAATACGAAAAGGGCAAGCCACAACTGGGACTGTGGAGTTTTTTAGAAATTTTCTTAAGATATGCCCGAAGAAATTATCTTTAATAGAATATGCGTATATCAACAGTTTAAAACTCAACGACTCTCAATTTAGTTACGATTACAAGCATGAATTATTGAGAGATATTCTTACCCTTAACCCTTATTTCTGGGTGTCTTGTTGTAAGCAAATCCCATGCTTTGTGCATGAATATCATGTAAAACCATATGAATTCATATGCAAGCTGCCTAACTATGCATTAATAATTGAATCAACTTTAAAATATTATGCCGAAAAGAAATGGCACATACCGTATAGTGAGGAACAAAATATCTATGGCTTTTTCTATAATAATAAAGAAGGAGCATCTAAATTCATTCACGAAATGATAATTAAATATTGTCATAATAGATGTTATTCCAATATATTGTTTGATATCGTGGTTAAATGCATGGGAGGTAATGAGGACTTCTACCTAACCTTCATCAAAAATAATGACGATTTGGAGGACTTCAAAGAATTGAAATTATTTCGAAGAGAGATGTGGGGTGGCAATAGCTTTGAGACGGCTGTGCGTGCAAGAGTAGACTTTGTGAAATCCCTCATTGCAAGAATTAAATCTTTAGGGCAAATCAAATTCATTCCACACATTTCCTATTTGGAGGAGAAACAGTATGAATGGGAGAAAAGACTTCAGGAAGAAATCAAGATTGGACATAAAAGTTTATTATATGGTTTATAGAAAAAAGAGGACTTCCCCTACGGCTGCTGGCTCGGGACTATGGGGCTTTTGGGAGGCCCTCGGCCTCTGCACTTGACCGAAAGCACTGACGGGGGGAGTATGAGGGTGATATGGACGAAACCACCCAAAGACAAACGGTCTTTGCTTTGGTTACCGTTGGTCGGGTAGGGACGCATGCGGAGCATGCTATTTACATTTTGTGCCGGTTTGGGTCAGCCTTAGACAAACGGAGGGCTTGGGGAGGCCAAGCAGAAGCTTGGGGCGGAAACGGCTTCGCGCTGATACAGGGAAGTTACCATCAGACGGCACGAGGCGGTTAGGAATTGGCTACGCCCAAGCTAAAGCAAATCGCCCTGATCCCATTGACTACGGCTCGGGATGGGAGGGATTGGAATCTATTCTATCGCTACACACCTCTCCGCGACAGCAGCGAAATCCTCGCCGAATTGGGATGATGAAAATTCCAAATGGTGGTTTTCTGTATTGGATATTATAGCCATCTTCAACGGGGAAGATGACTATACCAAAACCCGAAACTATTGGAAGTATTTGAAAACCAAACTCAAGTCTTCCAATCCTCAACTGGTTAGTGACACTAACCAGTTGAAATTGAAAGCTCCTGACGGTAAGATGCGTCTGACAGATGTCCTTGATGCGACTACTCCTACTATTACGAACAAAACGATTAATACCTATGGCTATGAATATCGACAACGAAACCAAGAGTGGGTTTTGGGAGGCACTCGGCCTCTGCACTCGACTGAAAGCACTTACGGTTGGGTATGAGGATGATATGGACGAAACCACCCGTAGACAAACGGTCGGTGCTTTGGTTACCGTTGGTCGGGTGGGGACGCATGCGGAGCATGCTGTCTACATT
>CAYNEZ010000047.1:0-18994 GCA_964396365.1 uncultured Sangeribacter sp. | reverse complement strand
TGGGCTGTCTTCTTCGGCAAGTTCCTGACCGACGGCGTATGGTGGTTCTTCCTTTTCTGGACTCCGGCATACATTACTGACGTCTTCAAACTTTCTACATCTTCCGGCGAAGGCATGATGATGATATTTGTGCTTTATTTGATCACAATGCTTTCTATCTATGGTGGCAAACTCCCATCTATCTTTATTGATAATGCAGCGAAGAAGGGCATCACAGTCAATCCGTATGCAGCTCGAATGAAGGCCATGTTCATCTTTGCCCTCTTCCCGTTGCTTGCGCTTCTCGCCCAGCCCCTTAGCTCTGTATCTCAGTGGATGCCTATCATAATTATCGGCATTGCAGGAGCAGCTCACCAGTCTTGGAGTGCCAACATCTACTCAGTTGTAGGCGATATGTTCCCAAAGAGCACAATTGCTACCATCATCGGTATCGGTGGTATGGCCGGCGGTTGTGGATCATTCCTTATCAACCTTGGTTCAGGTGTACTTTTCGACTATGCTGCTGAAACTCAGATGTCAATGTTCAGCTTCACCGGCAAACCGGCCGGCTACTTCATCGTATTCTGCATCTGTGGTGTGGCTTACTTGCTCGGTTGGTGTATAATGAAGCTTCTCGTGCCTCGCTATAAGAAGATTGAGGTTGCATAATTTAGCACTACCCAAAATGAAGAAACTATCTATATTGTTACTCGCGCTGGCAGCTATGCTGCCTGCGCGAGCTCTTGCACAAGAGAAGACCGATACCATCACCATATGGATGGCGGGGGATTCTACTATGGCAAATAAATCCATCGACGACGAAAAGCAAGAACGGGGTTGGGGACAGATGTTGCCATTGATGCTTCAAGGCACGGTGAAGGTCAACAACCATGCCGTAAACGGACAAAGCTCCAAAAGCTTCATCGACAGCGGACGCTGGGATAAGATGATGGAAGGGGTAAAAAAGGGAGATTACGTGATCATCCAATTCGGACATAACGATGAAAAGATCAAGAATCCCGACCGATATTCTGCTCCCGGATCCACTTTCGATGATAATCTGACAAAAATGGTGAAAGATGTCAAGAAGAAAGGAGCAACTCCCATTCTCATGAATTCCATTGTGCGCCGCAATTTCCCATCCGACAAGATGGACAATACAAAAGACGTAAGCGATCATGAACCGGGATCTGCCGGTCCGAAAAACGTAGACCCAAAGCTTGAAGGATCAAAGCTTGTTGACACTCACGGTGACTATCTTTTGAGCCCGAAGGATGTAGCAAAGAAACAAAAGGTGACTTTCATCGACATGAATGCTGCAACTCACGATCTGGTGCAGTATCTCGGCACAGAGAAGTCTAAAGCTCTCTATATGTGGATTCCGGAAGGCAAATATAAATTCTGTCCGAAAGGAAAAATTGACAATACTCATCTCAACATCTACGGAGGCACCGTTCTCGCTCGTCTGGCAGCCGATTCTCTTGCCAAGAGAATACCAGAACTTTCAAAATTTGTCATTCCAAAAGAGAATGCACGTGAGATGAAATATGTAGTCACCGACTTGGCTGTATATGCTAATGACAGTACTGCACTCCAGACTTCTGCTATCCAGAATATCATTGATATCGCTGAAGCTAACGGGGGCGGTGAGATCATCTTCCCGGAAGGCACTTATCTGACCGGGGCGCTTTTCTTCAAGCCTGGCACTCGCTTGCACCTTGAAAAAGGGGCTAAGATAAAGGGGTCCGACGACATCAGCAATTTTCCACTTATACCCTCACGCATGGAGGGCAAAAGCATCTATTATCATGCAGCTCTCATAAATGCATATTTCGTCAAAGGATTTGAAATCACTGGTGAAGGAACAATCGATGGCAACGGTCTGCGCTATTGGAAAGAGTTTTGGGCCAACCGCGACCGTGCAGTAGAAGCCGGACGTGAATGGACCAACCTCGAGGTGCGCCGTCCTCGTCTTGTTTTCCTGTGGGGTTGCAACGACCTGAAGATCTCAGGAGTAAACCTTCAAAATTCACCATTCTGGACCACTCATCTCTATATGTGCGACGATGTGTTGATCGAAAACTGCCGTATCACAGCTCCTCGCGGTGAAGTTAGGGCTCCAAGCAGCGACGCACTCGACCTCGATGCTTGCCGCAGAGTGACGGTAAGAAACTGCTATTTGAATTGCGACGACGACGGAGTTTGCCTTAAAGGTGGAAAAGGAGTATATGCAAATCGCACAATGGACAATGGCATTTGTGAGGACATTCTGGTAGAGAACTGCGAGTTTGGAAGAAATCTTCACGGAGTGCTGACTCTTGGCAGTGAATGCATACACGCAAAGAATGTCATCGTAAGAAACTGCAAAGTGGATATCAACGCTGCCATACTTCGCCTCAAGATGCGTCCTGACACATATCAAGTCTATGAAAACGTCAAGATAGAAAACATCACGGGCCACTGCGGAACAGTGATGGATATGAAACCATGGAAGCAATTCTATACTCTTGAGGGAAGCGACGAACATCCCTATGGAGTGGTACGAAACATTGAAATAGAGAATGTAGATGTCACTTGCAATACATTCTGCCATATCCAAGGAAATCCCAACGACACAGTGGAAAATGTGATTTTCAAAAACGTAAAGGTTGAGGCTAAAGAGCCATCTCTGACCGTTGTGGCATATCCTACTGTCAAGTTTGAGAACGTGTCTGTAAATGGCACTTCGTTCCAGCCAAAGGCTGAACGCCAGAACCTCCCGGAAGAAAACGAATACGACAAATTATAACTAACATGAAGAAAACTTTAATTTCATTAGCGGCCGCGATTCTCTGCATCGGGTCGGCAATGGCTGAAGGCATTGCTGAAAGAGCTCAGAAAGCTTGGACCGACGTGTATCATCAAGTGGAATCACGAATCAAGGCCCCGACTTTCCCTGACAAGGACTACAACATCAAGGACTTCTTACCCAAAAACAAAAAGAATGTCAAAAAAGACAAACATGGTGATGTCCTCTACACTGAAGCGATTAATTCTGCTATCGCAAAATGTAATGCTAACGGTGGCGGTAGAGTAATCGTTCCCGCCGGCACTTGGCTGACAGGTCCTGTCAAGCTCCTCAGCAATGTCAATTTGCATCTTGAAGAGGGTGCCGTTCTCCTTTTCACTGACGATACACATCAATACTATCCTCTCGTGCTGACTTCTTGGGAAGGTATGGAATGCTGGAATTGGTCTCCTATGGTGTATGCTTACCAGCAGGAAAATATTGCGATTACCGGTAAAGGCACCATCGACGGTGGCGCAAGCCGTGCCAATTGGTGGGCAATGGTTGGCAATGACAAATGGGGATGGAAACCTGGCATGGAGTCACAGCGAACCGGACGTGTCATTCTTCAAGAGTGGAATGAAAAAGGTGTAGCTCTATTTGAACGTCGCCTCGGTTCCAACTGGGGATTGCGTCCTCAGCTCGTCAACCCTGTAGAATGTAAGAATGTCCTCATCGAGGATGTCACTATGCTCCGCTCCGCTTTCTGGGTGATGCATCCTCTGAAGTGTCAGAACGTGACTGTTCGTGGCGTTCACGTCCAGAACGATGGTCCAAACGGAGATGGTTGTGATCCGGAATCTTGTAAGGATGTGCTTATCGAAAACTGCTTCTTCGACACCGGCGACGACTGCATCGCTATTAAGAGCGGACGTAACCGCGACGGTCTTAAGCGCGCAATGCCAAGCGAAAACATCATAGTGCGCAACTGCTATATGAAGAATGGCCATGGTGGCGTAGTAGTAGGTAGTGAAATCTCAGGTGGCTACAAGACCCTCTTCGTAGAAAACTGCAAGATGGACAGCCCTGAACTCGATCGCGTGATTCGTATCAAGACAAACACATGCCGTGGCGGTGTAATCGAAGACATATATGTTCGCAACGTGGAAGTAGGTCAGTGTAAGGAAGCGGTTCTGAAAATCAATCTCGACTACGAACCCAAGGAGGCCTGCAAACGCGCTTATCCTCCTACAGTACGCAACGTATATCTTGAAAACGTCTCTTGCAACAAGAGCAAATATGGCGTCATGATCGTAGGTCTTCAAGATAAATGCAATGTTTATGACATTGAGCTGAAAGATTGCAATTTCAACGGCGTAGCGGATGGCAACAATATTACCGGTCAGGTTAAGGACGTGGTTTTCGACAATCTTAAGATCAACGGTGTTCAGTGTGTCTACGGTGGCACTCTTGCCTACCGCATGGCTAAGTCAGAAATGATCCGCAATCCTAAGAGTGAGACAATTGATGTCAACGGAGTGAAGTGGAGCTATGCTGCTGCCGTCGAGCTTGAAGGCATACTTGCTGCTGCACGTGCATACAACGACAAGGAAATGCTCGACTACTTCCTCAACTACACTGACTTCTTCGTGAATCCGGACGGAACTATCAAGGCATTCAAGAAAGACGCCTATAATATCGACAACGTGAAAGGTGGCATCGAGATCCTTCAGGCCTACGACATCACAGGCGATCCTAAATACAAGAAAGCCGCTGACAATATCTACGACCAGCTCCTCTCGCAGCCAAGAACCAAATCGAAGAATTTCTGGCACAAACAGATCTATCCTTGGCAGGCTTGGCTTGATGGCCTCTACATGGGCCAGCCTTTCTATGCAGAATACGTAAATCGTTACCTTGGTGCAGATCCTAAGCTCTGGAACGATATCGCAAACCAGTTTATCACTGTAGGAAAAAAGACCTACGATCCTGCTACTGGCCTTTACCGTCATGCTTGGGACGAAAAGAAGAAGCAATTCTGGGCTGATCGCAAGACTGGTCAGTCTCAGCATGCTTGGGGTCGCGCTATGGGATGGTATGTTTGGGCTATTACCGACGTTCTCGAAAAAATGCCTGAAAACCATCCTAAACGTCCTGAAATGATCAATCTTCTCAAGAGCGTAGCCGACGGCATCGTAAAATATCAGGACCCTGAATCCGGCGTATGGTATCAGGTCATGGACTCACCGAAGCGTCAGGGCAACTACCTTGAAGCCACTGCTTCTGCCATGTTCGTCTACAATCTTCTTCGTGCTGTAAGACTCGGACTTCTCGACGAATCTTACCTCGAACCGGCAAAGAAAGGATATGAAGGTATGGTGAAGACTTTCGTAAAGGAAAACGAAGACGGAACGATATCTCTGACCAACTGCTGCGCTGTGGCAGGACTTGGCGGTGGAAAAGACCAACGTCGCAACGGCACTTTCGAATACTATCTGAGCGAGCCTATTCGCGATAATGATGCAAAGGGTGTGGGCCCGTTCATTCTCGCAGGACTTGAATATGACAATCTGAAAAAATAATCGCAATGAATATATTCGGCAGATCTATCTGTTCCGGAAAATCTATGACTACCGTCGCGGCGAATTTATTCGTCGCGACGGCAATCGTGTCCGGATGTAGCTCAAACACCGGCAAAATCGACCGTTATGCTCTCGTGTCCAGAAACAATCCACACGTGACAGCTATCGACACAATGGCTTCACTGACTGTCGGCAATGGAAGATTCGCTTTTACTGCAGATGTGACTGGCCTCCAGACCTTCCCGGAGATTTACTCGTCTGGAGTCCCTCTTGGGACCATGAGCGACTGGGGATGGCACAGCTTCCCTAACTCCGAGAACTATAAATTTGAGGAAACCCTTAAGGAATATGATTTCGGACGAGGCCGTACCGAACTCTATTCCGTGCAATTCAAGGAAGACGGTCGCAATAAAGATGCAGCTAATTATTTCCGTATAAATCCACATAGATTGCATCTCGGAGCCCTCGGATTTCATGAAATGAAGGCTGAGTCTCTTTCTGATATTGACCAGACACTTGATATGTGGAACGGGGTAATCAATTCGAAATTCACCTCAGATGGTAAGAAAGCTGAAGTAAAAACCTCAGTTGATCCTAATCTTGACATGGTGGCTGCTGTCATCAACGACGAAGGCCGCCACCCCCTGGCTCTTCGCTTGCCTTACCCTACCGGCAAACACAGCGACGATGCTTGTGACTGGGAAGCAGATTCACTTCACACTACTGAAATTGTCTTGTCAGAGCCCGGCAAAGCGATTGTGAAGCATTCTCTTGATTCCACTGCATATTACATCACCTTGACCTGGAATGGAAAGACAGATGCAGAAAGGAATTCACCAAACACCGTGATAATAACTCCGGATGCCGACAAATGGAGTGTAACTGCTCAGTTTACTGAAGAAATATCTGCATCTTCTGATATTGACGCTGAGAAAGTCATAGCCAATGCAAGCGAGTATTGGCAGAAGTTCTGGAAAGATGGTGGTGTTGTCGATTTCAGTCATTGTACGGATCCAAGAGCCAAAGAACTTGAACGTCGCGTAGTACTCTCTCAATATTTGCTTGCCACCAACTGTGCAGGCACTACCCCACCTCAAGAGACAGGACTCACCTACAATTCTTGGTTTGGCAAATTCCATCTTGAGATGATATGGTGGCATCAGGCTCAATTTGCGCTTTACGGACATGAAGACCTTCTGGCGCGGACTCTTCCATGGTATGAGAAAGCTGAAGCCAATGCTAAGTCTATCGCACAGCGTCAAGGCTTCGAAGGCGTAAGATGGATGAAGATGACCGATCCTTCTTCCATAGAGGCTCCCTCCGGAGTAGGATCATTCCTTATCTGGCAACAACCGCATCTGATCTACCTTGCAGAATTACTCTACAGAGCAAATCCTGATACGGCAGTCCTCAACAAGTCTTATCCTCTGATTGAAGAGACAGCCCAATTCATGGCTTCTTTCGCGGATAGGGATGAAGAAAATGGAAGATATATCCTTAAGGGAATTATCCCTGCCCAGGAGACTTTGAAAGCTTCCGAGACAGTGAATCCGCCGTTCGAACTCTCATATTGGCATTTCGGACTCAACACTGCCCAGAAATGGCGTGAGAGAATGGGACTTGAACGTAATCCTGAATGGGATAAGATCACAAATGAACTCTCCCCTCTCGCTGCTAAAGACTCACTCTATCTCGCTGCAGAAACAGCTCCACAGACATATGAAGACATCCGATTCACGTCTGACCATATGGCAGTACTCGGATCACTTGGAATTCTACCCGCATCCCCACTTGCCGACCCGAAAATTCTTGACAACACTTTCGACTGGGTCTACAACAACTGGAACTGGGACAAGACTTGGGGTTGGGATTATCCTACTACCGCCATGTGTGCCGTTCGTGTAGGAGAACCGGAAAAGGCTATCAATGCCTTGCTGATGGACAAGAGAACCAATACCTATCTTCCCAATGGTCATAATTATCAGGACAACCGACTCCGCTGCTATCTCCCTGGCAACGGCGGACTACTGACAGCTGTTGCACTTATGACAGCCGGTTGGGACGGATGCAATGTAGAGAACCCCGGGTTCCCTAAAGACGGAACATGGGACGTCCGCTGGGAAGGCATAAAGCCATTACCATAAACCGAACAGGATGGTGAGGAGTGAAACCCTCATCATCCACCATAAATTCAAAAATCTGAAGACTCAAGTCAGAAGACTTAAAATCTCAACAGTCATGAACGCAAAATATAAAAAATTAGCAACCCTTTGTCTGCTCGGAAGCGCAGTATTCTTTACTCACGCCGACGATAAATCAGCCGACTGGTATGCTGAAACCACGCTCAATCGTCCATTTGTCAGATGGTGGTGGCAAGGAAGTGCCGTCAATCCGGAAGGACTGACCTACAACCTTGAAGAATTTGCACGCCAAGGTATGGGAGGATTCGAGATCACTCCTATTTATGGAGTACAAGGCAATGAGGCCAACGACATCCCATATCTCTCTGAAAAATGGATGGATATGCTTCGCCACGTCACAAATGAAAGCCGTCGCCTTGGACTTCAACCTGAGATGAACAATGGCACCGGATGGCCTTTTGGCGGACCAGAGGTCACTGAAAATGAAAGTGCTCAGAAACTGATCATCGAAAAGTGGCACGTGGATCCCGGCAAAAAGTTGACAGTAAAAATAGAACCTCAAGAAGAGCGACAACGCAAATTCGCCACAGTTGAAAAGATTATGGCAGTCGACGGTGATACCCGTATTGATATCACCGACAAACTAAAAAAAGACGGCACTCTCAATTGGACGGCTCCCAAGAAAGGGAATTGGATGGTGTATGCTCTTTTCGCAGGAAGAACCTTCCAGAAAGTGAAACGCGCTGCCCCTGGTGGTGAAGGATATGTTGTGAACCACTACGACAGCATGGCTGTAAAAAAATATCTTGACAGATTCGACCGCGCGTTTGCTGGCAAAGAAGATACATTCCCTAAAGTGATGTTCAACGACTCTTATGAAGTCTACGGCTCAGACTGGACCACAGGTCTGTTTGAGGAATTTACAAAAGACCATGGCTATAGACTTGAACAATATCTTCCGGAATTTGCCGATCAAAATAATCAGACTGATCTGCGTGGCAGAATAGTAAGAGACTATCGCTATACTCTCGCTCGTGTGCTTCGCAAAAATTTCACAGATCTATGGACTCGATGGGCTCATGGCCACGGCGCGCAGATTCGCAACCAAAGTCACGGTAGTCCTGCCAACATCATAGATCTCTACGCCATTGTGGATATTCCGGAATGCGAGTCGTTCGGTCGTTCTGAGTTGAATATTCCTGGACTGCATCCTACAGGCGATTCTCGCCACAGCGATGCTGACCCTGCTGTATTGAAATTCGCATCATCTGCTGCGCATATTGCAGGGAAACCATTGGTTTCGGCTGAAACGCTCACATGGCTGACCGAGCATTTCCATACATCTCTGTCAGTTGCGAAACCGGAAATCGACCAAATGCTGGCAGCCGGGGTCAACCATATATTTTTCCATGGCGCCACATATTCTCCAAAGGGTGTTGAATTCCCTGGATGGCTCTTCTATGCATCCGTCAATATGTCGCCAACCAATACTATTTGGAAAGATGCCGATGCTCTCTTCAAATATATTGCAAGATGTCAGGCTTTCTTGACAGCCGGCAACCCTGACTCTGACGTGCTTCTCTATTTCCCTATTGATGATATCTGGCAGCGTCAAGATGGAATATACATGATGTTTGATATTCACAGCATGGATAAGAAGATGCCTGATGTGAAGCAAATGGTAGGCGAACTCGTGAAGGCTGGGCTTGACCCTGATTATCTTTCCGATGCACTGATTGCCGATCTCAGTGTAGATTCCGATGGCTCCATCGTGTCGAAGGGAGGGAACAGATACAAGTCCATCATAATTCCGCCTGTAAATTTTATGCCGGTCGAGACATTGCAGGCTCTTAATGACTTGAAAGCACAAGGGGGCAACGTAATCTTTACGGGACATTTGCCTAATGATGTCCCGGGTCTTGGAAATCTTGAAGAAAGACGCGCTCAGCTTGATAACCTTAAAAAAGATATGGCTTCCCCTGCAAAAGATATTCAGACAGCCATTCGTATGACAGGAGCAACCCCTGAATCCCTACGTACAAAAGGAGTGTCTCTCCTTCGACGTGCAAATGAAGTGGGCGGCTACAACTACTTCCTCGCCCTGCTTGACGACAATAGTCTTGACGGATGGGAAACTCTCGCTGTGCCTGCAGAAAGTGTCATGATTTTCGACCCTCTTACGGGCAAGAAAGGAAAAGCAAAGACCCGTAAGGGTCCCAATGGCACAACCGAGATTCTACTACAAGTCGAACCGGGCCAATCATTTCTTCTTAAAACTTTCCCGACTGATATCGAAGCGGAAGACTGGGCTTACTATGAGAAAGGAAATCCGGTGGCAATCAACAAGGGGTGGAGCATAACCTTCCCTGAAAGCCAACCTGCCATTGAAGGCACATTCATGACGGATACTGTAACAGCCTGGACCAACCTTCCTATTGATGAAGCAAAAGTCAATACGGCTACAGGTCGCTATAAAGTATCTTTCGAACTCCCTACAGGGATTGAAGCTGATGAGTGGATACTTGATCTCGGTGATCTACGTGAAAGTGCTTCAGTAAAAGTCAATGGCAAGGATGCCGGGAAAGTTTGGAGCGTGCCATTCTCAATTAAAATCGGAGAATTTTTACAGCCGGGAATCAACACTCTTGAGATAGATGTCACCAA
Source organism: uncultured Sangeribacter sp. (assembly GCA_964396365.1). Taxonomy (GTDB): domain Bacteria; phylum Bacteroidota; class Bacteroidia; order Bacteroidales; family Muribaculaceae; genus Lepagella. The sequence goes on along the minus strand of CAYNEZ010000047.1, from coordinate 8,861 downwards.
TCTTCCTGCCAACCGTATTGCCGACTACGACCGTAAGGGTAAAAATTGGAAGATATTCAAAGATGCCAACATTGCAAGCGTGATAGGAAAAAAGGTTGTTGACTACTCCGATTGGGAAATAGTCCCCTCAGGCCTTAACTCCGAAGTCAATCTCATCCCTCTTAAAAAGAAACAATAACACATAATACTTAATATCAACGCATAATATCATATTTGCTTTCGCCTCAAAATCATGCATTATGCATCACGCATTATGAATTATGCATTAAAAACTAACCCTATGAAAAAAGTAATTTTAAGCATTCTGACTCTCCTTTTGGCCATTCCGGCCATTGTGGCTAAGGACGAACTACCACCGCGTCAGGAAACACTGAAGACCCTTATCAAGGTCAATGATCTCTACATGCGTAAGCATCCCGACCCACTGCTGGGTATCCCCTACTACTCCAGAAAGAAAGTGTATGAAGCTAATATCTGGACACGCTCAATATATTTTGAAGGTCTGATGGCTCTTCATTCCATTTATCCCGACAAGAAATACTGGCAATATGCCACCGACTGGGCTAAGGGGTTCAAATGGGGAATGCGTCGCGACGACACTACCACACGCAACGCAGACAACTATGCATGCGGGCAGACCTATATAGATCTCTATAAACTGACTCCGAAACCGGAGATGCTTACACAGACTATATCTCTTTGCAACATGCTCGTAAATACTCCTCAAGTTGACGATTGGACATGGATTGACGCAATTCAGATGGGAATGCCGGTGCTTACAAAACTCAGTGCTGTCACAGGCGATAAGAAATACAGTGAAAAGGCTTGGGATATGTATGCTTGGAGCCGGAATACACTTGCCGGCGGACTCTACAACGAGAAAGAAGGTCTTTGGTGGCGCGATGCAGATTTCGTACCTCCTTATAAGGAGCCAAATGGCAAGAATTGCTATTGGAGCCGTGGAAATGGTTGGGTAGTCGCTGCTCTTGTGCGTGTTCTTGAAGACACTCCCGCTGATGATCCTCACCGCGCTGTCTATGTAAAGGATCTTCAGGATATGTGCGCAGCTCTTGTCAAGTGTCAGCGTCCTGACGGATTCTGGAATGTTTCTCTCCATGACCCTGACAACTTTGGAGGAAAGGAACTCACGGGTACTGCCCTGTTCGTCTATGGAATGGCTTGGGGCGTACGAAATGGTATCCTCGACAAAGCAAAATATATGCCGGTCATTACTAAGGCTTGGAATGCCATGGTGAAAGAGGCTGTGCATGAAAATGGCTATCTTGGCTATGTGCAAGGAACTGGAAAGGAGCCTAAGGATGGTCAGCCTGTTGCTTACGACTCCGTTCCTGACTTCGACGATTACGGCACAGGATGCTTCCTTCTCGCAGGAGTGGAAGTCTACAAACTCTGATATGATTTTATGGCATAATAAAACCCGGGCTAAAAAAGCTCGGGCTTTATTATGTCTTTATGATCTAAAGACTTAAGACTCAACTTTCGACAGATGAGACGCCGGCAAGCTGAAATCCTTCCATTTGATATACTCAGTGTCAGAAAGTCGAAGTGTATAGGTAAGCGTACCATCTACGCTTCTCACTTTTCGTATAGTGGCAATTTGCCCATCAAGCAGTGATCCATCCTCTATTATCACTTCATCGCCAACGTTCAATGCTGGCAATTCTGACACAATATCCATCTCAACGTCTTCAGTAAATGCTCCTACACTCCTTTGAAAAATCCTCATTTCTGCCTGGGGGATGACAGAATAGGGACTTGCAGGATTTGCAGAGCTGCGATAACACCATGCAAGATCACCGATAACCCCGATCAGAGGAGACACCCTGTCGTATGGAAGCCTGATAAACAATAATCCCGGAATGACAGGGACTTCTATTGTCACCACTTTCTTCTTCTCCAATTTCTTAACACTCCTCATCGGATAATAATACATTATCTGGCGCTGCAAAGGACTCTCTTTCTCCTTTAAACGCTCCTTGATTTTTTCCGGAGTTACTCCACTACGCATTCTGAGCACAAACCATCCAGGATTTTTATTTGTAATGGCGTAAGCCACTGTATTGAGGATTTCTGTCTTGCGCTCCTCTGTCATTTCTACAGGATCAATAAGAGAAAGGAAGGAATAGGATGCCGGAAGATAGGAAATCATTCCACGTATCTCGCCATAAGGAATATCCTCCTTTATGGCGGCTGCTATCCATAGCGCGGTAATGGAGTCTCTTGAAAATGACTCTCCAAATTTAAGTCCGGCACGTCTCCCAGTGGCATGAAGCTCTACAAGCAAATCTTTTATAATGGCATTCTCCCTTCGCTTCCCTTGCTGAAGCGGAAACACATATTTTGCCTGTGGAGCATTTCGCATTGAGGTCACGATATCCTCAAGGTGAAGGCAATCAGGCAGAGAATCTGTAAATTTCAAATTTACGATATCCTTCAACGATGCAAAAGGATTAAATAGAAGATATTGAAATGCCTTGCTATATACAAAAGCCGGAGAATCTTGCTTCACAGACACCTTAGTGAATCGCTCAGTAGCAATAAGATTATTTTCTATCTCTTTAAGACGTTGTGCAGATGCATCCGTATCAAAACCTGACAATGTCACCGAAAATACAGATTCGTCATAATTTGTGCTGTATTTCGAAGCCCAATCTTTATATAGAGTATGCATCGCACCCGTATATCGCTTCACAGTACTCCCCTTCAATCCTTCAAGAAGCATATCTACAGTCCATAACCTCACGAATGAATTTGAAAATTCATACAGTCCATGGCGTCGTATAGTATGAATCATTGAAGGTATGGCCCTGGAAGCCAACATATCTGACAAGTTATCGGTATCCAGGTTGAATACATATTCAATAAATCCTGCATTCTTATCATTTTTCGTATCAAGCTCGGAAGAGTCTTTTTCAGAGTGCATGAGAAGATATTTTAAACATTAGACTCTTGCAAAATTATCAAAAATTTCTGAAATGGCAAAGTAATGAGGGATGAAAAAAGTGCATTAACAATTTTTAGGCTTAAAAACTTTTCAGACTCAATAAAATGTGTTAATTTTGTAATGTTGAAACTGCAATATGCACTTTCATAATGAAGTTGTATAAACTTATTTTTTTATTAAGTTAGACAACCTAAATAATTAAACCTAACTATATAGAAATGAAAAAATCAGCAATGGCGGCTCTAATGCTTGCCGCTACCTCTGCTTCATGGGCTCAATACTCCCATACTGTCAACGCCGACAATCTCGGACGTGGAGTGCTCGCTGTGAAAGCAGATAAAGGAATCTTCGTTTCATGGCGATCATTGCCTTCCGACGACTCCAACCTGGCATTTGACATCTATCGTGATGGTGTGAAAATTAATGAGACTCCTCTCACAAAAATGACCAACTTTACCGATACTGATGGCTCTGTAGATTCAAAATACACTGTAAAGGCTATTCTCAACGGTGAAGAAATGGATTCAGCGGTTGCCAACAACGTGTGGGCTTCCGACTTCATGAAAATTCATCTCGACCGTCCGGAAGGTGGCACTTCCCCGGCAGGTGGAGCGAAAGAAGATCGGGAATATACATATACTCCTGATGATGTATCGGTTGGCGATGTGGATGGCGACGGAGAATTCGAGTTCATCGTAAAATGGTTTCCGACAAATGCTGCCGACAATGCGCATACTCGCTACACAGGTAAGACCTACATTGACTGCTATAAGCTTGACGGCACAAAGCTTTGGCGTATTGATCTTGGACACAACATACGTTCTGGCAACCACTACACTCAATTTATGGTCTATGACTTCGACGGCGACGGCAAAGCGGAGTTGATTTGCAAGACTGCTCCAGGCACCATCGACGGAACTGGTAAAGCTGTGCTTATGGGCAATGATAAAGAGACCGATGATTACCGCAAGAGCGATGGTACAGTGATGAGCGGTCCGGAGTATCTTACCGTATTCAATGGACTTACAGGAGCTGAAATAAATACCATTGCCTACAACCCTCCACGCGACATCAGAAAGCATGCCAAGAGTGGAGCTGAAGCTTGGGGCGATAATTACGGCAACCGTTGCGAGCGTTATCTGGCTGGCGTTGCATATCTTGATGGTATCAAGCCCAGTGCAATATTCGTTAGGGGCTACTACACTGCATCCTATGTGTGGGCTGTTGATTTCGATGGCAAAGAGCTTAAAGAAAGATGGCTACATAAATCTGAGAAATCTGGCGAAGGAATCTATGGTCAAGGCACTCACTCCCTTTCCATTGCAGATCTTGATGGCGATGGATTTGACGAGATCATTATAGGCTCAGGAGCTTTGGATCATGATGGTTCATTCCTTCATTCCACTGGTGGAGGTCATGGCGATGCTCTGCATGTAGGCGATTTTGTACTTGAGAATGAAGGTCTTGAGATCTATATGCCACACGAAGACACAAAAGGGAAATATGCTACTACTCTTCGCGATGGAAAGACTGGCAAGATTCTCTTCTATCAATCTAATCCCGGCAAGGATGTCGGTAGAGGTCTGATTGCAAACGTGTCTTCAAAATTTACAGGAAGCGAGTATTGGTCTACTCTTGACGGCAACGTGATGAACTCCGGTGAAATAGTCGGATCAAAAAGACCATCTGTTAATTTCCGTGTTTACTGGGATGGAGATCTGCTTGATGAACTCCTCGACGGCACATCAATCACCAAGCCAAATGAAGCCCTTACTTCATCTTCCAATGTAAAAGTGTTTGCAGGCACTTCTCATGCTGCTTCCTGCAATACCACAAAGGCAACTCCTAACCTGCAGGCTGACTTATTCGGCGACTGGCGCGAGGAAGTGATACTTCATGACAGTGAGACCCAGTCAGATCTGATCATTTTCACCACTACTATCCCAAGTGAATATAAAGTGCCTTGCCTTATGACCGACCGACAGTATCGTGAGGCAATTGCTTGGCAGAATGTTGCATACAATCAGCCCCCTCACTTGAGCTACGATCTTGAGTCTCTCTATGATACGCGCCCAAGAATAATTGTCAACAAAGGTACACTTCAGCAGTCAATGTCTCTGGGCGATGCTATGGATACTGTGGAATTCACGGTGATGCATGCATCAGGGGCTGAAGTAGCAGGACTCCCTGAAGGAGTTGATTTTACTTTTGACAGTCAGGAAAACAAGGGCTATATTTCCGGTACCCCTGTTGAAAAGGGAGAATGGACTTATACTATCACCACCACCGGCTCCGAAGATGGAGAGGAAGTTTCAATAAACGGAACCATAAGAGTCACATTCATCGACAAGAGCCTGCGCTCTGCATACTTCTCATTTGACGCTGTCGGGGCTACTTCGGTTGCTAACGACTACAAGACTGGAACAGTTGCTGATATAGTCGGCACAGTAGGTTCAGGCGATGGCGTAAGCAATGGGGCAATCACTTTCGATGGAACTGGCTACCTCACACAACCGCTCTATGAAGAGCTGATGTTTGGAGCAAGCGATTTCTCTATCGAACTTTGGATGAAATCTACCGATAATGATGGCTACCTCTTCTGCCTTGGCACACACAATAAGACAAACGTAGAAGGTGGAACTGGCAACTGGGTTGGACTTGAACGTCTTAAGACCGATGCTACTGACCGTCTCTGCTTCTCTATTGACGATGATGTCACAAAGACTGACTGCTACGCTCTGCAACCAAGCTCATACTTCGATGGAGAATGGCATCATATTGTATGTGTTCGCAATGCTGAGGCTCACACCATGTCACTCTATATAGATGGAAAGCATAACATTGGCTCAACAAATGTAGGAACTGGAGCTATCAACTTCGATCCACGCGAACTGATGTTTATCGGCGGCGACGATGAGCCTACAACCGGACGTGAGAACCGTACATTCAACGGATCAATTGATGAATTGACCATCTATCCTCACGTGCTCTCAGCTGAGGAGATCAAGGCTAACTACGATCGACTTTCTCCCTCTGCAGTTGAGGAAATTATTGCTGTAAGCGGCAATGCCAACTTCTCTGTAGTCGATGCTTTGTCAGGCGAGCTTGTGAAGACAGCCAAGGGAGCAGCCGGCAAGGGAATTACTGAAGGTCTTGAGAAAGGCATATATGTGCTTGTGATAGAAAAAGGCTCGACTAAGGAAACCCACAAGTTCATCAAGAAATAAAATAAGTAGCTTCTTAATAGCTACTTATCAGTTAATAATGCAAAAAAGGGAAGACTCAAATATCAGAGTCTTCCTTTTTTTGCATTATATTATTTCTTAATAACTTACTTATCTATTAAGCATCTTGTTTGCCTGATAAATCTTCAAGGAAAGAAGCATACGATAGATTCCAAAAGTGATGAAAGCGATGCCAATATAGAGCCATACTGCGATGCCACCGGCAAGAGGTCCGGCAAGGAAAATGACTGCAAGTATCAATGTGCAAACAATAAATGAAAGCAGCATTGCAAGCCAATACTTGGTGTCGCCATAGTATAAAATTGCTTCACATATAGCATTCAAAGCTACAAATATCAGATAAAAACCAATTCCATAGATAAATGCGCTCACCATAGCAGCCTCTGGAAGAAGCAGCAACCATACGCCGCAGATAATTTCTATCACTCCACAGAGTAGTTTGAATCCCCAACCTGCAATACTTCCGATGCTGAGAAGAGCAAAAACCGTGTTCAGGAAGCCTACCGAGCAGATCACCAAAGCAAAGGTATATGCCATTATAGGAAGTGATGTGTCTGGACTTGCAAGGCACCAGATACCGAGTCCAACTGAGAGAAGTCCTGTGATTAAGGGAAGCCACCAATATTTTGAGGCGGTTTTAAGCATTGTGCGTGTCATAGTATTGATAATTTAGATTGTTTATAATGTTTTTTCACTATCTATAACACATCAACCACATAATTGGTTTACTATTTACTTTTGTACAACCGCTAATTTATACCCAATCCCCCTGACATTTAGCAGTTCAAGGCTCTCTGACTTGGATAAATATTTGCGAAGCTTATAGATAAAACCATGCAATCGATTTAAGTTATTATAGTCATCGTTATGCCAAATTCGATACATAAGAGTCTTAGCCTCAACCACCTCGTTTGGATGTCGGAATAATTCATCAACTATCACTGCTTCGGTATGCGTCAGTTCAACAGTGTCTTTCCCGATGATAATGCGTTGAGAAGCAAAGTCAAGGGTGATGTCACAAAGGGTTAGATTTGTAATTTCTGCAGAATCCTGTGATTTGCGCTTTAATAGAGCCTTTATTCTTACTACAAGTTCAAGTATCTTAAACGGCTTTCGGATATAGTCGTTTGCTCCAATTTCAAAACCTTTTACCACATCATCAAGTGCAGTCCGAGCAGTCAGGAATAAAACTGGAACAGCTGGCGACGTGAGCCTTATGAGTCTCACCATCTCAAAGCCGTCCATCTTAGGCATCATGATATCGGCTATTATAATGTCAGGTTTATATTCCTTAAACAATTTAAGTCCTGCCTCTCCATTCGATGCGCACACCACATCAAAACCTTCGCGTGTCAGCGCATCATGCACGATAAACGAAAGTGTTGAGTCATCTTCCACAAGCAGTATCTTATCTGTCTTCATTGCTTTTGCATTTTGTAGTCAAGTTTCAAACGTTTCATAATGCAAATATAATTCATTTCTACCAATTTTTCAAAAATACTAAGACTAACTAAGACTAAAGGAGACTTAACTAAGACTATCGGGAGAATTTTTGAAGTATTTTTGCATCAACAAAAATATTTATGCTTATGAAATACTTTTTTTTAACTCTCTTTTCTGGATTATTATTATGCATATCCAGTAGCTGCAACTCTCTTAAACCTCTTAACTTTGCCAATCGAGAATGGCACATCAGCGACTATTATGGTCAGATAATTGATCAGGACACTACTTATCGAATGACCTTTGGAAATGTAATTGTTCCAATTGAGCAACCAATAATTTCTTGTGCTGACTCAGCCGCGAAATATCCCGGGATGTCTCGCTTCATTCAAGATATTCTTCAACAGTCCCATCTTGAAGATGCAGAAATCCTCTTCTATGCTCCTCTCATGCAAACTATGTTTGTGATTCCTGGGCAATCGTTTACACCTACAAGACCATCCTCAATTACCTCTCCAATGGATGACGATAAGCCCTATACGTCATGGATACATGAAGATGACTACGAAAAATGGAAGTTGAAAAAAGAAGAAATGTATTCCTTCAACTATTTTGACAAGTCAAACACTCGATTGATTTTTGTGGACATCTTCTTTTATGGTGATAAACCTGTTGCTCAAATCACAATATTTCAAGCTGAGAATAAACGTACAAAAAAACTAAATCTAACTGAATCCTTCAAAACACCATTTTATAGGTATATATTGGCAAAACGTCGTATGCATATAGAAGCACTGTCTCATAATATAGAAATGAGGCGTAGTCATGCGATAAGCAATTATAAAATTGGTCAGGAACAACTAAAGAAAAAGAAATGAAAACACTCATATTATCTCTACTTCTCTTATTGTCTCATGCTTATGGTATGTCGAAAAATATCAAGGGAAAAATCCGAGCGACATCTTCCGGTTTTGACCGTCTATCTTTCACAAAGCAATATATGGCAGTCAAATTAGGTGTCACCTACAATTTTAACTCAGGCAAAGGATTCCGCACACCACGAATTGAAAAAAACAATGATGGCACTCGTCTCCAAAAAGTAACATAGCATGCTCCGCATGCGCTCAGTAAAGTCAAGCTATGGAAGTCCCGATCTCCGAGCGGGACCAGGCCGTAGGCCTTCTTCCTTGCGTCAAAGTTTAGTAACA
>CAYNEZ010000046.1:0-19575 GCA_964396365.1 uncultured Sangeribacter sp. | reverse complement strand
GGTCCCAACAACGGATCGCTCCAGCATTGCAGGGGCAAAGTGATTCTATTACCACTCATTCCTGTCCATGATGCTCCAACATCCCATTTGTCGTTGATCTTCCATGTTAGAGCAACATTAATTTTATGACGATTGTCAAATCTGGCAGGATACCATTCCCCTTTGTTCTTTTCAGGAAACCTTCTGTCTGCCCACAAAAGGGAATAAGCTATATGTCCGGTAATATTGCCAAATTCTTTTGTAACTTTAAAATCAATTCCCTTTGATTTTCCTTCCCCTGTACCTAATTTCTCAGTCCAACTGCTTGTGCTAGGCACAAGATAGTAATCATCGGTATAGTCAATGAGATTGTGCATCCATTTAAAGTATCCTTCGACAGAGAAGGTATATTGTTTGTCAGGTGTTGACCAATAGACTCCCAAAGCAATTTTTTCTGCTGTCTGAGGTTTTTGATTGCCTGTTATAGGAATCCATTGATCGGTTGGAAGGGAAATGTTACTCTCTGCCAACTGATGGACATACTGAACAGATCTTGAGTATCCTGCTTTGAAGGCAAAGTTATGAAACGGAGTGACACGTAGAGAAAAGCGAGGGGAGAGGTTGCTCTTTGTCTCACTTCCAATATTGAATAAACTATAATGAAGCCCTACATTAGCCCTAAGCCAATTGCCCACTGAAAAATCATCAGATAGATAAAAGTTAATTTCATTAGCATGATAATGCGGTATGTTATCATATGCCTTTATCCATTCATTATCTTTAGTAAATGTATGCACTCCACGTGAAGGAAGAAAAGAATGATGAGTATATGATGCTCCGAAATCTAATTTGTTCTCCGGTGAGAGAAGGGAATTGAAATCAGCTCGTAGTATGATATCGTTTATATTATTTTTATGGTTGTAAGCCGTTTTTGAGAAGCTATTAATATTGTCACCAGTAATATCATAGTCTTCCTTATTGTTGCTTAAAGAAGAAAAATAGCGCGTGAAAGCTCCTGTAACTTCTCCAAAAAGTTTTGGTGAGAATACATATTTCCAACCTGCTGAAGCTACGATATTTCCCCAAATCAACTTTGCTCGAGTGTCAGTATATGAATTGTCTTTTTCTGATTCTGGCTTTTGTATTGGTGTGGATACTCCACTAATAACTCCATCATTTTCTATAAAACCAAATTCATATTCGTATTCATTCTTGTTTTTATCATCTTCGCCTGCATACAAGTAATCTTCACCATAGTAAAACATAAGGTGAGCACTTGATCTTTCTGAGAAATGATGGTTTAATTTGGCATTGATATCAGTAAAGGCATATCTGAAATGAGTGTTGTATGAATCATTTAATTTGTTAGCAATAGCTATCGCAGGTATGGTGAGTAAATCATACCAAGAACGTCGAATAGCAAATGAATAAGAAGTCTTGTCTTTTATTATCGGCCCATTTATGTCGAAAGCTCCAGAGGTAAGTCCAAGTCGGAAACTTCCGTGGTGTTCTTTCAGCGATCCATCTTTTGTGTGAACATCCATAAAAGAGGCGAGTCGCCCATTATATTTTGCTGGGAATGTTGTCTTATAAAAGTCTACATTGCGCAACGCTTCTGTATTAAAAGCTGAGAAAAGACCTCCAAAATGATTGATTTGATAAAGAGGAATATTATCAAGCATGAAGAGATTTTCATCCGTGTCTCCTCCATGAACATACATTCCTGCCATACCTTCAATTCCAGCTGAGACTCCAGGTTCAAGCTGAAGGGTTTTCACTACATCACTTTCACCAAATATTACAGGAGTAGCTTTAATGGCAGCATTAGTGAGATTTAGGCTTCCTATTTCTGTCGTCAACATAGTTTTTGAGTTGTTGACAGTAGCGTATACAGTCACTTCCTCCAATTCATGCGTCATTGCAAGAGTGATATTCAAATTCTTGTTTTTTGTCAAAGAGAAACTTCCAGATAGATATGGATTGAATCCCACATACTGCACTTTTAAATCAACATCTCCTTCCGGAACTGTGAGTGAATAGAATCCATTGGCATTTGTGATGGTGCCTTTTCCTGATTTAAGGTCAAGAACGGTAGCTCCAACAAGAGCTTCATCATTTCCGGCTTCTTTCACAAATCCGCTTATTGTATACTTTGATGTAGACACAGGTTTGTCTCGCCTGAGAGTGACATTATTTCCTTTGATCTTATATGAGATACCTGATCCTTTGAAAATATTGCTAAGCACTTCAGTGAGTGGTGTATCTTTTGCTTTCACAGATACTTTTATATCCTTGAGAAGATCTGCGGGATATATGAAGTTCTTTCCTGTCTGATGCATGATATCTGCGAATACACTCTCGGCACTCTTATTTGTGGCTGTCAGAGTTACATTTTGGGCTTGCAGCGATAGGGCAGAAACTGCCAATGTGGTTGCTACAATGGCTAATTTGCGTTTCATTCCTTGATGTTATTTTTAGATACAATTAATAAGTTTGTATTAAGCAGATCGTTTATTGTTTCTACAACATCTTGTGCAGTCCCTTCATAAGAGATTGTCACTCTCAAGTCTTCATTAGGAACGTTTGATATCTTTACAGAATAAACACGTTCTATTTCTGCTACAACTTCTTTTAATGAAGCATTATGGAATTCGATCTTTTCGATCTTATTTTCATCTGCAAGCTTTGTCTCTTGTGTTGAGGATAAGTGTATTTCCTCTGTTGTCGAGTGGCTGGCGGCATAGTAATAATAAAGTGAAGCTGAAGCCGCTAAAACTATTGTGGCCACACTTGCCGCCGCTACATAGCGCTTGAAAGAAGATATTTGGTGTGTCAGCCGAAATCTACGCCACCCTTCTTTGGGAAGAAGGGTGCCATCTTTGTAGTGACTGACCACAAACTCAGATTCCTTATCTATTAAATTCTTTTTAGTCATATCAGTTTTTTTTGGGGATTTTACCTATATGACTCATTTACCTAAAGAATCCCCTATAAATATTAAAAAAAATTATAGAAAAGGAAGAAAGAATATTTTTCCTTTAGAAGGTTCCAGATCATCTCTAAGAATTTTAAATGCCTTCGTGATTTGATTTTCAACTGTTTTTGTTGAGATATTCAATTCATTTGCAATCTCGGCATGCGACATTCCATCTCTTTTTGACATCAAGAATACTTGTTTGCACCGCTTAGGTAACCTACTGATTGCAATCCAGAGTCTTGCATCTCTTTCCGAAGTGTCGATTGCATCTTCCGAAACTTCCATTTCTCCAATTTCTTCCAAAGAAGTTGTTAATTCTTTAGAATTTCTGCGTCGCAGATGGTCTATGGTAATATTATGAGCTACTCTGTAAAGATACGATTTAAGATTGTCTGGAAAATCTTGATCTGAGAACCTTTGCCATACAGTAGAGAACGTTTCTTGCACAATGTCTTCTGTCTCATCAGCATTCTCACAATAGCGCATCACATACATGCCAATAGGCGTATAGTAGCGTTTGAAGTAGTGTTCAAATTCTTTTTCCCGGCTCATTATGGATCTATTTTAACTGTTGTAGCAATTACTAATGTCGGAGTTTCTCGATATCTGAATGCATATAAAAATCTTTCAGATCCTGGCTTCAATGAGAATTTCGTAGAGATTTGAGGAGCCGACAGTGGATAATTTCTTGAAACTATGTTTATTTTCGTCCCTTTAAGAGCCCTTAACGCACTTTTGTCAGGCTCAGAGTAAATCTCCATTACTCTGCCTGGGAAATTGAAGTAAAACACATCTGAAAGGAAAATATGTGTATTTGAATCAGCTTTTGATAACTCTGGAAAGATGTTTGAGAGTTCATTCCATGCTCCCGTCTTCATGACTCCGGAATTAGGCTCATATAAATATCTATAGTCAGAGGCTTTTTTTCTACTGCATAAAGGTGCCTTAGATTCGTGATCCTTTGTCAAGAAATTGGTGTGGAAACGAGACTTTTCTCCATTTGTGTCAATGTCTACAACAGTTATTCCTTCAAATGAAGAATCTTTCTGAATGTCTATTAGGACTTCCTTGCATTCTCCTTTGAAACAAACTACGTAGATATGTTTGAGATCTGAAACTGTATTGCGAATCAATGTAAGATCCAAAAGGGGAGAGCTCTTTACAAGTAGTCGTGGGGCAATTCCAAGAATCTCTTGGATCGCTGAAAGAATGTCAGGTTGGCAGTCTTTCAGCGCATGGACTCTTGTTCCCGCATAATTTCTGCGTGCCGGATCAGCATATACTACATCATATTTTATATTGTAATTACGTACAAAATCTATAGCATCGCCATTGAATATCTTTAGCTTGTCGGCAATTCCGATCACTCTAGAATTATGACGCAGTGCTTCACATTTGAAGGCATCTATTTCACAAGCGGTCACATCAACACCACTCAAAGCAAATGACATATCGTCTATGCCAAGACCGGCTGTAAGATCTAAAAGAGATGCGGATGACGATACTAAAGATGCATGAAACTTAGCAACAGCTTCATTGGATGCTTGCTCTGCAGATAGGAGAGTGGGAAAAACAAAATCGCGATGCGACAAAAAATCAGACAGTTTTTTCCTTGCCTTTTTCCGAGCTTCGATCTGCAGAAATGCGAATTCAAGATCAAAGTCAAGCTCTTCCGTTTTCTTTTTGTTATATTTGAGTCGCAATCCATTGACATCGTCGTTAGCATGCTCACGCACAAACTCAATCATATGTTCATTTACTTCCATATCAGTATAACGAAACCACGACTATTTTTCATATATGAGATATAACCATAAATGTATTTTCGAAAAAGACCTAAGACGCGTTCTTATGTTCTTGTTAGTCCGTAACAGGTTTGAGGGTTTATAATTTTTTTTAGAGACCAGAAGAAATATATTATTAGACACTATTTAACATAATACGGATTATATGAAAATATTTATATTGAAGTCATCAAGAGATTTATGCAAAAATATTAATAATTTCATATTTATACATTATTATATATTATATATGGTTTTCTTCTCTTTTTATAGAGAATTATTTCTATTTGAAGCCTTGATTTCTTGTTTTTGCCATTATCTTCAAATGGCTGATAAATAACGTCATTAGATGGATTTGATTGCGAATTTAAGGCTCTCAGAATCGATTATTTGGGAATTCCTTGATGATCGTATAGCTTACGTAGTTTCTCAAAAGCAAAATATGGTATATCAAATCCTATCAGTCTTCATAAGTCGAAAGCTGGTGTAAATTTTATTTCACAGTGGTTTTATCACTTGCTTTTCGAAGGAATGAAAGTCTCAAAGGTAGAATCATCATAATAAACTGTGATTTGAGCTACTCTTCTTGGATTTTTCTGCATTTTTTCTATTTGTAGCTGTAATTCCAATATTTTCTTATTTTCCTCAAGTTGTTGATATATATTATCTTTGGGAGTATTTTGAATTGGATTTAAGGCTCTGAGATTTGAATATTCGGTGCTTTCCCGGTCATTGTTAGGCAATGCTGGAGATTTTTGACTCTCATCTTGTAGAATTTCTCCTGATTTTGATTCAATACTATTATTACTCTCCTGAAGAGACAACATAGGGCCTTCTCCAAACATTAGCCACATAACCGACAGATCAGGATAAGCAGCATGAATCTTACGTATCAATACATCACTGACTTTTTGATTACGTCCGGATAGCAACTGAGAAAAAGATGGACGAGGAATTTCGCACATATCGGCGAATTGCGACGATTGCACGTTGATACTCTCCATAAAGAGTTTTAGACGAGTGGCGAAATTATCCTCCATAATGACTCTATTTGCATTTATTTTTCACTTTGCAAAGTTACAAAAAAAAATGCAAATTTCAAATTTTAAATGTGAATTTCTGAATTTGTATTTATAAATTGTAAATTGCAACTTTGATATGACACGATTGTAAATTGCAAATTTGATTTTTGAAATTTACTTTAAATTCCATTATTATATCACATGTTATCAGGCCCTAATCATAGATATTTAAATTACATTACAATTGTTATGTCTTAACTGGAATCGGAGCGTGTCATTAAAGAGAATGCATACTAAAAACTACTTATATATAATTAAAAATCAACGTAATATTGTAAAGGTTAATAGATGTTAATAGTTATTTTTAATCATTTACAAATGTTTGTATTTGAGAATTTGCAAATCTTATCAGAGAAAGTAAGGAATCCAAAATTTTCGAATTTGAATTTTTAAATCATTACTTAGTTTACGATTTTAAAATACATAAAATGCAAATTTTAATTTGTAAATTGTATTTGCAAATTTTTTACTATAATTTTTTTGCATCCACTTTTACTTCCCATATTGACCACCACTCCCCTCTCCTATTTTATCAAAAATTAAATATATAGAGGAAAAATTGACCAATTTAATACATTTTCGGTGTTATTGATTGTGTCTTCTCTAAATCAATAATGATATTTGCAAAAATAAACTACCCCGAATAGCTTGATTATAAGCTAATTCGGGGAAATTTTGCATTTTATAAGGCCTTGAGATTTATATATTTTAATAATCTAATCTAACATTAGGGAAATATTAAACTTTATATTCTCGTTTTTGCAGAAAAATCCTTTATTCTTTATCGGTTTTATCATAGCGTAAGGTTCTACTCCGCTTATACAAGTTGATTCCCCAACATATGGAATCAGGAATTCAATTTTATTAATGTCTGGATATTTTCTTATTATTGCAGATATTGTATCTTTTATAATTGGTAGGTGCACATTATCGTTTTGGATATTGCTTTCTCGAAAAATACAATGTTTATCTTTAAAATACATCCCGATTATTCTCAAGGGTTTGTTAATGTCATCTGGAATCTCGAGAAACATAACTCCCATCACTTTCGCGAGAATCGGATATTCTGGATCAAATGTACATTCGGTCAAAAAAATCGAATTCTCGTTTTCTGCCATTACGGCCATCATATCAGTCTTGGAATGTTGAATCGTCGGAATGTAGCCATTGCTCATTTCAATTTTGTTGCACCATTCTGCAATATCATCTACGAAAGATTTTTTTCCTTTCTCTAAGAAGTCCCTAATTGTATAAATATACATTTTTGATTTTCCATCCTCAGCATGTATTTCAGGAATGTCCAGAACAAGTCTTTTTCGAAAAGATGCTGTCCTATATCCTTTCTTGCTATAATATTCTCGAAGATGGCTATCAGCTGGTATAAGAAATGTCATGTCATAGCCCATTTCGTCAGCCCTATTCTCAGCTTCTTCCATAAGTTGCCCCATTATCCCTTTTTCTCTCCATTGCGGATGAGTGGCAAGTCCACACAGATAAAAGCCTTTCGATAGAATTTTACTATTTTCCTTGTTGCAAGAAAACCTATATGGCACTCCTAAAAGAGCTGATATTAACTTCTCTCCTTCATATCTGACAAAGACATTGTCTGGAGAAAAATAAGTGTCAAATACGAGTTTTATATAGCGATTGGAGTCATGGAAGGTCTGTTTCCATAACTCCATCATATCTCTTTTTATCTTATTGTTGTTTACAAATTTAGAGTTCATAATAGCAAGAATTCTCCAAGTTCAGACTCTTTTTCCACTCTACACTCAGATGGCAATCCTCTTACAAACCTGGCAATTCCATCAAATGTGTTCAGACTAAGTGTAAGAATCCATGGGAAATCTTTGTGGCCGGAAAGTGTAAGCACTGATTCAGCACCCGGATATTCCTCCTGCAAAAGCAATGCTCCATAGTCTGTGAGTCTGACTTCGATATCATAGACAGGTTTAGACGGATCGAAAACAAAACCGAATAAATCAGGTCTTAAATCCCTCTTAGAACTACTGCTCTGGGTACAGTTTTTTTCAAGAATCTTCGCGTCTTTCCATCTCAGGGTCTTGAAAAGCCGCACATCTCTGGATGTCACATCATATCCCAAAATACATTTGGATTCTGGAAATACCTGAAAAACTTCTATTTCGTGGTCTCTAACTCCACTTCTCGAAGTATAATCTTTAAGCAGGACCCGTTTTTTTGAGTTTCTAGCCTCATATATTGCAGCCATCCCCACACCCTCCTTATCACCGGCAAGATGATATTTTTTAAGAAGAGTTTGATCACGGACTGTATGGCTCATCGGGACAGTAGCTCCGCTTGTGCGTATATATGATTCTTGAATTTCCTCCGGTCTATGGCAATCCGGGTGAAAATGCACCATATCTCCTCGATAACTGTCTACATGTATACGGAGAATTTCAAGACCTTCATTGTTCATCTCAATGCTGTAGGTAATATTCGCTGTTGTTACACTTTTCTTCTGAGCCCTCGATTTGTATGCGATGAAGGAATTATCGATTATGTTCTTAAGATAAGTTCTATAGCGGTCAGAATTGGGTTCCGGTATTCTTCTATCTTCATATAACAGGTCATAGTCACGGGCAATTCCAGATGCTATGCCGTTATCTCTCACTCCAAGTAGTAAATCACCACCAGTTGTAGAATTCAAAAAGCCGCATATCGTCTTTAAAATGGCCCATTTTTGAGTTTCAGGTTCATACTCTGCATTTCCTTTAAGTTTGTTTTTTGGAGGGCATACGGCCGACATCTTGAACTCCAGGGTATCGCTCTCCACTCCATAATAAGTAGTAAGATCAGGACTCCTGTATTGGTCGTCAACATCAAGAGTTCTCGCAAGTTCGAGTTTGATTCGTGAGATTTCTCTGTCGTCAATCTTACCTATGAGCCTGTTTGATGCATCAATGAGTCCATCCACAGTATCTTCGATATTCTCGTCGGTAGTGATCCTTTCAGAAGAGTGATCTATCTCCGGCTCCTTGTAATTCCGAATCATTGAAATGATGCGTTCATGTTTCTCCACTTCCGGAATTCCATCAAGAATTGGTCCGTGGGTTAGAGAAATCGACATCGGGGAGGCTCCTGCGGCAAATCTTGCTACAGATATCTGGTATTCAAGTTCATGTCTGATATAGGCACTTAGGGTATAATCTCCGGCTGCTATTGACAGCATAAGTGAAGTCTGCAAACATAACAGTCTTGGCATCGTGTCAGAAAGCAAACGCTGGTGGCTCATAAGAATATTACTGATTTCCATTACCCCACTGCTATCTATTGCGTTGATCCGCGAGTCGGTCGATGACAGGGGAATGTTCTCGTCGCAAAACTTAATGAATTGTCCGAAGATATAAATGAAGCATTCATGCTGATAGGCTTCCATATCAATGATTGGCTCATCCAGCCCATAAAGCTCGATATCATCTACAATTGTGCCATTGATAAGTATGGTTCCGGGAATTGCTTTTGGAGAGTTTATCCTTATTGTAAGAGGAATTTTGTGCTCCATTGCCTCTAGCATATCTTCTTTTGTGATCTTACCCATGACATTCACAACAAAACCATCTTCAGTAAGCCATTGGGTACCGGCAGAATAATCTCCAATATATACTCCCGGTAATGTCTCGCCTCTCATCTGATTGGCATATTCAAGATAAAACTGATTGAAACCACCCTTCAATTCAAAACAAAATTCTTTATTTTCTGGGGTATACTCTACATATAGGCGTCTGCCTGCGTTGAAAAAGGAAAGTATTTGAAAAATGTCTGCATATCTTAATGATTCCAACAGATTTATATTAATTTTGCCTGAAATCTTCTCATATTCCTTGTTGATGGACTCAGCTTCCACCTTAACGCCATAGCTCGACTTAATCCTTACCGGTATGATAGAGCCTGCGGAATACTTACGCTTAGGTTCATATCCACTTGTCTTTACTCCTCCTTGAGCCCTTGTCATAAAGGTCATCCCTTCTGCTATGTCATCCACAGAATCTGGACTTTTCATATGGTCACTTTTGGGGAGCAACACCTTGATTCCTTTTCCAATCGATATGTATTCCGTTAGATTTCCTTTTAAAAAGTCTGTTTTATTGACAGGCGCAGCTAATACTTCATTTTCTGTAAATACTACCGTTCCTTTACCCTCAAAAAGAGCCTCTTTGCCTCCATAGACATCAAATTTAGTATGACTTAGATTGTGCAGAACCCTTATAGGACTGAATGTCTCAGGATTTTCAATATCATTCCAAGTAAGACCTAGATTAGTGATTGGAGATTTACGAATACAATTGGTGGTCACATAAATCAAATCGTCTGCGATATCAGTATGAGGCATCTTTTGTGCAACCACAAGCAGGTTAAGCAAACGCCTGATAAGCATATGCTTATCCTCTCCTATCTTTTGTGATGCAATGATAGCCGCAATAATTATTCTATAAGCCAAGACATCTGAAACTATCATATCCGAACCGGAGAGCTTAAATTCTGGAAAAGAAATAAAAGTTCGAGACAATGAATATTCTGATAATTCTTCAGCAAGATCTACAAGATAACGGCACGTGTTTAGAAATTCACCATTTCCTGAATCTTTCTCTCCATTATATTGATATCGTCTGATATAATATAGCAATTTTTCAAAATTTTCAATAATATACTCTTTTCTGATTTCTAGCCAAAAATCCGGCTGGGTAATTTTGTAGGTAGTCATAACATCAAATATAATTTATTAAAAATTTTTGAAATAAACATAATAATTTTGAGAGAGGAAAAGCAGTGGTTTATTTATTTAATCGTGTGAAAGAATGACCAAAACGTTTAACGGCTGCCTTTTCGAGCTCCTCCCGGAATTCCGGGGAAGCGATCGATATCAACAGTTTCGCCCTTTGGGCAAGGTCTTTTCCCCGAAGGTCAACAGCTCCGTACTCTGTCACTATATAATTGGTCTGAAAACGAGTTGTGACGACACCTGCTCCCTCGGTCAATACCGGCTTTATCTTATTTACTCCTTTGGCTGTCTTTGAAAGCATGGCAAGGAATGAGAGTCCTCCTTCCGATAATTGAGATCCATATACAAAGTCGTGCTGTCCTCCTATACCTGAAAAGATTTTTGTACCAATGGAGTCTGCACATATTTGCCCTGTAAGATCAATCTCTAAGCAAGAATTGATACTTACAACGTTAGGATTCTGTGCGATAATATATGGATTGTTTGTCCAGGCAACATCCTTGAATATGATATCCTGATTTCCGTCCATATAGTCGTAAAGTTTGCGAGATCCAAGAGCAAGAGATGCAACAGACTTGCCTGGGATGACTTTTTTCAGACTGTTGTCTATGATACCATTTTCTAATAATGGCAATACGCCGTCGGTCATGGCTTCTGTATGAAGTCCAAGATGCTGATGGTCTTTAAGGGCTCTAATCACTGCATTTGGAATTCCTCCTACACCTATTTGAAGAGTCGCTCCATCAGGAATCAATTCTGCGATGTAATTTCCAATCTTAATTTCATCTTCTGATGGAATAGCCGTAGGAACTTCTACCAATGGATCGTCGACCATTACTGCAGCCGACAGTTTGTCTATGTGTATCACCGGATCTCCATAACTAAATGGCATATGTGGATTGATCTGGGCAATTATCCTGTCGGCACATTCCACTGCAGCTGTGGCAAGATCGGCTGAAACACCGAAACTGACCATTCCGTCTTCATTAGGCATTGAGCAGTTGAGTAGCGCTACATCAACCCGGCATGTACCATCACGCATCAATGCCGGAACTTCACCAAGAAAGCGAGGTATAGTACTGCCATAGCCTTCTTGAATCCATCGGCGTACACCGTTGGATACGAAGAAACTTTCAACATTGAAAGCCTCCAAATATTCAGTTTTACAATAGGGTGCCTCTCCTTTGCATACCGCAAAAGCAGAGTAAAGGGTCACATTCCTAAGTTCTTTACCTCTATCTGCCAAAGCGCGACAAAGCACTTCCGGAGTGGAAGTGCTGCCCTGTATATATACGTGGTCGCCATTTTCAATAAGTCTGACAGCCTCTTCGGCTGACATATAGCGTGGATTAATGCTCATCCTTAAATGCTTTTAGTCGTTGATTTAATATGTCAAAGTCCTCCTTTTCAGATAGAGTGGATACGCAAATTCGTACTCCGTTTTGCTCCGACCCAGTAGAAGAAAGTGTAATCGCCGAAATGCCGTGTCTGAGAAGTTCTTCCTGCAGTTTTTTCCCATCTAAGTCTTTATATCCAACAGTAAAGAAAAATCCATCGGATATCGGGTTCTCTCCATCTTGATCATAGACTATATGGAAACCATTGTCGCAGAAACTTTTTTTCATGATTTCTGCGCGTCTGCCATATTCAGATGTGTCTTTGACGAAATTAAGATTTCCATCGCATGCTGCATTCATCATAGCAGCAAGGGCATGCTGGGCTGAATGTGAAGTGCCTGAACTTGCGGTGTAAAGCACTCCAAATACATACGCATCTCCAAATGCCGGCATCTCATAGAATGTCGTGAAGAACTCATACTGACGCTCATATACATTTCGGCTCATAGCCACTATGGCTATACGCTGTCCTGCATAGCTGAATATCTTGGAGCCTGATACGAGCATGATGAAGTTGTCAGTGTACTTTCCTACTGTAGGAATAAATGGAGCTTCAAACGGATGGCTGAAATCTGTACGGAAATCCATACCAAGATAAGCAAGATCCTCTATGACTATCACGTCATACTTGGATGCCATCCTGCCAATGATCTGAAGTTCCTCATCTGTAAGATTGATCCAAGCAGGATTATTGGGGTTGGAGAAAAGCATGGCAGTGACATTCCCTTTAGAGAGTATTTCCTCTAATTTTGATTCTAAGGCTTTTCCTCTATAATTATATATGTCGAACTGTTCAATGCCAATACCAAGCACTTTTGCCTGATGCCTTTGTGCCGGAAAACCAGGATTAAAGAAAAGTATGGTATCTTTTCCCGGTAACCTCTGACTGAGAAGAAGTTGCAAAGTAAAACTTGCCTGCATGGATCCGACTGTTGGAACAATAGCCTTCTCTGGGATCTCCACATCCATGAAAGCCTTCACGAAGCGTGCACCGGCTTTTTTTAATTCAGGAATGCCATTGATCGCTGGATATGTGTTGGCAACTCCGGCTTTGAGAGCCGCTATTTCTGCTTCTATCCCAATGGAGGAAGCAGGCAATCCCGGATTCCCAAGTTCCAGGTGTACGAACTTTTCATTTGCTTCCTTTTCAAGAGCTGAAGAGAGGGCCACAATTTGTCGAATTGTGGCAGTAGATATATCAATTATTCCGAGCTCGGAAGCTGTCTTTGTCAATATTTCTTGTGATAATGGAAACATAACGGTGACTTATGATATTTTTACTTTGCTATGTATGAATCTGCTTTTTCCCTACCGCAGCGGAATGCTTTGAGATTTGACTCTACTATTGCTTCTCCCTTTGAAGAGAAAACTTTTCTAATGGCATCTTCTATTTTATCAGAAGTGATATCAATAAAGTGAGAGGCAGCCCCAAGCAAAACCATATTGCTTGATCTTGGAGAAGCTACTTCCTTAGCCATTTCTTCCATGTCGAAGGCTATTACATTCCCTGCCTTTTTGAGTTCATTTTCAATTTCTTCAAGATCAGGATATTTGGGAATATTGATAAAAGGAGCTGATGATGTCACTATCCATCCTTCCGGTGAAAGCGCTGGAAGATATCGAAGTGCTTCCATCGGTTCGAGGCTAACTATGAGATCTGCTTTGCCGTAAGGAATTAGATCTGAATGAATGGGAGATGATGAAATCCTTAATGTAGATTGCACATCACCACCTCTTTGGCTCATTCCATGCACTTCCGCCTGCTTTATGTTCAATCCCTCTTTGAGAGCGGCAACTCCAAGTATAGTCGCAACGCTCAATATACCTTGTCCGCCAACTCCGGCAAGTACTATATCTGTTTTCACGGTGTATTGTATTGTAAGCTGTTTTTACATTGGATTGTTGATCTCGTTTTTAGGCTGTGGTCTTGGGACCTCTGTGGGCTCCGTGACGTCTGGCTGTCTGTATGCATTCCCTGCGAGACACTACTACTGACAATCCTTTATGATCAATGGCACTCTTAAATAGCTTGACCATCTCATCGTGATTCTTTGGCAATGAATCTATCGTGTGAAGATGGTCGGCATTCACGCCAAGACCAAGGCAAATTTCTTCGATCTTGCCAGTGCCTTGAGAATCCTGACCTCCGGTCATGCCAGTAGTGAGATTGTCAGAGATTATCACAAGGATATTACTGTCTTCATTTACGGCATCCAGGAGTCCGGACAATCCAGAATGTGTGAAAGTGGAGTCGCCGATGACAGCTACAGATGGATGCACTCCGGCTTCAGATGCTCCTTTAGCCATAGTGATTGATGCACCCATATCAAGAACAGTGTGAAGAGCTTTGAAAGGTGCAAGATATCCTAATGTATAGCATCCAATATCGCCAAATACCCGTGCTTCTTCGTATTCAGCGAGCACATCATTAAGTGCCTGGTAGACGTCTCTGTGTCCGCATCCCTTGCAAAGTGATGGAGGCCTGGCAACGGTAATATCACACGCTTCTTTGATTTCGCCGGTCATAATTGAGTCTAATTCCGGACGAATCTTGATAAGACATTCTATTAATCTGTCAGGATTCAATTCTCCTGTGCGGACCAATGAACCATCAAGTTTTCCATAAATCTTAATAGGCGTATCCATTATGCCGCGCAATTTTTTCTCAATGAATGGTTGTCCTTCCTCTATCACCAAGAGTTCTTTGCACTCGTTGGCAAGTTTTTTTATCAATTCTGTTGGCAAGGGATACTGAGAAATTTTGATTGTCGGATAAGGACAGCCATCCGGGAATAATTCATTAAGATAGTTAGAGGCTATACCGCTCACTATAATTCCAAGACTATGATCTTTTCCCGGAGTATAGACATTATAAGGAGATTTTTCTGATGCCTTTTCAAGCTTTTCATATACCTTGATCAACTCTTTATATCTTACTCTTGAATTGCCTGGCATGAGTACCCATCTCTTTCCATCTGTAGGAAAATGAATGCTGTTTTCAGCTTCGGCTTCAGTTTCGACATCAACTGTTGCTCTCGAATGGCTTAGTCTTGTAACAAATCTGATGATGACAGGAATTTCAAATCTTTCAGAAAGACTGAATCCATATTTTGCCATATCATAGGCCTCTTGTTGATTAGACGGTTCCAGTACTGGAATGAAAGCAAATTCTCCGTAAAAACGTGAATCCTGTTCGTTCTGCGATGAATGCATCGAAGGATCATCAGCCACAGCCACGAGCATCCCTCCGTTGGCTCCAGTCATACCTGAATTTACAAATGCATCTGCTGAAGCGTTCAGTCCTACGTGTTTCATAGTGACAATTGAGCGTTTTCCAGCGTACGACATTCCCAATGCTTCTTCATAGGCAGTTTTTTCATTTGAAGACCAATGTGAGTGTATTCCTCGGTCTTTTGCTGTGGAATTAGCCTGTACAAATTCCATTATTTCAGTGGAAGGAGTGCCGGGATAACCATAAGCACCGCTCAGCCCTGCATTTATTGCACCCAATGCAAAGGCTTCATCACCCAATAGAAGTTTCTTTATTTTCATGTATTAGGTCATTTTGATAGGTTTATAAGTCTGCATCCTTTAAAAGATTGCTTTCTATGTTGCAAATATACAAATTATTTCGGATATTATCAAGTAATATGCCCTATAACATAAAAATTCTGCAAATAGCACAAAAAAATGAGACCAATCAATTTGGTCTCATTTCTTTTTAAGCAGTTGAATCTCTTTAACTATTACTTTTTCACTAATTCGAAAGAAGTTGCGGATAGCCAAGTCCCATCCCAAGTATGAGATGGTGAAACATTCGTCACTCCAAATCTTATAATACTGTCTTGACCAACAGTGATGTTGTCAATTACAACTTCTGACCAACCATAACCTTGGGATTGATTCACTTTTGTCAGCTTATCAAGATAATGACGGTTAGGAAGAATCTTAGCAGTATCATTTTTCAATGCAATTTCTGCGTTTTTCCATACTCCTCCACCTTTATTCCCACATACTGGAATGGGTTCAGCATACCGGTTACCATATCCATTCACTGCATAAATCTCAGCTCCGTTACCGTTAGTTCTACCCTTGCTCTCAAGACGATAAGAGCCTGGATCTACTTTCTGACAACGTTCTACTTCAAACTCCATTCCTAAGCCGTCATGTTGCATTCCTGCATCTATATATGTCAGTCCTCGATCTCCAGAGAAGTGTTCTCCTTTATTGGTATAATTACGTGTATTGTTGTCTTTGACCACAATCCATCCAGCCTCTTCAAGTTGAGAAGCTTGCTTTTCCTTCCTATCAGCAATAGTTTCTTTCTCAGATCTTTCCATTCTTACGTGATGTTTTGGGAAATAATGGATATTGACATTGCTGATAATCTTAGTGATTGAAACCGTGCAAATTACCAAGGCTATAAGCCATATTATAAGACATACTCCTCGAAGAATACTGCTTAGTGGACGAACTCGCCCGAGGATTCTTAGTGTGAAGTGTGCCAATAAATATAGACTTATCACTAAAAGTACTATGATGCTTATTGTTGACATCCAAATCAACCACGACGGGTTACTGTCGAGGAGAACTATGATAGGAAAATCATCACCGACAATACCGCGCAGATTTCCCCATGGAGCTGAAATTGCACATACTACTGCTATTAAAAGACCAATGAATCCGGCTATGCATGCTGTGATCAGAAGGATACCAACTGCATAAACACACCATCTTAAAACTGATACTAATCCGGCAGTCAATCTTCCATCTTTGTTAAATTCAGATTGCCGAGATATCATCTCTTTTGTGGAAGTTAGAAACTCATCACACATATTTGAAAGATTGACAGGCTCTCCTTTCATCTGCAAGCGTTCAGCAGGATTTGAAGCTAAAGGAATGGATGCCCAGCATACGAAATATCCTGAAATCAGAAGTAAGATTATAGGCAACGTTATGTTAATAAGTATTGACAACCAAAATATTAAAAGAATGTATATCAAACGAAGCCATAAGGGATTCACGCCAAGATAACATCCGAAGCCAGAGAAAACGCCACCTAAAACTTTGTGTTCAGGATCCCTGAATAGCTTTTTCTTAGGAGTTGATGAAGGAATCGGTGGAATATCTTTGATAACAGTTTCATCATCCTCTTCAACGAATTGTTCCGGTTTGCCAACTCTGTTGATGATGTCCTCTATATGTTCGATGCTTATAGCTTCGGCTCCATTTTGGCGTAGCTCTGACATAAGTTCCGCCACTCTCCCTTCGATATCATCTGCTATCTCCTTCCCATCCGGTTGACGTGAGAAATAATCCCTCATGTTCACTATGTAGGCGTTTAGCATAGCATAGGCATCCTCATCCATAGGATAAAGGGATCCAAAAATATTTACGGTTATATTCCTTTTCATAATTTAGTCAGTTGTGTTGAATGATTTAATGATGTTGATTGATTTTGCAAGGTCACACCAGACTTCGTCGAGTTGTCTTAAAAATTCTTCTCCTTCATTCGTAAGAAGATAATATTTTCTTGGAGGACCTTGCGTTGATTCTCTCCATTCGTAGCTTAAGAGGCCATCTTTTTTCAATCGCGTCAACAGTGGGTAGAGCGTCCCCTCCACGACTATCAACTCAGCCTCTTTAAGTCGGGTAATGATGTCGCTTGTGTAGCATGCTTCTTTGCGCAACAGAAGCATCACACAATACTCCAGCATCCCCTTTCTCATCTGAGATTTAGCATTGTCTATGTTCATTCGTGATTGATTTTACCAGTTTTATCTTTTTCACTTTGCAAAGTTAATAAAAAATATAGTACTATGCAATACATAGTACTATATTTTTATAAAATTTTTATTTACCATCAATTCTTATTAAGTTCCACAAAAGTTTTAAGAACAAAAAAATACGGCAACAATATGATAATTGTTGCCGTCTCAGATATATTAATTTATTTAAAATCAATAAGTATATGCCTTCATTTCTTCCGGTTTGAAATTGGAGATGAAGTCAGCATGTTTGGTGCATTCTGCTTGTCCGTACTTAACGTATACTTCAAGAGACTTGTCGAAAGCCTCATCGCGTCCAGCCTCTTCAAGGAGCAGGCAACCCATAACGGTATGTCCTGCCATCTCTACGAGTCGACGTGCCATGAAGTCAGTGAAAGCCTGATCCTTTACCTCAAGTACGCTTTTAACGGCTGCTTCATACTGCTCACACATTTCGTCAAGCAGTTTCTTTGCTCCTGCATGCTTCTCTTCAACTTCAGCATTCAAAGCGTCCTTAATAAAGTTGAGATATGTGCCGGTGGTGACGTGGCGAATAGCAGCTACAACCTGAAGTTGAGTTGTTCCCTCGTATATGCTCGTGATACGTGCATCGCGATATAGACGCTCACATTTGTAGTCTTTCATAAAACCGCTGCCACCATGAATCTGTATACAATCATAAGTATTCTGGTTGCAGAATTCAGATCCCATACCTTTTGCAAGCGGAGTGAAAGCATCTGCAAGTTTGCTATATGCCTTAGCCTCGAGCTTTTCCTCTTTTGTGAGAGGACGCTCTTTAGCAATGTCATCATATATCTTATAGATGTCAACAAAACGGGCGCAAGCATACAATAGCGCACGGCTTGCGTCGAGCTTAGCCTTCATTACGCTTAAGATTTCTGCTACTGCCGGGAATTCGATGATGGCTTTTCCAAACTGCTTGCGATCTTTTGCATAGTCAAGAGCCTCACGATAAGCAGCTTCTGAAATGCCGACGCTCTGAGCAGCAATGCCAAGACGTGCACCATTCATAAGAGCCATCACATATTTGATAAGACCAAGTTTGCGACTACCACAAAGTTCTGCAGGAGCATCCTTATAGACGAGTTCACATGTAGGACTGCCTTTTATACCCATCTTGTTTTCTATACGACGAACATTCACGCCACCGTTACGCTTGTCGTAGATGAACATTGAAAGACCACGACCATCTTTTGTGCCTTCTTCCGAACGAGCAAGAACGAGATGAATATCGGAGTCACCGTTTGTGATGAAACGCTTCACGCCGTTGAGAACCCAGCTACCATCCTCCTTTTGAGTAGCCTTGAGCATAACGCTTTGAAGGTCGGAACCTGCATCTGGTTCTGTAAGGTCCATACTCATAGTCTCTCCCTCACATACTCTCTTGATGTAGCGTTCTTTCTGATCGTCGTCAGCAAATTCGTAGATTGTCTCAGCACAGTCTTGAAGGCCCCATAGATTTTCAAATCCTGCATCTGCACGGCTTACTATATCTGCGGCCATGATGTAGGGAGTGATCGGGAAGTTCAGGCCACCGAGACGACGGGGCATTGACATTCCCATGAGTCCGGCCTTACGGCATGCCTCAAGGTTTTTCTTAGTGCCTTCAGCATAAATCACACGATTATTCTCAACGCGAGGACCAGTGTGGTCAACTTCTTCTGCATTTTCAGCGATAACATCGCCGCATATTTCACCTACCACTTCGAGTACCTTATCATAGGAGTCCATGGCATCCTCGAAATCGAGAGGTGCGTAGTCATATTTCTCCGCATCAGCGAAGTTTCTTTCCTTGAGTTCCACGATCTTCTTCATCAATGGAT
>CAYNEZ010000045.1:0-19654 GCA_964396365.1 uncultured Sangeribacter sp. | reverse complement strand
GTTTCCCGATTGCGGATGCAAAATTACAACATTTTTTCTCCCTCCGCAAGTCTTTCTGAAAAATTTTTATGTTTTTCGACATATTTTGTTCTTAACATGTTGTCCCATACTTAAATCAATAAATGTTAAAATATATTTCAATTTGTTAAGACATTAAACCATTATCCCGCTGATTTGTTAGGCACATACCTCCCCTCCCACCAAAAGTAACGAATCGTGGTCCGAACGCAGTGAGGACAATAGCATCAATTCATTTTGCCAATTTCATTAAAATAACTATCATTGTAATCTCAACCGATAAAATTGTTCCATCTTCATGAACGCAACAACGAGAGTCCCGAAAAGGCATTACAGCAGATAGACGACAATAATTATCTCATGCCTTTTGCAGCCGACAACAGGACAAAGTTTCCAATCGGAGCTAACATCATGTCAAAAACCCTCACCCTCGGAAGCTGGAACATCGAGAAAAACTAAGTCCCCTCAAAAGCAATGCATGGAGGGGCTTGATCTCCGAGCAAGCCCATTTATTGCATACATCTAATATAAAACCAACAGAGGCGATCGCACTGCGACCGCCTCTGCCTATTTTAGAATGCAACGGATATTACTCATAGATAAGTTCAAAATCGTCAAGATACATCAAAGAGCCTTCTCCTCCGTTGAAGAAATCACCATACTTCGAGGCCGAACATACGATCACGAGATGTGTTGGTATAACGGATTTAGCATTGGAGAAATAATCAAATGGAATTTCAAGAGCCTGAAGTTCTCCATCTGGTCCATAATTCCCTTCGAAAGTATACTGACCATACGCTACAAGCTTATCATAGTCTTCATCCCCAGCCTTAGTTGGGAAAAGCTTCTGAGTGGACTTCTTAGTACGAACCTCAATCGGAGCTGTGGTGAGCGCAACATATATTTGTCCGATATCCTCTGCACCGACTCCCAGATAGTCACCCTTCTTTTCAACCTTTCCCGGACGATAATTCACATATACACGCAACTTAGTCGGATGGCTTCCATTATATGGACGACCGAATTCAAGCCTACCGTCTGTACCTTGTGTCTCCAGATATGTCCCGGCAAATAAATTTCCTGCAGCAAATTTTCCAGCAACCCCTCCAAGTCCAACAAACTGTGAACGGAGTCTCGCAGACTTACTTCCTGAATGCTTCATGTCTTCCGACCCTTGAGTAAGTGTTACACTCATAGTCGCAGATCCATGATTACCGGAATCCCAGAACGTACGCACTCCTCCAGATCCCGGCAAAAGCACCTTGCTATTTTCAGAGAAATCACTCCACTCTTCCAAAGAAGCATTTGGAATTACGAATATATCCTCCGTAGTGAAAATCTTTGACTCAAAAGACTCAAATCCATCGGCGTATGCCTTATACTCATAACTTGTACCAGGCTTAAGATTGCTTATGGTGACAGAAACCAATTTCGAAGCACGAGTTCCATTCACTGGCACTTTAGTCCAATCTGAAGTACCAACTTCTCTATACTGAATACCAAGACCGGTAGCGGATTCATCCTTAACTGAAGCTTTAAGAGTCGCACTATAAGCACCAATAGCCATAACATTGTTAGGATCAACCACCTCTTCCAACACGATGGGATCTTCATATACTATTGCATCCTCACCAACTGCTATACGGAGAGTCTTCGTACTAGTCTTCCCGGGGACTCCGTTATGTGCTGTTCCATCTGTAGCAGTCAATATAATTCGGTATTCCGTTTTTCTTGCAGGAAGACTATTAAGATATTTCTCGGAGAAATTAATGTAAGATAATTGTCGAGTATGCCCATCCTTATTGTTTTCTACATCTTCCACAGTCTTGTCCCAAGTGATACCGGCGGTATTAAGTTGGGCAATTGTTGCATCATCACACGCCTTCAAATCTACTGCTTGCGCAGGAAGGTTCAGATTTTCAGTATCAACACATTCAATAGTGAAAGATGTGATCTCATCAAAAGCGACAATCTTCACTTGACGATCTCCAACGAACTGACCAGGTTCTCCAATAATTTGCTTATCAATGTCGAAATCAACACCCTCTATTGAAGGAGCAGCAAAAATTTCAACAGTATGGGCCACAAGTATTTCTGTCTCGTCTATTGTCATAGTGAGGTATCCACCACCATTGGGCTCATCGCTTGTGTCATCATATGTGAGATTGACGATGTACTCATACCCAGGTTTTGCATTCTCTACTATCTTTTCCTTGGAGAAAGGTTCTCCTAAGATGTTCTCTCCTTCAACTTTAATATTAAGTACAGATTCCCGATTACCATTGGCATCAAATGGCATCATGAAGTAACCTTTTGCCGTCTTGTAATTTTCGCTGGTGAATTCAAGTGAACCATTAGAAGTTGATACAGTTACATGAAGATTCTTCACTTGAGTGTCATCTATACTATTAGCGTTTACCGACGCAACGACATTTGCAATAGCACAAGTCAATGTATATTCATTTACGCCCTCTGTAATGTCGATTGGTTCGTAGCAACGATAGAATTTACTATCAAAAGAAGCAGGTACAGAATCTCCAGTCCAAGCCTCTGCTATATATCTGCCATGCCGAAGAGTTATCTGATCTGGAATATTACCAAGCCCCTTTGCCTTGAAAACAAGGCCCTTATCATTTGAAATGTAGACAACGCAATTGTCAGCAAGTTCCTGCTCATCCATAGCGCGAGTAATCACATTTGAATTGATGGCAAGGTTCATCTTTAACACACCTTCTTCCGACTTAAACGGAGTTTCCATCGAGCATGACTGAATAGCTGCAGAAGTCAACAGCAGTGAAGCAGCTATATATGTATTTTTTACAATCTTTTTCATAACCGATGAATATTAATTGGTGTGTAATCTGAGATAAAATACAGAAGTACCATTCGCATCAGTGACAGTCATCTTGAATTCGTGGTTAGCTTCTCCAAGTATAGTCATGAGGCTCAAGAAACCTGTAATGTCAAACTCAGCTTCGCTTAATCCTCCAATACAAGTTGGGAAACCAAGACCTTTCAATGCAGCCTCAAATTCTCCAGGTTCAATGAGATCAAGGTGTTCAGCTACCCCTACTCCATCAAGTTCTTCAGGAGTGAGAGTGTCCGATTTGATATCAACAGTGAACCCTGTGAAACCACCTTCTGCTTCTGATGTCACTTTCCAAGCGCATGAAAGATGGTCAGTCACCTCATTAACTTTACTCAAGTCAATAATATCGAAATCAGCATACGCTTCCTCTGTGGATGCAATAGCTTCAATCTGGGGAGCAGTCTTATCTCCAACCGGCGGAGTAGGTTCATCCTGCCCTCCTTGCACGGGACGCTCATCAGGGTTTAAATACTCTTCACCTTCACCATCGATTTTATGGTTCATGTCGATCTGCTCTACAGTAGCATCTACAGATACTGTGCCAGTAATAGTTCCTGGCTTATCATCATCAATTCCATGCATACGGAAAGTAAGACGGTAATGATTGCCCGGGGCAACTTGATCATGTGTGTGTGTTTCTACAACTTCCGAACCATCCACAATACCTGTAAACGTCGCTGCAAGAGTCTGTGAAGAATCCACATATTTAAAATAAGCAGAACGCGATTCAGTCGGCTTGAAAGTCATCACACCTTGATTTCCTACGCGTACCTCAACTTTTGAGTCATCGCTCATAGAACCAAGTAAAGAGGGATGGAAAACGATAGTGACTCTGATATTGGAGAGCTTGGCCACGATAGGATCCACATCATCTGTGATTTTATTTGCATCAATACCGAATTCTGATTCACCATAATAATATGGTTCATCCCAAGCAGACGGTTTGTTATCACCATGATGCGCATATACCTTGTAATCACCTACAGGGAGAGTAAGAACTTCAGGCATCTCTGAATACTTGTATTCAACCGATCCGCCACCATCACGCGTTTTTGTCTTACGAGATATGACAACCTTAAAGTCATCAGCAGAAGGGACCTCAGCACGAGTAGAAATGTCGATACCTTCAGTATTGCCCAATTTCAGGGCAATGCTGCGGGTAATCAGTTGGCCGGTAATCTGTTCGGATGAGGGCTCCACAAATGGAGCCTCATTCGCACAGCCAGTCAGCATAGCCAACGAAGTTATCGAATATAATAATCCTTTATATAATTTCATGATTCTTTGCCTTATTAATATTCAAGTTTTACATTATCTATAGTAAGTACCGAACCAGTGGCAACAGCGTGATAATTATTGTCACCAAGAGATAAATTACCAAAATGACCCGCATTAAAACCTTCATCTAACTCACTTCCTTGCGGAATATGAACATAATCTTTAGGATTGGAAGAAGATGATGATTTAAAGCTTATTATCAATTTCGCGGCTTTGACTCCAAACGGATATTCGGAAAATGGAACAGTTACATTTTTATCTGTTGCTAAAGTTAGAGACTTCCGTCCAGAAGCAATTGTCTTACCTTCGGCATTCAAAATCTTTATTTCCACCAACGCTTGATCACTTCCTGTAGGATCATAAGAATAATCAAAAGATATTGATGTCGGTCGATTTGTGAAATTAATCCCATCAACCCTATGCTCACTACCATCGAATGAATACGTACCAAGGAATAATTCTCCCGCTGCAAAAGTCGTAAATGTAGGTACGTTGGTATTGTACCAACTTCCCGATGACATGTCTGCAGGTTTTTTCCCATTATGGTCATAAGCAACATTTCGAAGAATAACCTTACCATCCTCTGCATAAGTTGAAGGCACCTGGAACCAAGTGTTTTTTGCACCTGGAGAGTTCCACCAACAAGTTTTTTCATTAATTGAAGCCCATCCGTTAGGCTCATTTCGTACTATATTAGCAGTAGCCTGATATTGTACCGCATATCGGTATCTACCACCAACTTCGACATTTTTGTGATAGATCGTTTGAGTAACATCTGAGAAATTACCATTTGTAATATCTATATCTGCTTCAGTATGAATCTTCACAGTAGAAGACTCTGGTATGCCATCAGGACGAGATGTAAGAGAATATCCAATTGTGTAATCTGTATCCGGCTCCAGTCCATACATTGTCAACAAGCCCTTTTCGGGATCAGAGTCAACCAAACTCTTATCAACAGCAGTACCATTCTTATAAAGAGTCAAACCATTTACAATTGTCGGAATATCTTCGGCATTAGTAGTCTCAACTTTGAAGCGAGCATACGTTGCGAATGGGTCTGCAATAAGGCTATAATCCGGTTCTATAACGTCAATTGTGAAATCAGTTCGCTTCTTACCATTGAACCAAAGTTCCATAGGCAACGGGGAGGTTTCAACGTCACACACCTTAATATTGAAGATATAAGTCTTGTCTTCAAAACTGCGTGTTTGAGTCGATTCCTTCACTTCTACGATATCACAATCTTTAAATATACCGGTACGACATTTATTCTTGAAGGAAATACATTCAGCAGGATTCAAGCCATTATATGTAACCATAACGGTTGCATCCACTGTGGGAGTGGTGATGATGACGGCTGTACCGGGATACTCATATAATGCTGAGCCTCCGGTAACTTCGAGATTTATCGGAAGGGTAGAGAGATTCAGAGTGACCGGACTCTCGTTGTTTCTTCCTAAAGCATCTGTCACGGTGAATGTAATTTCAAAAGTACCTTCAGGCAAATAACGTGGCAGATCTGTGAGATCAACGATGGCCATTTCTGTAGGATTCTTAAAAATACCAGCAACCTTTATACCATTCTCTCCAAGCTGATACTGTGTTGACTCATCAGCCTTAACAAGATCAAGTTCGGTATCAAATGGAGGAGTGTATGGCGTTGTACCACCGACCTGCGCAATTTTGAGCACTGCACTCTGGATACCAGCTTTACATATAGTCTCAAACTTTAGTTGAGAAGGAGCAGGATTACCTGAAAGAGCCTCTACCATCTCTCCGCTCGTGAAACCTTCAGCATGAACGATAGGAGCTTCAGCATTATACAGTTCGTCGCTTAGATTAAATGTTACATTTTGTGAAGTAAGATCATCATCGAAGACAACTTCAAGAGTTGTACTCCCCATCGGGTCTGCATTCACGTCAAATGTCACGTGATAATGATGACGCGCTACTGCAGGGAATTGTGCCGGAGTTATCGTTGCTGTCTTCCCACTGGGATTAGTCATTGTCAACTGCAGAGTCACATCACCCGGAGCAATGAAGCC
This sequence comes from uncultured Sangeribacter sp., assembly GCA_964396365.1. GTDB lineage: Bacteria > Bacteroidota > Bacteroidia > Bacteroidales > Muribaculaceae > Lepagella. The sequence continues at coordinate 13,441 of CAYNEZ010000045.1, read as the reverse complement.
GGCACGAGTCTCACTTCTACCGAAAACAACATTAGCATGACCATCAGTATGAGCTGTCACACTGAAATCCTGAAAATAACTTCTGAATGCGTCTGTATAATCTACACTTAGCATTACATTAGCAAGTTGAGCTGTGATATCAACTCTATTTTCACGACCCTCAAGCACATTTACATCGGCTTTACCCATGAAATACGGTTTATAGAATCCGCAGTCTTTAATATTGCCATAATATGCAGTAAGTGTATACGAACCCACGTCAAAACCTTCTTCTTTACCGAATTCTTCTAACGAACTCCATGTCTGCACCATGTCTGTATCAAGATTGCGCAACTCAATGGAAAAATCCGCAATATCCGGCGCTATCAGTTCCGGAGCACCCGCACGAACCGACGGAAGCGCATCCTCCACGTCAGCATCTGCAGTTAGCTTCAAGGCAATACAACCCTTGCCCCGACTGCCATTCCCCCAAGGCGCCTCGTTGGCACAGGAAGCAAGGCCGACAAGTGCAAGCCCGAAAGCCACATTTTTTAATGTTAGTTTCATACTTTTATTGTTATTGTTGTTATTTTCTTGAATATATACGATTATTTTCTTGAATATATACGATTAAGGTAAAAATCGGCTTTTTCTTCCGATTTTTACAGATAATCGTTCTATTGTTGGACTTTAATCCAATGCAAAGTTACAAAAAAGCCAATAAAATGCAAAAAACACGGCCTTATTTACTGAACAATGCACCAATTTGAACATTTTTTACACATACATCATCCCCAATAAACGAATATTTACGCATGCATCCAAAGTTCCGGTCATAGAATCCAATTCTCACAAGGTATCAGCCTGACACTTAGACCCAATATAATAAATTTTGAGATAGGGTCTTATTTCATATTCCAACTTTGCGTCTTTGCGTGATGTTTTTGTTCAAATTGGGACAAAATACTCTTTTTTTCATCAAAAAGAGCTGAAATATTGGAATAATTTGCTAATTTTGCACCGTTATTGACTTTCCATATCCACACAAAAGCTAATATGGAGAGCACAACCATAACCCAAACCAAAATTATGAAGAGATTCCACTCCTTATTAATATTGCTCATTTTTCTTTTTTCTGCAGGCTCCTTAAATGCCTATGCAGATGAGGAAGAAGAGTTCTCTCCCGACTTTGAATCGGTGACATTTGTTCCCAAAGGGCAATGGATCACCGGACTCAGCGTCTCTTACAGCCAATCAAACCAAAAGAACTATCAGTTTTTAGTGCTTCAAGGGGTATCCGGCGACACATATTCTTTCAAGCTATCGCCGATGGTGATGTTTGCATTTAAAAATGATGTCGCAGCTGGAGGGAAATTCGGCTACAACCGAAACCTTACTAAACTTGAGAATGCAGAAATAGCTTTCTCTCCTGATATGAGCCTCGACGTAGACCATCTATATCGCCTTGCCCATAATTACTACGGGATGGGGGTACTTCGAAACTATTTTTCATTGGGAACGTCAAAACGTTTCGGACTCTTCACAGAAGTGCAACTTGAACTTGGAGGAGGGCAGGCAAAACTGATGACGGGGCTCGGAGAAGACCTTACCGGCAACTACGAACGGAACTTTAACCTTGGGATAGGTGTTGCCCCGGGTATGGCAGTTTTCCTCAACAATTTCGCTGCCCTTGAAGTAAATGTCGGTGTGCTTGGATTTGACTACAATCACACTAAGACAATTACCGATCAAATCTACGTAGCAAACAGAAATCTTAAATCAGCCATTTTCCGCGTGAACCTCTTCTCAATCACGTTTGGTGTGGCATTTTATTTATAAGCATGAAAAGAGCCAAATTAATACTGACAATCGCGGCATCCGCATTGACTCTGTTCGCTTCGCTACCGGTTAGCGGCTCCAAAGCGACGGCTCCTGCTCATGCCCCGGTCGCTGCCAACCCTGAAACAGCTGATACACTCGTATATTCCGCAACAAAAAGCCTTATAGAATCTTTCGGCGAACTTTCAAGGACTGCCAGCAAACTATCGGAAACAGCCCTAAAACTTCTGGAAGCTCAAGAAGGCTCCGGGAACAAACCGACAGAGAATAGACACAATGAAAATAAGCGGCCTGAAAATAAAGTCAGCCATCCACAAACGCAACAGAACGCATCAACAGTAGTAATCGAAGAACAACTGTCAGAAACCGTGCCCGCTCCAACAAAGGGAGGGAGCGTTGCTGCCCCACAGTTTACGACTCAAGCCACTACCGTGATAAGAGATACTGTCTATATGACAGTAACAGACACAATACGCAACTCTGTATGGCTACTGCCTGAAGAACGTGAAGGTGGCAAATATATATGGGTTCCGGATGACAATGTCTCCTCAGTGGAAGCTGTAATAAGTGGAAAAACCGCGAAATACTCCCCTCAAGTCATCGACCTTAATGAGATGACATACTGGAGAGGAGACTCTATACATATGGCTCTCCCTACCAGACGACTCGGCAGATATGACAGAAAGCTCTATAACTGGCTCATATATCCCAAAGGGCTATGGCACTTGGGATTGACCGCCAATTATGGAGAACTCAGCACTGACGACTCCGAATTCCTCTCGCTCATCCAAGATGTCGATCTCAAAGGGAAAATCTACAGTATAAAACCATCTGTAAGCTATTTCCTTCGCAACAACTTGTGTGTGGGTCTGCGACTCGCTTTCACAAAGGGTGATATGGCGATCAACTCATTTAAGGTAGATATAGATGAAGATATGAGCTTTGACCTCCACGACATTAAGTATACTTCAGACTCCTACGCGGCTGCTGTCTTCATCCAGCAGTATTTCGGCCTCAGCCGCCGTGGCAGATTTGCGGTCTTCAATGAAGCGGAAGTGTCTGTTGGGACAGGAAGCTCACATTTTATCCGTCCATTCGATGGAGAATTGCGCGATACCAGGACAAAGACCCAAAGCTTCAATATAAATTATTCACCTGGTGTCAGCATAATGATGATGAAGAATGCCGCTTTCAATCTTTCATTCGGCATTTTTGGCTTTCATCTCAAAGACGAGAAGCAGTGGGAAAACGGTGAGGAAGCCGGAAGTCGCTTCACAAGCGGCATTAACTTCCGCTTCAACCTTTTCAACATCAATTTCGGAGTATCAATCATAATATGAAAAACACATGAAAAAAGTATTCTCCTATATATCTATACCTGCAGCTTTAGTGACTTCAATTGCTATTTCCGGCTGTATCCACAACGACCTCCCCTACCCCAAAATATCTCAAAACATTCTCTCAATAGCGGCTAAAGGGGAACTGAATCCTGCAAGAATAGACTCAACTGACTATACGGTCAAAATTACACTTGATGAAGAGACCGACATTCAGGCTGTACAATTCACGAAATTTACATATTCCCCTGATGCAACATGCAATAAGGACCTTCTTGAAGGGACTTGGGACCTTTCGGTGCCCATCACGGTGGAACTTACGCTTTATCAAAGCTACCAATGGATGATCTCGGCAGAACAAAACATAGAACGCTATTTCACTGTTGCCGGACAAATAGGTGAGACTGTGATTGATGCCGTAGGACGCAGAATCATTGTCAATGTCCCTGAAAAAGCCGACCTATCAAAAATGGAGATCACTTCCATAAAACTCGGTCCAAGAAACATCACAAGCCTCGTGCCGGAATGCAAGGTAGGATCTATCATAAATCTTTCTTCCCCAATGAAAATCGATGCTACGGCATGGGGACGCACTGAAGACTGGACTATCTACGCTCAGCGCACAGAACAAGTCGTGACTACCTCTTCTGTTGATCCATGGAGTATGGTGGTATGGGCGTATGGGGAAGGCCCTGCCAATGCTACAAACTACTTCGAATACTGTGAGGATGGATCTTCTACTTGGATCCGAGTGCCAGACTCCGACACTACAGGAAAAGATGGGGCTTTCAGCTGCTGCATCAAACATCTTAAGCCACTTACCAAATACACAGTGCGCGCCTGCAGCGACGACAACAAAGGTAATGAAATTTCCGTGACCACACAGGCCACAGAAGTCCTGCCTGACGGAGACTTTGAGCAATGGTGGAAAAACGGTAAAATATGGTGTCCTTGGGCTGAAGACGGCACAAGATTCTGGGACACCGGCAATACTGGGGCTGCAACACTCGGAGAGAGCAATGTGCAACCATCTGACTACGTACCGGCAGGCCTGTCGGGACAATCTGCTCAGCTAAAGACAGAATTCAAGGGTATTGCCGGTATCGGCAAACTTGCCGCAGGATCTATCTATACGGGCTCATATAAGAAAACGGATGGCACAAACGGAATACTTGACTTCGGACGTCCATGGAATATGCGACCAACGAAACTGAGAGGCTACTACCAGTACACAAGCGGAGAGATCAACTACTCCAATAAGGAGATGGAATATCTGAAAGGTCGCCCCGACACGTGCTCTATCTACATTGCAATGACTGATTGGACTGCCCCTTACGAAATACGGACGAATCCTAACAACCGTCAGCTTTTCGATAAAAATGCCAGCTATATCATTGGCTACGGACAGCTGGAAAGAGGTACTTCTATGGACTCATACGAGGAATTCGAAATAGAACTTGAATACCGAAGCACATCGATCATCCCATCTTATATCATGATCACTTGCGCCTCCTCCAAGTATGGAGACTACTTCACAGGATCTTCCTCCTCTGTCCTTTACGTCGACCAACTCTCTCTCGACTACGACTATTAGGACTTTCGAGCCCATCTCATAAATTTGAGATGGGCTCTTAAACTTTTATGCCCCCTTGATTGTCTAAAATAAAAGTTTCACTCCTACAAACAAAAACGAATTTATGAAAAAGACAAGTATCTTCAAAATGGCACTCGCGGCCTTTGCCCTCTCTTTCTCTTGCACTGCTTTCGCAGAGCCCACACCTGATCCAGACCTCAAAGATATCCTTGGTGGTGCCGGAGGTGCTTTAGGCAACATCGTGGAAGGCGTATTCACAAAGACAGACCTTTCAGTTGCTGACATCGTAGGAGAATGGACTTCAACCGGATCAGCTGTTTCTTTCCAAAGCGATAATTTTCTCAAGAAAGCTGGTGGCTCGGCAGCTGCCGGAGCAGTTGAGAATCAACTTGACCAATATTACAGCAAATTCGGTCTTACAGGTGCAGTCCTTACTATAGAGCCGGACAGCACTTTTACTCTCACCATAAAGAAACTTCCTATCAAAGGAACAATCTCTGTCAAAAGCAAAGGTGTATTCAATTTCAATTTCTCTGCAGGAGGAATCATAAAGCTCGGAAGTATGCCTGCTTATGTGGAGAAGACCCCTACCGGGCTCAACGTCATGTTTGACGCTGATAAGATCAAGAAAATCATGACTCTCGCAGCGTCAATCAGCGGAAACAAGATGGTCTCTACTGCCGACAAGCTCTTGAAAGAATATGATGGCATTTGCATTGGCTTCAAGATGAAAGGAGAGTCTAAAGCCACCGACGGCTCATCAACGGTCAACTCAGCAGTCGATGCTCTCAAAGGCCTCTTCGGCAAATAATTCAACATTCAAAATTCAACATTCAAAATTATTAATGTTTTCTGGAATAGTAGAAGAAGCGGCAGAAGTCGTACGCATAGAAAAAGACGGCACCAACGTCAACATCACTATGAGATGTTCATTTACGGATGAACTAAAAATAGACCAATCGGTTGCCCACAACGGAGTATGCCTCACTGTCGTGAGCCTCAATTCTGACGGCACTTACACCGTGACGGCTGTGCAGGAGACCCTTGACCGATCAAATCTTGGAGAGCTCAAGCCGGGCTCTCTCGTCAACCTTGAAAGGTCGATGAAGATGAACGGAAGGCTTGACGGACATATTGTGCAGGGGCATGTTGACACTACCGCCATATGCACAGGAGTGCAGCCTCTGGATGGAAGCTGGTATTACTCTTTCAAATATGACTTCCGGCCCGAACTTGCCGCCAAAGGATACGTGACAGTCGAAAAGGGATCAATCACCGTCAATGGCGTCTCGCTTACGGTATGTGACTCCGAGGCAGACAATTTCCGCGTGGCTATAATACCATATACCCACGACAATACCAACTTCAAGACAATAGAAGAAGGCACTAAGGTGAACCTCGAATTCGATATCATCGGCAAATACATAGCCAGAATCTCAGCCCTTTCATAATTCATTTGATCGGCATATTGACATTTTGACTTATTAACCATCTTCACCATGAAAGCTATAAATCTTCCTCCCGACTCTTCAGGCAACATAATGCCACAACGTACCCGACGCCCTGCAAGACTTTACACCTTGCTTGGCGGAAACGGAAGCGGGAAGTCGCTTTTCATGCATGAAATAGCTCGATTGAACGAGGAGGATGCTTATTTTGTATCTGCCGTCACAGGCGGAATGCCGGGACGAGTGACCGGTTCGCTTTCACAACTTATGACCGTACTTTCTCTCGAAGAGGAGAAAGTGCGGTTTTGCTCTCTTAAATCCATTTGGGAAGAGACATTCCCGGGCAATATAATCGACATTGTAAAAGGGAAACCAAAGATACGAAACCGCTCAGGAAAAGACTCCATAGGCATAAGATCCCTGAGCCGTGGAGAAAAGGCTGCGCTTTACTATATTGCCGCCTCTTTGCTTGCACCTCCCCAAGCCCTGATACTGGTCGACTCCCCTACTCTATTCTTGCATCCCACCGCCGTAGGAATACTCTGGGACAGGATAGAGCGTACACGCACCGATTGCAGATTCGTCTACGATACATACGATGCAAACTTCGCTGCCGGTCAAACTCGGCGTACTGCAATATGGATAAAAGACTATAATGCAGCAGAACACTCCTGGCGCTACCAGATAATCGCCGATGGAGAGCTCCCGGATGAAGTTTTTCTTCAGATGATGGGAAGCCGACGTCCTATTCTATTCACGGAAGGAGACACGTCTCACAGTATCGACATGAGACTTTACAGTGTTGTATTTCCGGAATTTACGGTAAAACCTCTCGGAAGTTGCGACAAAGTGATAGAATCAACTCGTACGATGCAGTCGCTTCGGACTATGCATCGTATTGAAAGCTATGGTCTTGTAGACCGCGACAGAAGGAGCGAACAGGAGGTGGAATACCTTAGGGCAAAGCATATCTTGGTGCCGGAAGTGGCTGAAATAGAAAATATATTTCTTTCTCCCGGTGTGGTGCAGACCATGGCGGAAATAAGAGAGCGTAATCCTAAAAAGGTATTTAAAGCGGTGCGCCAAGAAGTGATGCACAAATTCGAACAGATGCTTGAAAGTCAAGCGCTCCAGCATACCAGGCATAGAATGAAGCGAGACGTGGAGCGAAAGATAGATGCCCGCTTCACTTGCATCACAGCACTTGAGCTCCATATCAAAAGCCTGATAAAAAAACTTAAGCCAAGAGAGACTTACGACCAGATACTTGCTGAATTCAAGAGAATGGCACGAGGAGGAGACTATGAAGGAGTACTCCGCGTCTTCAACCATAAACCTATGTTTACCGGCAGTTCTGTGGCAAAAGCACTCGGCTATTCAAACATCGACGAATATGTTGCAGGAGTGATAGCGGCAATGAAGCATCCAGATGAAAAAGCAGAGAAGCTAAGAAACGAAATCCGCAAACTCTTTTCCTAAACAATAATTCCCCCACAGACGTTTTATCATAGATGGTAATTATAATAATTATACGAATTATAAATTTTATAAGACCTATATGATAAGCAATCAATGATTAATAAAATATCATCTCCAATAATAACAGAAAATAACTAATTCCTCATATATGGCTCGCAAGAAAAAACAATTGGAAATACTTCGCAACGACCCATGGCTCGAACCGTTTGAAGAAGCTATCGTAGGGCGCCACGAAGACGTAATCAGAAAACTTAACGATATTACATCAGGCACCAACGGATCACTTTCCGACTTTGCCAACGCCTACAAATATTTCGGACTTCACCGTGAGAAAGACGGAAGCTGGATATTCCGCGAATTTGCACCCAACGCTACCTCAATACACCTTATTGGCACTTTCGACGATTGGAAACTCAACGACGACTATAAGCTTGAACGCCTTGAAAATGGCACTTGGGAAATAAAGCTTCCGGCCGACAAACTCCATGATGGAGATCTCTATAAAATGTTTGTCACATGGGATGGCGGCCAGGGCGAAAGGATTCCGGCATATGCCACACGCGTGGTGCAGGATGATGTCACTAAAATATTCAGTGCACAGGTATATGCACCGGAAAATCCATATGAGTTCAAGGTCAATGACTTCACGCCAGACACAAAACCCTTGCTTATTTATGAATGCCATATTGGAATGGCTCAGCAGGAAGAAAAAGTTGGTTCATACGAGGAGTTCCGCACAAAGATACTTCCGCGTATCGCTGCCGACGGCTATAACGCCATCCAGATAATGGCTATACAGGAACACCCCTACTATGGATCGTTTGGCTACCATGTGAGCAGTTTCTACGCTGCATCAAGCCGCTTCGGCACACCTGATGACCTAAAACATCTGATAGACGATGCCCATGATCTCGGAATTGCAGTGATCATGGATATTGTGCATAGCCATGCTGTAAAGAATGAAGTTGAAGGTCTCGGACGACTCGATGGCAGCTATGACCTATACTTCAACCAAGGAGACCGACGTGAGCATCCGGCATGGGATTCCCTTCTCTTTGACTATGGAAAGAATGAAGTGCTTCATTTCCTCCTCAGCAACTGCAAGTTCTGGCAAGAGGAATATCGCTTTGACGGCTTCCGCTTTGATGGAGTGACATCTATGCTATACTACGACCATGGTCTCGGAAAGGCATTCGGAGGGTATCCAGACTATTATGACGGTAATCAAGACACAAATGCGATTGTATATCTTACACTTGCCAACCTACTCATTCATGAAGTAAATCCCAATGCGATAACTATTGCCGAAGAAATGAGTGGTATGCCGGGACTCGCAGTTAAGTTCAAAGATGGTGGAATTGGTTTTGACTATCGTATGGCAATGGGCATACCAGACTATTGGATCAAGATGATCAAGGAGAAAAAAGATGAGGACTGGCATCCGACCTCCATATTTTGGGAACTCACCAACCGCAGAGCTGATGAAAAGACGATATCTTACTGCGAAAGCCATGACCAAGCTCTTGTAGGCGATAAGACAATCATCTTCCGTCTGATCGACAAAGAGATGTATTGGCATATGATGGATGGAGACAATGATTTCACCGTAGAAAGAGGCATGGCTCTCCACAAGATGATACGCCTTGTGACACTCGCAAGCATCAATGGTGGTTATCTCAACTTCATGGGTAACGAATTCGGACATCCTGAATGGATCGACTTCCCGCGCGAAGGAAACGGCTGGAGCTACAAGTATGCGCGCCGTCAGTGGGATCTCGTAGACCGGGAAGACCTGAAATATAAGTATCTCAACCGATTTGACAACGCAATGGTAGGCATTGTAGAGAAGCAATATAATTTCCAAGCAAAACCGGTAGAGAAATTATGGGAGAAAGACGATGACCAAGTGCTTGCCTTCAAGCGTGGCGACCTGATCTTTGTATTCAACTGGAGTCCTAATCAGTCTTTCCCTGACTACGGATTTCTTGCTCCCGCAGGAGAATATGAAGTGTTGCTTGATTCCGACTCTACAGAGTTTGGAGGTCATGGACTCGTAGACGATTCAGTGCATCACTTCACAACTCCAGATCCTCTATATACACCAGCCGGGAAAGGATGGCTAAAAATGTATATTCCTGCGCGAACTGCACAAGTATTGAGGATGGTGAAGCCAAGACCGGGTCGCAAGCCTGCAGAAGCAAAGACAGTGACCACAAAAGCTACCGAAGCTAAAAAAGCGACAAAAGCTACTGAAGCTAAGAAAGCCACCAAAGCTACTGAAGCTAAAAAAACTAAAAAGTCTACTGCAAAGAAATGAAGAAAATCACTATAGCAATCGATGGTTTTAGCTCAAGCGGCAAAAGCACTATGGCAAAGCAGCTTGCTAAAAAAATTGGATATGTCTACGTAGATAGTGGCGCGATGTATCGCGCCACTACCCTCTATGCAATCCGCAATGGAATGACCGACAAGGAAACCGGAGTCAACACCGAGGCCCTCATAAATTCACTGCCACTGATCAACATTTCATTCTCAATCACTCCGGAGGAAACACAACATACTATTCTAAATGGGGAGGATGTGGAAAAAGAGATCAGAGGTATGGAGGTCAGTGGATGGGTAAGCCCGGTTGCTGTGATTCCTGAGGTACGCCACTATCTCGTTGAGCTTCAACAGCAGTATGGGAAAGACAAGGGGATTGTGATGGATGGCCGAGATATAGGCACCACCGTCTTCCCGGACGCAGAAATGAAAGTATTCGTCCAGGCAAGCCCTGAAGTGAGAGCTAAGCGCAGATATGACGAGCTTATCGAAAAGGGCACACCCTCTGATTATGAAGCTGTGCTCGCCAATATAAAGGAACGTGACCATATCGACACTACACGCAAGGAGTCGCCATTGAGAAAAGCTGATGATGCTTTTGTGCTTGATAATGACAATCTCTCGCGTGAGGAACAGATGGATGTACTCGTCAAACTTTTCGAGGAGAAAACAAGTGACTAAAATAGAGATTGACAACGGAAGCGGATTCTGCTTTGGAGTGACTACAGCCATAAGAAAAGCTGAGGCTGAGCTTGAACGGACAGGAGTGCTATATTGTCTCGGCGACATTGTGCATAATGCCGGAGAAGTGGAGCGTCTAAGAAAAAAAGGACTGATAACTGTAGACCACGATGAGTTTGCGAAGCTTCACAATGTAAAAGTGCTACTTCGCGCTCACGGGGAGCCTCCGTCTACATATGAGACCGCAAAACGCAACAACATTGAGATTATAGATGCCACATGCCCGGTCGTACTCCAACTACAGAAACGTATCAAGGATGCTTATTCCAAGTCTTCAATTCCTACCGACAAATCTGATAATGAACCGCTCATCATCATATATGGAAAACCGGGACATGCCGAAGTGAATGGACTTGTAGGCCAGACGGATGGGCGTGCCGTAGTGATACAAGACAAAGCAGACCTTGACAATCTCGATCTCAATCGGGACATTTGGCTCTATTCCCAGACCACAAAGTCGATAGAGGGTTTTCAGGAAATAGTAGCCGAAATCAAATCGAGAAAAAGTGAAGGTTCTTTCCAATGGTTCGACACTATTTGCCGACAAGTTGCCAACCGCATGCCACAGATGCGTGAATTTGCAGCCAGCCACGATGTGATTCTATTTGTCAGTGGTGCAAAAAGCAGCAATGGCAAGGTTCTGTATGCACAATGCAAGGAAGTAAATCCTAAGACCTACCTCATTACCGACGAGACAGAACTTGAATCGTCATGGATAGAAAATGCAGAAAGTATTGGTATATGTGGAGCCACTTCTACTCCACGCTGGCTGATGCAAAAAGTAGCTGAAGCCTGCTCAAAGACTGATGGGCATGACACCGAAAACTGACGAATATTGGATGCAACAGGCTCTTCGGGAAGCAGAGCAGGCTTTCGCTGAAGACGAAGTGCCGGTAGGTGCGGTAGTGGTATGCAACGATCGAATAATAGGACGTGGCCATAATCAAACCGAACGGCTCACTGATGTGACAGCTCATGCCGAGATGATAGCAATAACTGCAGCTCAAGAAAACCTTGGAGGCAGGGTTCTTCCGGAGTGTACGCTCTACGTCACCGTGGAACCATGCTATATGTGTGCCGGAGCTATTGGGTGGGCTCGATTCGGAAAAATAGTATGGGGAGCAGACGATCCCAAAAGGGGATTTCATTCTTATTATGGAGGAAAATCTCCGCTTCATCCTAAAACGCAAGTCACTACCGGAATACTTGCTGAAGAATGTGGCGAACTGATGAAATCATTTTTTAAAAAGAAAAGGGGCTTTTAAAAGCCCCTTTTCTTTTAGAAAAACACACATACGAAACACACCAAAAATGCCAGACATCATGCAAAACACACCTTTGTTACAAAAAAATTAAGTCTGTTACAAAAATATTTCATATTTCTTTCAAAAAAATTTCTTAAAATGGATTTTTTTGACTAACTTTGCATTACAGTAAGCGGATAAAACCAAATAATTCATCCGATTTACGATTACCTAATTATAATATCTCTCTAAAACAGATACTATGAACGTTAAACCATGGATAGAGGCGATGCGCCTCCGTACTTTGCCAGTGAGCGCCGCAGGTGTGCTTGCCGGCTCTGCCGTGGCTCTTTCCTACGACAACTTCCAATGGCTCCCTGCCACTATATGCCTTGTATTTGCACTCATAGCCCAAATAGTCAGCAACTTCGCAAATGAATATTTCGACTTCAAAAATGGTCTTGACCACAAAGGAAGACAAGGATTTCGCCGTGGCGTCACTGAAGGTGACATAAAACCGGAAAGCATGAAGTGGGCAATGATAATTCTCATGGCGATTGATTGCTTATTGGGATGCAGCCTGATATATTGGGGAGGGTTATGGATTATAGCCGTCGGCATCCTTGTAGTTATTGCCGCTTTTGCTTACAGCGCCGGACCATGGCCACTTTCACATCACGGGCTCGGTGATGAGGCGGTTGTCATCTTCTACGGCATTATCCCTGTAACTATGACTGCCTATCTACAGTGTGGAGACTGGATGGGAGGATCAATGGCCACTGTGCTTGGAGATATGTGGATAATGGCGTTGATCGTCTCTCTTGGCATAGGATTGCTTGGAGCTAATGTACTTACCGTCAATAATGTGCGTGACTATAGGGACGACGCAAAGGTCGGCAAACGCACAAAGGCAGTGATTTTTGGACCCAAAGCCATGAGAGTTTCCTATATCATATGCTCTTACCTTGGGCTCGGACTTGTATGGTTTGGAATGCATGAGGCATTGAACTCCTGGGCGTGGGCAGGATATGCAGCCATTGGAATATGGATGATTCCCGTGATATTTGCACTTTTCAAATTTTCAGATTATCGACTTAACAAAGTGCTCCGCTATACCGCGTTCCTTTTACTTGCTACAGTAATATGGACAATTGCTGATATCCTAATGAATCAGGAAGCACTTCACAGCTTTTTCGCACATCGTTAAGAATTACTACCAATACTTCTCTTTTTACTGATCATAAAAAATAAAGGATAACACCGATGTGTTATCCTTAAATTTTTTCATATCGCTATCCGGAGATTCCGGAAATGACAGAGATCACTTGCTTGCGATGCTGTCAGAAACTGTCAGTGAGTAGCGACCTTTGGCACGGCGACGGGCAAGTACTTTGCGGCCATCTGCAGTAGCCATTCTTTCACGGAAGCCGTGCTTGTTGATTCTTCTGCGGTTGGAAG
>CAYNEZ010000044.1:0-19837 GCA_964396365.1 uncultured Sangeribacter sp. | reverse complement strand
TCTATCTTGACCTGTCCATGGAGATCTTTCTGCTGAACGTTGACAGAGGTCATTTCTGCGGCAAAGTCTTTTGCTTTGATAGCGAAAGTGTAAAGGAATACCCTAGAAAAGATTTGATCAGTTTCTGCAGTCTCCATTCCTTCATATCCTATGGCTATAGATCCAAAGCTATCAAATCGATTTTGTATTTCTTCTGCTTTCATATTCACTTAAAATTTATCCGAATGCCGACCAAGGCTGTAATGACTACAATGATATTCATAAGTTTTTCGGATTAAGCCGAAAAAGAGTATTATCTATTATTGACTTGTCATTTTCAGACTGCCGTCAGAGATTGCAAAGTTACAAAAAATATTTGATACATCCTATCTCTCTGTTTAGTTTTAGTATCAAAGCAAAAAATTACTATAAGACAGGTAAAGGAAGGTTGTTGGAAGGTCAAAGGGAGACAAAAAGTTATCACCGGCTTCATCACACCTATTTCTCTGAATGGAAGTCTAACTTATCATCTATGATCTTTCGTCTATAAAAGCAAGTATCTAAAGGGAGAGTAGATACGAAGGGTTGCAGTCAACGTAAAAAAGCGATGCCACCCGACTAAGTGATAGCATCGACTTTACCTTTTTTTATAGTGCAAGGATACATCGACAAAGTATGCATCGGCACTTTTGTGTTGCAAAGATAATATTTTAATTTAAATTGTCAAAATTTTTACAACAAAAAATTTAAATAAATTTTTAAATTAGTGTAAAATTTGGAATAAGGGATCGGATACGTGGAGATTGTACGCATAAATTATTGTATAATGCATGAATTTCCTTTCTCATATCATCTGCTCTATTTTCAGAGATTTGTTCCATTATATATCTAACAACACGCAATGCCCCAATAATGTTTCCTGATTCTTTTACTGAAGAATTCGCAGGTCCTCTCCTAATACGAATAGGTAATTTCAAGTCATACAAAAGAGAACCATGAGCACAAGCGTTTCGAACATTACGGATTGTATGCATATAATTGTCAAATGTAACTACTTGACGAATGCCGAACTGATTAGCAATTACAATTTTATCTATATGATCTTTCAGTTGCTCATACAATTTCATCACGGCTCCAAAAGTCATGAATTCCAATGTTTTCCAAGCAGGGGCATAAATATCAGCTGGATATTTGTGATGATGTCGAGAAATAACCGGATTCCTCTTGAATTCCAAGGTATATACCTTTCTCCCAAAATTTTCAGAGTAGTTTTGACTTACAACTTTTGGGTTAATAAACCATACATTGTCACCACAATATTTGTTGGAGAGTGTGTAAATCATAGCTGTACGAAATGCAATCTCAATACGATTGAGATACCGCATCAGCATAAGCCTTAGGTCAAAATCAAAATAGTACAGATATACGGCATCATCTATACTACTTCCATCCACATAGTTGTGTGTTCTACTCGATAGACAAGGATATGATTTCTCAAAAGGGAACAGGTAAAATCCAAGACGATAATAACCTATGTCAAGTAGTATTTCTTTCGCCTTATCTTTATCAAGAATTGTCAATCCTCTTGATTCAAGAATTTCCAGTTGTTTTTCTATGGTTGTTGCTAATTTAGCCATTTATTGTTAATGAAAATACAAAGTTAGCGATATTTTTTGATTTTTAGACTTTAAGTAATGATAAAAATCCAATTTAACTTTGAGTGAGAGTAATTTTAGACTTTCGATCTATCATTTTGAGCCACAAGATAAGCATTATATTATATTCCAATGAAAGGTTATTAACTTTTGTTGCTCAATCTTTTGGGCGAGCATGGCTTCGACTTTGGAGAGAAGGTTTTCTTTCTTTTCGTCTACTTCATCCTGTGCTTGATATAGATTGAGGCGTTTTTCGCTACGTTTCTTTTCAAGGTCTTTGATGAGACGTTGAAGCCTAACTTTTTCTTCCAGTCGAGATGTCTTTTTACTCTCGCTCTTACGAAGCTTAATTTCAGCGGCCAGATCTCTCAACTCTCTTTCAAGTCCAGCCTTTACATCCTCTGCCCAATTGTCGAGTTTTTCCATTTCTTCCTCGAAAAATTTATTGTTTCGCTCAGCATTAGCTGTACTAATCTCAGATCGTTGTGCGCTAATTTGATCAGAAAGCAATCCTGCATTTGTGTCAGATAAATTCACAGAAAGAGTTTGAGTAGCGATACATGGCAACTGCAATATCTTTTCCGCAATATCTGCATAAACTGGCATACCATCATCTGTGACACAACCATAAAGGAAGAAATCTTCTTTTTCAAAAGAATCTATGGTCAACTTGTCAACTGTCATCCAACCTGATTTACCGACAAGGTCCTTGATAAGTGCGACATTAACAGATGAATTTGAGTAGTCAAGGGTAATTTCCACAGGCTTGACATCAGCGTTCATCAGCGAATCAAGCATAGACTGAGCAAGGAAAGAACCGCGACGGAAAGGAATAGCATCAGCTGGAAGTGGTTTTCTTTTATCCTTTGCCGGAATTAAGACATGTTTGCCAAAGATACGAGTATCTTTGGTGGGCAGGGATGGATAACACTCAATCCGCTCAATGATAAACGAACGCTCTGTTTCATTGAAATCTGTATATTTACCAAATGAATATTTGGCGAGATTCCATAACACTGTCTCGTATCGGTCAAGGTTGCTTTGCGCTTCTTCAAGGTTGCTCCGAAGTTTCTCTTTGACTGATTCATCAAAGTTCTCTAAAAGTTTAGACCGGGCTTTAAGCATCTTGTCCGAAATCTGCTCTTGCAACTCCTCCTGTAAAGCATCGAAGGCTTCTTTTATCTCCTTCGGAGTCCGGCATTGTTGGTAGATAAGGGCAATACGTTTCTCAAAATCAACTCCGTTGCCGATAGCACCAAGCACCTCATCGGAAGCCCCAAACACACCATTGAACAACTGGAATTTTTGATCGAGCAGTTCATATACACGTACATCAGCGGCATTCTGCTTATTAAGGAAGTTGATTACAACCACATCGAATTGCTGACCATAGCGGTGACATCGTCCAATGCGCTGTTCAATGCGCTGGGGATTCCAGGGCATGTCGTAGTTTACCACGAGAGAGCAGAATTGCAGATTTATTCCTTCCGCAGCCGCTTCTGTAGCAATCATTATTGTTGCCTTCTCACGGAAATAGTCAACCAACGCCGCTCGTTTATCGGCAGTGGCAGACCCAGTCACTTTAGACGTTCCTTTATACTTTTCTTTCCAAGCCTTATAAATAGATGTAGACAATTTGTCGGAATTCGATCCATTAAAAAGAACTACCTTTCCCTTATACCCCCTCTTTTCCAGAATATCGAAAAGAAAATCCTGCGTCCGACGACTCTCAGTAAAGATTAGTGCTTTTTTTGGGGCACCTAATTCTTCCAACTGAGCAAACCCTTGTTCGAGACCCTCAAACAATTGTTCAGCTTTTGAGTTTCGCTTGATTTTACAAGCCAGATCACGGAATTTTTCAAGATCTGCTATCTCTTTATTGATACATTCGATGTCATGAGGCGACAAGATTTCATCTTCATCCTGTTCATCCTCGTCTTCATCATCATCAAGCCATTCCTCAGTTTCGCTTTCGTAATCCTCATAGTCGTTGGCGAACAGAGAATTGTCAGATTCTATGCCTTGACGTTTGAGTTTTTCTTCCAACTTTTCAATAAGAGAACAGAGAGTTCCATAAATTGCGTGAGTGGAAGAAGCAAGGAGTTTTCGGAGTATCAGTGTCATCAACTGACGTTGACTATTCGGAAGAGCATATAGTCGAGGACGTTGCAGATATTCGGAAACAAGGTCATAGAGTTCCTGCTCCATTTTTGTTGGGAAGAACTCTTGAAGTATTGCTATGCGTTTTGTATAGCGAACATACTCCAACACCTGTCGGCGAAGTGTACGCTTACATAGAGGTGCAAGTCTTTTCCGAAGATTATCATAATCTGATTGGTCAAGATTATGATTATACTGCATCTTAAAACTTTTGAGATCACCAAAAGCATAATCATCTATGATAGTGGTGAGACCATAAAGTTCAATAATTGAGTTCTGAAGAGGAGTAGCAGTCAGAAGAATTTTCTTACGGTCAGCAAGAGCATTCTTAATGACGTTTGAGATTTTATTTGTAGGTTTAAAGACATTACGGAGGCGATGAGCCTCGTCTATTACCACTAAGTCCCACGGAGTCTGTTTGAGATAGGGTGCTTTTGCTTTAGCAAACTGATATGAGCAAATTACTATTTCCTCACAATTGAAAGGATTGAGATTCCCTTGCTCTATATATCCATTGAAGGTTTTAGATTCAAGGATTCGGGAAGGCAAATAGAATTTTTCTTGCAACTCCGCAGCCCATTGCTTGCGAAGATTGGCTGGGGCGATTATTAGAAGATGACGACGATGTTCTGCCCAAAACTGGGATAGGATGATTCCGGCTTCGATTGTCTTGCCCAATCCTACTTCATCAGCAAGTATTGCACCCTTAGAGAGTGGAGATTTGAAAGCAAAAAGAGCTGCATCAATCTGATGTGGTGTTAAGTCAACCTGAGCATCTTGTAAAGACGCAGTAAGTTTACCGAGATTGTCAGAGGGCAAACTCCGTGTAAGCCAATGGGCGAAATATTTTGCTTGGGGTACGCTTAACATCTTGTTTATAGTTACTGATGGCAAAGATAATGAATTTTTTCGGGATTACCACTATATTGTAGAGAGGATTTTTTGCTGGGAGGATTCAGCAAGCCCGAGGAGCTTGCCACTGAACCGAAAACACATACGAGTTACGGGCTGAGTCAATGGAATTGAAATTCGGAGGGAGAGTTTTGAGGACTTAGGGGAATGGGATGAGGTTGAGGTTGGGATGGGGGAGCTAATTTAATATAAGATTGCTTTTGACGCGCGGGGGCGCATGCGGAGCATGCTTTATTCCTAATTATGACTTGGGAAGAAAGATGAATAATGTATGCTTGAGAGCTTATAGGGGATCCATATTGGATAAAAAAGACGCACTTGGGGTGCGTCTTTTTTATTAGGTGCAAGCGAGGATGCTTGCTGTATTAGCTCTGTATTGGATCTCCAATTAACTCTACTTTCGCCTGCAAAAATCGAGTTAATTAGTACGAATGAGGGTCTTCTTCGATATCTTTTGGAGTCATGGGGGTTGCATTCATTTTGCTCCAGACATACCATATGTAGAGTATTACTACGGGAACTAACAGCGATACCCAAGACATGACGGTGAGGGTGAACTCGGTGCTACTGCTGTTGGCGATCGTGAGCGATGATTGTGGGTCAGTCAGCGAGGGCATGTAGCAGGTGTTGTTGTAAGCGAGGTCGCAGAGAAGGCTCACGATGGTGATGATTGTGCCTGCTCCAGTCCACCAAATTCCACCTTTGTATTCCTTCTTGAATGCTGTCAAGCCGAAACCAATGAGCACCATCACTACGCCAATAAGCAGGAACGCAAGTATCCACCACATTTCAATCAAGTTGATGGCGTATTTATACGGAACTGCAACTACCTTCCCATCAGGCTCGACTGTGTAGCCGTCGGAGGTAAGAACTACAGCAACAAGGGCAAGGAAAAGAACTACGAAGATTAGGCCATTGAGAATAGCTTTCATTCTTACAGCATTGAAGAATTTCGGACCATCATCGATAGAATTCATGAGATAGAGGGCTGCATTCATGCGAGCAAGGAAGAATAGAGTAAAACCTACGAGAAGGTTTTTCCAACATACGATCGCCTCAAGTCCGTGGGAAGGAGCCCAAACAGAGATGACAGGAGCATTGCCATCAAGTATGTTACCACGAGTAACAGTGAATTCTCCTCCAAAGAATAGGATACCGACTGCGACTCCGATGAGCACGCAACCTACGACTCCATTGATGAGAAGGAAAGCATCATAAGTGCGAGTTCCATAGAGATTGCCGGTCTTGCGACGAAATTCATAACTGACTGCCTGAAGCACAAAGCTGAAGAGGATAGCCATCCAAAGCCAATAGGCTCCGCCAAAAGATGTGGAATAAAAGAGTGGGAAGGATGCAAAGAAGGCACCACCAAACACCACAAGTGTGGTAAAGGTCAGTTCCCACTTGCGGCCGAGTGAATTTACAATGAGGTTTTTTGCTATCGAACCACGGGTCTCAAGCAGAAGGCTCTGACCACCCTGTACGAAAAGCATGAATACGAGGACTCCACCAAGCACAGCGATGAGAAGCCACCAATATATTTGTAAGGTCTCCATGATTTTTAGTTTTGCGTTTTACGTTTTGCGTTTTCCGATAAGTGTTTATTCGGTGATTTCTTTGTTGGAACCCTTCTTGACTTCGTTGACCATGATGGAGATCTCGGCTGCAATGAGGGCTGCGAAAACTACGGCGAAAAGCCAGAATGTGAGCTGAACAGACTCTGCGGTGACGGCTGAAACAGCTGCCTGAACAGGAAGGATATCTTGGATGGTCCAAGGCTGACGTCCAACTTCAGCTACAATCCAACCAGCTTCACTGCAGATCCATACTACGGGTATGCTAAGGATTCCAATCCAGCGAGCAAGACGAGTGTCAAACCATACAGGTTTCTTATATACGATGAAAAGTGCCACTATGAGGAAAAGAAGCAGATAACCGCCTGCAATGACCATAATATGGAATGAGTAGAATGTGAGAGCCACCGGCGGAACTGCATCCTGAGGAGAGTTGAAGTAACCATAGCCAAAGAACGGATAATTGGCTTTGATTCTCTCAAGTGCATTGGCAAGAGCGGCTTGATCACCTGCCTTGCGAGCTGCTTCATAGTCCCTGAGAGCCTGCTGGGCAGCCTTTCCTATTTCGATTCTCTTAGCATAACTTATTGTATTGATCGTATCGCCTTGCGGAGTCAAAGCATAGCCATCAATCAGATCATCGATACCGGGAACAAAGCTATTGGCATCATGATTGGCAAGGATAGAGAGTCCTTTGGGAATAGCAATCTTATATTTGACGTCTCTTTCCTGTTCATCTACGATACCAAAACCGATGAGTTCCTGCCCTATCTCACCACGATAGAGACCTTCCATTGCAGCAAGTTTCATAGGCTGAACACGAGCAACTTCAACTGCGGAACCATCACCTGTCCACATTGTGAAGATCATACCGATCAAACCGATCCAACCTGCAACCTTTACAGAATCTTTAGCCATCTGAAGGTTTTTTCCTTTTGCAGCGATGATGCAGCTGACTCCGATAACGAAAACTGCAGCGAGCACCCAACCGCTTGTCACGGCATGGAAGAACTTGTTAATAGCAACTGGAGATGTAGCAACAGCTATGAAGTCAGACATCACATTACGCATCTGATCGGGGTCAAATTCCATTCCGACCGGATACTGCATCCAAGCGTTGGCAATGAGAATCCAAAGAGCGGAAAGAGAGACACCGATTGCCACAAGCCATGTAGAGGCAAGATGGAAACCGGGAGAAACTTTTTTCCATCCGAAGAACATCACAGCAAAGAAGGTTGCTTCCATAAAGAAAGCGAGAAGACCCTCAATGGCAAGAGGTGCACCAAAAATGTCTCCGACAAACCAACTATAGTTCGACCAGTTGGTTCCGAACTCAAATTCAAGGATGATACCGGTAGCTACTCCGATGGCAAAATTGATGGCGAAGAGAGTCATCCAGAACTTCACCGTCTTGAGCCATTTGTCGGATTTAGTGCGGTAATAGATCGTCTCCATGACGGCGACAATGAGGCTGATTCCGATCGTGAGCGGAACAAAGAGCCAGTGGACTATAGCGGTCAATGCGAACTGAAGTCGCGACCAGTCGACTACTTGAATTAAATCTTCCATGGGTTTATTTAGTTTTTAAGTTTTACGTTTTATGTTTGCTTTTTTTCGAGGTTAGCGTGAGGTGAGTTCTGTCGCTACGGCACGGGCTCGATCGTCATCGTTGTCATAGTTTTCTTTCAGCAAGTCAGGAAAAAAGAAGAGCTTGAATACAAAAAAGAGGATTATTACCTTAATGAAGATAATAGCCCACAGTTTCTTGCCGACGGTCATGTTTTTGAAGCCGTCAATGTAGAAATCTATAATTCCTCTAATCTTATTGCCGATTTGCGCCATATGCGAACTCGTTAAAAATATTTAATTTTAGACGCAAAGATAACAAAGAGTTATGACATATGCAAAAAAAGAGTAAAAAAAGAATCAATATAGAGGTACTAATGTGTCACGCTCGGAAATTGCTCCTGACTATCCAGTATTCCGTGGCAGAAGACAGGATGAGCATGGAGCAATCTCCGAGCGCAATAAAAAAAGTTTTGGGGAGGCAGATTATTTCATATCTTTGGTAGCCCCTGTGACTTTGAGGGCATCGTAGGCATGAGCAGCCTTATCGCGAGCTTCTTCAACGGATGCTCCGCGAGCAAGGATTACACCCATGCGACGATGTCCGTGAACTTCAGGTTTGCCGAAGATACGCAACTGGGTGCCGGGAGCGGCAAGAACCTCCTCAAGATTGTCAAATTCCACGCAGTCTGTATCGCCTTCGAGAACTATTGCACGCGATGCGGATGGTCCGTAAAAGTCAATTGCTGGAACCGGCAGCCCGAGAAGTGCACGGACATGAAGTGCAAATTCCGACATATCCTGAGAAATCATAGTGACCATACCGGTATCGTGAGGACGTGGTGAGACTTCGCTGAAAATCACCTCATCACCTTTGATGAATAGTTCGACACCAAAAATGCCATAGCCACCAAGAGCATCAGTCACCTTCTTTGCAATCTCACGAGCAGATTCGAGTGCCTTTTGCGACATTGGCTGGGGTTGCCAAGAATAACGATAGTCACCGTCAATCTGGATATGGCCTACAGGCTGACAGAATGCCGTACCGGCTACATTACGTACGGTAAGCAGGGTGATTTCATAGTCAAAGTCAATAAAACCTTCTACTATGACTCGACCGGCACCTGCTCGTCCACCTTCCTGAGCCTCCTTCCAAGCGTGATCAATCTGATCAGGATTTTTGATTACGCTCTGGCCATGGCCGGAAGAACTCATGATTGGCTTCACAACACAAGGAATGCCGATCTCTTTGACTGCTTCATCGAATTCTTCACGAGTTGAGGCAAAGCGATAAGGAGAGGTCTTTATGCCGAGTTCTTCATGAGCAAGACGGCGGATCCCTTCACGATTCATAGTAAGCCATGCAGCACGAGCAGTGGGAGTAACATTGAATCCCTCTTTCTCGAGTTCGAGTAGAGTCGGGGTGGCGATAGCCTCAATTTCCGGGATAATGTGGTCCGGGCGTTCAAGCTCTACAATGCGACGCAGTTCTTCTCCATCAAGCATGTTGAATACGTAGCATTTATGAGCAACCTGCATTGCAGGAGCATCCGGATATTTGTCGCAAGCAATAACTTCTACACCGAAACGCTGGAGTTCGAGAGCAACTTCTTTACCAAGTTCGCCACTTCCAAGGAGCATTGCCTTGCGCCCCTTGGGTGTGTGTACACTTCCAATCTTTGACATCTTTATTAATGATAAATTATTAATGATGAATGATTAATTTCATTTGGAGGAAAGACGGAGAGTGGCTGCCTTGAGTCCGGGTGCAGTGGCTTTGAGCTGAGCGTTGCCTTTGCGATCCGTAGATTTCAAGATTGCCATGGCTCTTCCTTTCCAAGTGTTGGCTTTTGAATCGTAGTAAGGGTCCGGATCTTTAAGAAGAGCATTGCCAGCTGCTTTTAATATTGCATTACCGGAGACTGTGAATTCAACCGGGACTTCTGCATCCGGCACTACCCTACCCTCTGAGTCAACAACCTCAACAATCACATATGCGAGATCCTGATTATCGGCAGATAGGATGGTCTTATCGGGAGTAAGTCGGATAGCAACCGGGTCGCCCGCCGTAGTCAATGTAACAGTTTCCACTTCATTTCCACCTGCATCAACACCGGTAGCCTTCAAAGTACCAGGAGCATAAGCAACCTCAAATACCGCCATATAATCCTTCGCTTCGCCTGCTTCCTTTTCTCCTATCAAAGTGTCATTGAGATAAAGGCGGACTTTGGGATAGCGGCTCAACACCTCGACTTCGATTGGTTTGCCTTCGTGACCTTTCCAGTTCCAAGATTCCCATGTTGGCCAAACACTCCACATTGTAGTCTTGACCTCACCATAGTAGCCGTCAGGTTCGCGAACTGCCATGTAGAGTTTGTTGTCGTCATTATAGAGCATATCACGGTAATGGGAAATTGGTTTACGCCAGCCTGTGATATCGACGTCGCCACAATAAGAGCCATGCCAAGGCCATTGGAAAGCCATCCACTGCTCTCCTTCTGTCTCTCCTTTATAGAAGTAACGACCAAGTCCGGACTCACCGAGATAGTCAATACCTGTCCAGACAAAATCACCAATTACGTAAGGATTTTCTTTCACCTTGTGCCAATTTGAAGCAGCATCTCGAGGATAAGACTCAGTCTGCCACATCACGCGCTCAGGACAGCGGGCATGATCGCTTTCCGACTTATGGATCATATAATTATAGCCGACTATGTCGAGAGCCTCTGCATGAGGGTCAAATATTTCCCAATCTGAATCCCAGGCGCAGAGTGCCTCAGTGACAGGACGAGTCGGATCAACACTTCGACAAGCATTAGCCAACTTACGGGCTGTAGTGATTACGCCGATATGCTTGCGCTCGATAACTTCATTTCCTATGCTCCAAGCAATGATGGAAGGATGGTTACGGTCGCGACGTACCATATCAGCGGCATCTTTCTCTCCCCATTCATCAATCCACAAGTGATAATCACCGGCATTCTTCTGATCTCTCCAACCATCGAAAGCCTCGTCAATGACAAGAAGACCCTGACGGTCACACTCATCGAGGAATGCTGGAGATGGGAGATTGTGACTTGTACGGACAGCATTGAAACCAGCTTCTTTCAGAAGACGCACCTTTCTTGCCTCAGCTGCATCGAATGATGCGGCACCGAGCATACCATTGTCATGATGTGCGCAAGCGCCATTGAGGAGAATTGGCTTTCCATTGAGTTTAAAGCCTTCTTCCGAAGAGTATTCAATAGAGCGGATGCCGAATGACTCCTTAACCTCGTCAATAACCTTACCATTCTCCTTTAAAGACAACTCAAGCGTATATAATGATGGAGAATCAGGACTCCAGAGTTCCGGATTTTTCACATACATACTTCCTACCATACTTGAATCCTCAATAGGGAATTCTACAGAACCGACCACTGCACCAGAGGGATCAACTATATTAGCATTTATATCTATTTTTTTATCCTTGATATCGCCATCAATATCGAATGAGAACCGTATACCGGCACCATTTTCAGTGACCTCTGGCGTTGTGATAAAGAGAGACCATGGAGCTACTGCAACATCACCGGTCTTGATCAGACGGACATGGCGGTAGATACCCGAGCCGGTATACCAACGTCCGCTCCTCTCATGGGAATGGTCAACCTCTACCACAATGGTATTAGCGCCTTCATTGAGATAGGGAGTGACGTCATAAATGACCGAAGAATAACCGTAAGGACGGAACCCGACTTCATGACCGTTGACTTTAAGAGTCCAACGCTCGTATACTCCTTCGAAAAGTAAAGAGTATTTAGAATCAGCAAGATCTTTTGCTGTGAGGTCTATCTTCTTTTCATACGTACCCTTTCCTCTGGTCACAAAACCACCCTCGTTATGAGCAGCGGCTTTACTGTCGAATGGAAGCTCTATGCTCCAGTCATGAGGGAGATCAACAATTTTGGTGAAGGGCTGGACCATAGATCCGGAATCAGGAACAAGCGAGAATGTCCAGCCTTTATCAAGGAGTCGAGACTCACGAGAGAGTGCCGGGAAGGCGATTGAAGCAGCAAGTGCTGCCGTCAGAAGTAATTTTGATGTGTTCATAATGGTATTATTGTGAAACTTCGAACTAACGTCCTAAGCACAGTGTTGACAAAAAATATTTTTTAGAGATCTCGGATGAAAAACCCACTTTCCTTTAATACTGAATTTCAGACCAGGAGGGAGGTGTGACACCGAGAAGATGACGGACGAAGAAGTCAAATCGTTTGTGCTCTCCGAATGATTCGCCCATTGTGTGGGCAGCTCCGGGAATGACCACAAGTTCAAAATCTTTGTTAGCTTTGATCAGGGCATCTGCAACTTGCATTGTAGATGCAGGGTCGACATTGTCGTCGAGTTCTCCGACAACCAACATTAAAGGTCTCGAAAGTAGATGGGCGTTTTCTACATTTGATGCCTTTATATAACTATCATCTATGGGATAGCCAAGCCATTGCTCATTCCACCAAATCTTGTCCATACGATTGTCATGACAACCGCAAGCGGAGTACGCAGCCTTGTAAAACTCCGGGTGATGAAGGACGGCCGTGGTAGATTCTTGACCACCGGCAGATGCACCGAAAATGCCGACTCTGTCAATATCCATATAAGGATATTTCTCAGCAGCTGCCTTTATCCAAGCGATGTGGTCAGGCAGACCGGCATCAACGAGATTCTTATAGCAAACGTTTTCAAATTCTCGTGAACGGAAAGAGGTGCCCATACCGTCGACCATAACCACAATAAAGCCTAATTCAGCGAGAGCACTCATATTGCGATTGAGACCAACAAACGACTTAGGCACATACTGGTCGCCAGGACCTTGGTATATATATTCGACAACCGGATATTTTTTATTCTCATCAAAATTGGAAGGGCGATAGATGATACCCCACATCTCTGTTTTACCATCACGCCCGGGAGCTACAAACACCTCAGGGGCTTTCCATCCTGCTTCAAGAAGAGCCGACAAATCAGCTTCCGCGACTTTCATTAGTTCCTCACCGGATGAAGCATCACGCAGACAAGTGACCGGTGCGGTGGAAACTGTAGAATAAGTATCAACGAGGTACTTAAAATCCGGGGAGAATACAGCACGATGATTGCCGGGAGAGGGAGTAAGATCGGTCATACCAGAGCCATCGAAATTGATCACATAATATCGTATGAAATATGGATCCTCATCCTTGTTGACACCATTTGCAGAGAAATATATTTTCCCATTTTCCTCATCAACATTCACTACATCGCGCACATACCAATCCCCCTTTGTAATCTGATGTGTGGGTTTGCCGGAAGCTCGGTCGTACATATATAGATGATTATAATTGTCGCGCTCGCTGCTCCAGATAAGCCTCTTGCCATCTTCGAGATAATGACGGAATATACGGGTATAGTTGACATATTTATCATGAGACTCCTCCACAAGAGGGCGTACAGCACCGTCAGCTGCCGACATTTCAAGGACTCGGTAGTTTTTATGACCCCGTTCATTATATTCGAAGGTTATAGCTTCACTATCGGCATTCCATTGAGGACCCCATATATCATACTGATGGTCGAAAAGTTTAGTGTCGGGAATTATAACAAGATTCTTTTCTACATCGGCTATGACAGGAAGTTTGAATCTAAGTTCATCGCCAGGCTTCGCATATTCTTGCTTGTGAAGAATAGGTTGGCTACCACGTGCAGGAGAGGACTCTACATAATATACATATCTCTTCTCTACGGGACGAATCTTATTGACAGCAAATTTCTTGCTGTCGGGCGACCAATAAATGTATGATGAATAATAGTTGGCGAGAGTGCCATCAGTGGTAAGCTGGACTACTTGTCCAGTGGCAACATCGCGAACACATAGGTTATTGTCTCGGACAAAGGCAACTTTCTTTCCATCTGGAGATGTCACCGGACCGAAATCTTTCTCTTCATCCACCACCATCCAATGAGGAGAAGCAGGAGGAACGGGGACTTCTCCCCTATCCAACAAATGACGTTTACCACTTTTTATGTAGCTCCACTGCCGACCATCGCGATTAAACCAAATGGTATCAATATTGAATGAGACATTGAGTCGCTCAAGTCTAAGATCTCTGGGATCGACATTCTCGACTCCGTTTGCTTTCAACGCAGAAGCAAGCGCCATACTGTCAAAAAGAGGAGTCCTCTTTTTCTTTGTTGCATCAACAACTGTATACGTCTTCGAACCATCCAACTTTTCATCGACATACCAGAACTTATCGGAATTAGCAATCCATTGTGGATATATTCGAGCGTTAGGCACAAAGCCGTAATTGTATTTTGCGTTCATGCCGAAAGCGCGGTTGTAGTCTTCGATGGTGCCTTGTGCCATCGACTTTACAGAGAATGCAAGAGATAATATGAAGAGTAAGAATTGGGGATTTTTCATGTTTTGGATGGATTTAGATGCAAAGTTAGTAAAAATTATGGATAATGTTGAATTTTGCATGTTGAATTTTAAATTAGGGTTATTGGAAGTTGAAATATTTAGAGCCCATCGAATAAATTTGAGATATGCTCTAAAGCCACAAAAAGCTTATCGGAGAACAAAACTGACAAAGGAATAAATTTGATTATAAAATTGTTATTATGGAAAAGGATTTATTTTATGAAAAGTTCGATATTGACGGGGATTGGAATTCTGATGATGGCGAGTAATACCTATGGGAAAGTGGTTTCTTGGGGAGATCAGGGCAACGGAATGTATGTGAATCCGGTGTTGAATGCTGATTATTCTGATCCTGACGTAATACGTGTGGGTGATAAATACTATATGGTCTGTTCGGATTTTCATTTCATAGGGATGCCGGTACTGGAATCTACGGATATGGTGAATTGGGAGATTATCAGCCAGGTATATGATGGATTTCACTATCCCGGTTGGGATGAATTTAAACATTATGCAGGGGGAGCATGGGCTCCTGCCATACGATATCATAATGGTATCTACTATATATATTTCTGTACTCCAGACGAAGGCCTGTTTATGTCTACCGCAGAGGATCCTCACGGACCTTGGTCGCAACTTCACTTAGTAAAAAAAGTGAAGAAATGGGAAGATCCATGTCCTTTTTGGGATGAAGATGGTCAGGCATACTTGGTAAGAAGCCAATATGGAGCCGGTCCTATTTATCTTCACAAGATGACTGAAGATGGAAAGGAACTCCTTGATGAAGGAACAATAATATATGAGGGTGAGGTAGCTGAAGGACCCAAAATGCACAAATTTGATGGGAAATATTATATAAGTCTTCCTGAAGGAGGAGTTAGAGGAGGCTGGCAAACTATTTTACGTTCTGATTCGATCTTTGGGCCGTATGAGCGAAAAGTAGTACTTGAGACCGGTAGTACAGATATCAATGGGCCTCATCAAGGGTCGATTGTCGATACAAAGGACGGCAACTGGTGGTTTTATCATTTTCAGGAAGTGCCGAAGCTTGGACGTGTGGTGCATCTACAACCAATGGAATGGAAAGAGGGCTGGCCTATGATTGGAGTTGATTATGATGGGAATGGAATAGGTGAACCTGTGAAAGAATGGAAAAAACCTATCGACAATGGAGAAATCAAGAAGCCACAAGCAAACGACACGTTTGATGATGGAAAACTTGGTCTGCAATGGCAAGCTAATCATATATGGAAACCAGAGAATATCTCGTTTGACAAGAAAAATGGTTGGATTTCGATCAAAGGAGCAACAGCAGATTCACTTAAGAATGCGCAAAACACATTGACTCAAAAGTTGACTGGATACACCGGGAGAGCTACCGTAAAGCTTGATGTGACGGACATGAAGAATGGTCAAGCTGCTGGAATGGCTTGTCTGTCGAAGATATATCGTGGATTGGGAGTGACAAAGATAGACGGAGTAAATTGGCTATATTTTGAAGAAGGAGGGCACCGAAAGGAGTTGGTACCAATTGAGGGGAATATTGTATATCTTCAGGGTGATTTTGATGTCAGGAAGAATCGACACATAATGTCATATAGTATGGATGGAGAGAAATATGAACCGGCAGGAGACGCATTTGAGATGAGGTGGGGAGACTGGAAAGGTCCAAGGATTGGAATATATAGTTACGGGACCCCTGGAACAGCTCATTTTGATGAGTTTGAGTATGAATATGACTGAGGATTACAGTTTCTTAAAGATCGTGTTCTTAGATCGTCACCTCTGTAGTGAGCCTTTTGGTATGTGAAATTGTTATAATGGAAGTTAATAACCTTTATCAATAGAAATATTATGAAAATATCTGATCGAGTGAGGCACTTTTTCCATGTAGTGTCAAATGTAAGGCCTATCATATGGATTGGATCTTATGTGGCTCTTATGCCAATTTTTGCATTGATTTATTGGGCACTCCCTGATGGGCAGTTCAGGATTCCTGATGGGGCTGGAACAGACTTCGGTTCATGGCTATATTATAGTATCGTGACTATCACTACACTTGGTTTCGGCGATTATACACCGGCTCATGGGTGGGCTCAG
Source organism: uncultured Sangeribacter sp. (assembly GCA_964396365.1). Classification (GTDB taxonomy): domain Bacteria; phylum Bacteroidota; class Bacteroidia; order Bacteroidales; family Muribaculaceae; genus Lepagella. Next base: position 3,452 of record CAYNEZ010000044.1, on the reverse strand, counting down.
TGCGTAACGGCTGTAGAAGTGATGTGTGGATTGACAATTTTAGGATTTTTCTTAAATGCTGTAGGCTCGATGAAGTCAGAAATCGATGTAACTTCGGAGATCGAAAAGCAACGTGCTTTGCATTCGGCACAAGAGAAAGATAAGCTTAAGAAGGTGATTCCACTGCTATTGAAACGCCTTAACACTTTTATCTATAATTGTGAGAATAATGCGTCGGAGAATACGCTGACTCGTTCGGCATTTAATATAGCTCTTGCACTTGACTCGCTTCAGACTCGAGTAGATCTGACAGAATGGCCGGAACTTCTTGAGAATTGCTTTACACTTGTGGCTGATTGCCAGATCTTCACTGATGAGCGGCAAATCGGGGAAGCTTCGGAGGAACCGAAGTCAGAATTCACTAAGCATGCAGCCGAGACAGCCCGAAAGATTGAGACGATTCTTTCGACAATTGATAAGTAGAGTATAATTATTGTCAAGGAAAATCGTTTTTTGGTAAAAAAGTGGGGATTGTTGGGATTTTTTAATTAATTTTGCAATGGATTGTCAAAAAAACAACAATCCATTGCTAATTTTTAACTCAAAATATATTTTGACTATGTATCAAAGACAAGTTACGTTCAAAGAGGCTATCGTAAGTGCCTTGCAGCAAAACTACTGCAATTTCAGCGGACGGGCATCGCGATCAGAATTCTGGTGGTTTGCTCTTTTCAATTTCATTCTTTCAGCCGTGATCAGCATAGTATTTTGCTGGAGCCAGAATGCCATGAATATCGTCACCGGACTCGTAAATCTTGCATTGCTTCTTCCAAGTCTCGGACTTGCAGTGCGCCGCCTGCACGATATAGGCAAAAGCGGATGGTGGATTTTTATTTCGCTCATACCGATAATTGGTTGGATTCTTCTCATTGTATGGTATTGCAAAGACAGCCAAATGGAGCCGAACGAATATGGTCCGGTACCTAATTTGGTTGGATAAGAAAAATACTGTAAAAATATAAACATGCAGAACATATCAAAAGTCACAAAAGAAATGGCCCTCGATTATCATGAGGAGGGCAAACCCGGAAAAATTGAAATTGTACCGACCAAACCTTATGCTTCCCAGCATGATCTTGCGCTGGCTTATTCGCCAGGGGTAGCATATCCTTGCTTAGAGATTCAGAAGAATCCGGAGGACGCTTACAGATATACAGATAAAGGGAATCTTGTAGGTGTCATAAGCAATGGAACAGCAGTATTAGGTCTTGGAGACATTGGCGCTTTGGCAGGGAAACCAGTGATGGAAGGCAAGGCCCTCCTCTTTAAGATATTTGCAGGGCTTGATGCATTTGACATAGAGATCAATGAGAAAGATCCTGAAAAAATCATACAGATAGTCAAGGCAATTTCTCCTACATTTGGAGGCATCAACCTTGAAGACATCAAGGCACCCGAGTGCTTTGAAATTGAAACCCGTCTTAAAGAGGAATGCGACATTCCCATCATGCACGACGACCAACATGGAACAGCAATCATCTCTGCAGCCGGACTTCTCAACGCCTTGAAAATTCAAGGGAAAAAGATAGAGGACATACGTCTGGTGGTAAATGGAGCCGGAGCGGCAGCCATAAGTTGCACACGGCTATATGTTCAGTTAGGCGTAAGAAAGGAAAACGTGGTGATGTGCGACTCCAAGGGAGTGATAAGAGCAGACAGGCCTAATCTGAATGAGCAGAAACGAGAATTTGCGACGACCCGCGACCTCCATACATTGGAAGAGGCAATGGTAGGTGCAGATGTATTTCTTGGCCTATCTGTAGCTGATGTAGTAACACCGGAAATGGTAAAATCTATGGCAGAAAAGCCGGTCGTCTTTGCATTGGCCAATCCAAATCCAGAAATAGATTACACCCTTGCCATGGAGACTCGACCGGATATCATTGTAGCCACAGGAAGATCTGATTATCCTAATCAGATCAACAATGTCATCGGATTCCCGTATATCTTCCGAGGTGCACTTGATTGTGGAGCAACCGGCATCAACGAGGCTATGAAGATTGCGGCAGTACATGCCATTGCTGACCTTGCAGAGCGTCCTGTACCAGCTGTAGTAGATGAGGCTTACGGAATGAATAGTATCAAGTTCGGTAGAGAATATATTCTTCCGAAGGCACTTGACCCACGCTTGCTTCTTTGTGTGGCTCCAGCTGTAGCCAAGGCGGCTGCAGAATCAGGAATTGCCAAACGTCCGATCACTGATTGGGAAGCTTATCAAGTACGACTCCGTGCTCTAATGGGTGATGACGGAAAGATGATGCGCCGAATCTCAGAAATAGCACGTCATACTCCTAAACGTGTTGTCATCTGCGAAGGGAATATGGACAATATGCTGCGCGCTGCAGTAAGAAGCGGACATGAAGGCATTTGCCGACCTGTAGTGCTTGGCAACGAGGAAATGATCGAGAAACGAGCCGAACGGCTTGGGCTGTCGCTCAAAGGTGTTGAGATCATCAATCCGCGCCATGACCGAGAAATGGGTACCCGTGAACGCTACGCAAGGATTCTTGCGCAAAAGAAAGCTCGTGAAGGATTCTCTTATGACTTGGCATTGGAAAAGATGTATGAGAGGTCATATTTTGGTATGATGATGGTAGAGACGGGAGATGCAGATGCATGTCTATACTCATCATATTCAGCAGGAGAATCTGCTGCAAGTGACGTAGTATCTATCATTGGATTGCAGGATGGCTACAATCATTTCGCCACAATGCATATTCTCAATACACGCAAGGGAACATTCTTTATTGCAGACACGGCAGTCAATCCCGATGCAGACAAAGCAGCGTTGGTAGATATCGCCCGTCTTGCAGATCACACGGTAAGATTCTTTGCGAATGAGCCTGAAATAGCTATGTTGTCATACAGCAATTTCGGATCATCCAAGCATGAGGAGGCAACGTTGGTGGCCAATGCTGTCAAGGAACTCCATGAGAAGTATCCTGAAGTAAATGTAGATGGAGAGATGCAGGTGGAATATGCACTCGACACCGAGTTGCGAGACCATACATATCCTTTCAATAAGTTGAAAGGGAAAAAGGTGAACACTCTTGTATTCCCCAACCTGACTGCTGCCAATACCACAACCCAGATGCTTTTGAGCATGGGTGTAGGGTCGATCATCGGTCCGATCCAGATGGGCCTAAAGAAACCGGTCTACTTTACCAACAGCAATGCTTCCGAGCGTGAAATCATCGACCTTGTCACTATAGCAGCGATCGATGCCATCACATTGGAGAGGAAGTGATGCACAGCATGCAGAATAATTTGCTGATGAGATCCAAATAATTATTTGATCAATTCTAAATTATTTATGATAAAAATAGCCTTGCAATCAGATTGCAAGGCTATTTTTATGGCGGAAAGAGAGGGATTCGAACCCTCGGTACCCGTAAGGGTACAACGGTTTTCGA
>CAYNEZ010000043.1:0-19958 GCA_964396365.1 uncultured Sangeribacter sp. | reverse complement strand
ACGCCCTCGACCCTCGCACCATCTACCTAATCGCCGCCAACTTCAACGAAAACAAGGATGAGCGAGGCCTTACATATGAGATAAAGGAATATTTGAGATAAAGAATTTAAGCATCTTCTGATGATCTGTGATAATATTCCCTTCAAAAATAGCGAAATCCGGTTGCCTCCGGCACCTCATTAGAGATGGCGAGTGCAAGCAGTCCACCCATACCTACGCATGATGCATATCCAACTCCCCCAGAATGTACCTACCATTAAAATCTTATTGCCATTCTACAAATTATCTTTTCCAATACCTCAGTCATAATCAAAAAATTTCATGTCAAAAATAATTAAAAAAAATCGTCCATACTCGAAAATTTAGCACAAAATTTAAAATTTTTCGACCACAGACGAAAATCACATTTTGGAAAAAGTCTCTTTCTTTCGTAAGCATTAACTCAAGTTCAGGTTGGACTTCCGACCTGACCTTCCCTGAAAAGTGTTGACAGATTTGAGGGCAATTAACTAATGTGGTTTACACGTACTGTTACGCTCAACCGATTTACTTTACACGTTTTCTTTCGTTGACTAAAATGATTTATAGATCCGTTTCCGTGAACTGATTACCTTTACAATCCCATCTGACGAATGCAGATGATGAATGTCTTCGGGTCGTCCGCAAGTGCTCCAGACTCTTTGCGACACTAACCAACAATTCTTCAACCTTCCAAACGACCTGATCGACCGCTTAAACAAAGGAATCGGCTTCGAACTCTGCGGCCCTCGCGACGAACAGGAATCCATCGTAAGATTCGTAACCGACTAGACCACCACCGACCAAGACATCGGCACCCTCCTATCCCTATTTTGTTTCACTCTGGAATGAAACGAGTCATTGGATATTCTGCCGGAGGAAGATTTGATTCCATCCATTGTCGAAGAAGATTTCGATGTTCCGTCAATATGTCATTATATCTGCTTTCAACGGCAAGATTGGTCATTTCCATTCTATCAGAATCCATATCAAAGAGCATTTCTCGGTTGGCTCCTGCTTCATAAAGTACATACTTGTAATTGAGTGTGCGCAATGCCCAGCCTCTTGTACCTCCTGTCTGTGCAAACACTGTCTCACATACCACGTAGTCATGCTGGGATTCTGATTTAGGATCTTCTACTGCATACCTTATGCTTTTCCCTTTACACCAATGGGGCGTTTTTGCACCGGCCCAATCAAGGATGGAAGGCATAAGGTCAATGCCATTGTTCACCAATACTTCTGTCTTTTCAGATGCCTTTTTCTTGTTGCCGGGAGTGCACACTATCAGTGGGATATTGGCAACTTCTTCCCAAAGCACAGTCTTTTGATTCCATTGATGTGCTCCTTGTCCATCACCATGATCCGAAGTAAAAATCACAATGGTATTGTCCCAAAGTTTTAGACTGTCGAGAGTGTTGACAATCTTTCCTACTTCCTTGTCAATATGCTCTATAAGTCCATAATAAGCGTGTCGGTAGTGCCTCCAGTCGTCGGGTGTATATCCTTTGGTTGGGTAAAGACGATAACTACGTTCTCTTTCCCATCGGAGGATGTCGGCATCATATGGATTTATTAAGAAGTTTTGGGGCAGATTCGGACAGCTGTCGGTTGGGATGTCTCTGATCTGTGCAAATGGAAGTTTCTGTCCTCGCGCATATTCACAGATGTTATGGGGATTATCGAAAGAAGCCACCAAAAAGAAAGGTTTTCCATTATGATCTCTCTTAATGAAATCAATGGCATCCTCTGCCAAACCATAGTCATTATGGCCATGGAGATTCTCAAAGCCAAATGCTCTCTTGTCTGGAAGTGAGTTGGTGTTGACGTGCCATTTCCCGGAGTAGCCGTTGTCGTAGCCTGCTTCTTCCATCAGATTTCCAAGTGTATGGTCACGATATTTTTCCGGAATTGGAGTTTCATTCTCTTCCATTCCTATTGCTGAAGGCATATAGCCGGTAAACATAGCTGCCCTTGATGGCCCGCTTAGAGGCAGTGCACAATATGCGTTGGTAAAAAGAACCCCTCTTTCTGCAAGTCGGTCAATGTTGGGAGTCTTTACGTCTTGGTTTCCAACGCAACTTAATGCATTTGCACTGTGTTGGTCAGTCATAATGTAGACAATGTTGGGTAGCGATGCCTGAAGACGAACGCATGCGGCTAAGAGAAGAGCAACTGTGAAAAATCTCTTTTTCATTTTTATTCTTTTGTTTATAGTGTTTTCCTGCCATTATAGTGGCGAATTATATTTTCTCGGGCATTAAGCATGAAATTCTCTGTATGTGCATAAAATCTCTGGTAGCCAGAACATAAATAGTTGCAGTTTTGATTTTCGGCGCCTTTGTTTACGAATCTATTCTTAGGGCATTCACCATTACAGATCTTAAGGAAACGGCAAGCCGTGCATTGCTTTGGCAATTTTGATTGTTTAGCTTGTATGAAGTCTGTTAGATGAACGATGATCTCATTAAATTCATCTTTATGCACGTTGCCTATCCGATAATCGTCAAAGACAAAATGATCACAACTATAAATGTCTCCATTGGCTTCTACTATAGGATTCATCCCACATTGGGGTGAGAATATACATGTGCCGGGATTTGCCCCTAAATAGCCGGCGAGGGTAGCATCAAATATTTGTATAAAAACCTTTCCGACATCTTGCTTTATCCATCTGTCAAAAATCTTGCAGAGAAAAATTCCCCATTCCTGTGGTGTTATTGATTCGGGGGTAATGTCGCCGGATTCATTCACTTGAGATAAAGTGCCTTTTAAATGCCGGTGCTCTACTATTGGCGTGAATTGGATGAATTTTGTGCCAAGTCCCTTGAGGAAATCATAGATTTTTTCAGGGTGTGCTACATTGGTATGGTTGACAGTTGCCATTACATTCCATTCCACTCCGGATTTATTTAGCGTTTTAATATTTTTCAATACCCGTTCGGAGGAAGGGTCTCCATTTATTAGCTTGCGGTTTGCATCATTCAGTGTAAGATTCCCATCAATTGAGACTCCAAGTAGCCATCCCTCGACAGCGAAGAAATCAGCCCATTCCTGCGTGATGAGTGTTCCGTTGGTTTGGAAACTATTTGAAATTTTCCTCCCTTTTGAATATTTTTTTTGAAGTCTGGATGCCTCTTGATAAAACTTTAGGGGCATAATCATTGGTTCCCCACCATGCCATAGGAACGACAGTTCATTATCCGTAGGCGATACCTCCGCATATTTCTGTATAGCTGTTTCCAATGTGTCTGTCGACATATGCGGTGGAATTGAATTGCCGCTATTCTTTGTGAATTTGTCAACATAATAGCAGTAGGAACATCGCATATTGCATGCCGAACTTACCGGTTTTAATGTCAATACCATAACTACTGATTGAGTAAAGAAGACGGGGAATATCCGAAGAAGTTCTTAAACGAAGTAGCAAAGTATGAAGGAGTATTGTATCCTACCATAGCACTTACTTCAGCTACAGTGTATCTGCGGGTCTTAAGAAGTTCTGCAGCTTTACGCAGACGAGTGCGTCGAATAAAATCATTGGTTGCCTCTCCGGTCAGGGCTTTCATTTTAAGATGAAGATTTGAGCGGCTCATACACATATGTTTCGCAAATTCATCGGTAGTGAATTGTGAATCATCTAGGTGCTCGTTAAGAATCTTTATGGCTTTCTTAAGAAATTCTTCATCAAGTGGATTTTGTGCCACTTGTGACATATCTATCGTGCTGTTTTCCTGACTGTAGTAGCGTATGATGCTTTCTCTGGTCCTGATTTGATTCTTGACTTTGGCCTGAAGCTCATCGATATTGAAAGGCTTGGCAATATAGTCATCAGCACCTACCTTGAATGCTTCAAGACGGTCTGCTATATCTGCTTTGGCAGATAGCAGAATCAGGGGTATATGAGAAGTACGTAGATTGCGTTTCACTGCCCGGCAAAGTTGTACACCGTCTACATCGGGCATCATCACATCAGATATGATTAGATCTATTGGTTCATTGCTAAGTATTTCAATGGCTTTAGATCCGTCGATGGCTGTTAGGATCTTGAAGTCGGTAGAAAGGGCTGCGGAAAGGTATTTTAGTATTTCAGCATTGTCATCTACCAATAATATTGTCTTTCGCTTGTCATCGTCGCTAGCCTGGGGAATTTCCATGGTATCGTCATCTATATTGACAAGTAAGGAAACGTCATTGTTTTCTGTCACTTCTTTTGGTGAATACTCAATAGAAGGCACTATTTCTTCTTGTGAATAGGAATTCTTGTCGATGGGTAATGTAACGGTAAAAGTGCTTCCGGTTCCGACAGTACTTTCCACTGAAACTTTACCATGATGCAGTTCCGCAAGTCTCTTCACGAGTGACAGCCCTATTCCATATCCTCCAACAGAGTCGTTTAGTTGGTAGAAGCGAGTGAAAATTTTGTCAAGTTTATCAGATGGAATACCGCAACCATTGTCTGTTACGGTAAGTATGAGTTTCCCATCCTTGTTTGACAAGCTTACGGTTATGTTCCCTCCTTCGGGTGTGTATTTGAAAGCATTTGTCACAAGATTATTGACAATCAATTCGATGTAGTTGGTGTCTACGACTGTTTTTTCTGCATCAATAGTAGAGTCAAATTTCAAATTTATTTTTTTCTTTTTTGCGAGACTTCTGTAAGGGGCCAGCAAATCGTTGAGAAGTGAATTGATATTGATTTCAGTCACTTTTAGTTTAAACATTCCTAATTCCGCACGTCTATAATCCAGAAGTTGATTGACAATATGTTGGATGCGTAGCGCGTTATTGCGCACAAGATGCAGTTTTTGGAGGGTGACTGGATCTGGATTTGAAGCAATCAGATCGTTGATTGGAAGAAGAATCAATGTCAAAGGGGTACGAAGTTCGTGAGAAAGGTTCACGAAAAATCGTACTTTCATCTCAGTTACTTCTTGTTGTGCTTTTTGTTGCTTATCGCGTATTTTTCTTTTCATAATAGAGGTTACTGCTAAGGCGGTTGTTCCAAGTATGAGGACACTGAAAATTGTGATTGCCCACCAAGTGCGATACCATGGGGGAAGTATCTTGATCTTGAGTGTGGCTTCATCCTTACTCCAGATGCCATCATTATTTGCCACTTGCAAGCGGAATAAATAATTCCCGGCGGGAAGGTTGGAATATGAAACGCTTCTTACTCCGGAAGGCAAAGTGATCCATTGGTTGTCAAGTCCGTCAAGCATATATCTGAATTTGTTTTGTCCTTCAGATATAAAGTCGCACACTGTGAATTCAATAGTGAAACTTTTCTGCTTTGAATCTATTGTGATCCCTTCATCTCCATGCATAGTTACTTCTGCATTGCTTTCTTCTCCATTTGAAGAAGTGGAATTGATTGGTATCCGAACTCCTTCAATGATTGGAGATGCCTGGATTGGGTTTCGTTCAAGGATTGTGGGATTAAAGTACGTCAAGCCGTTGATGCCTCCAAAATATAATCGTCCATTACTGGCAAAAAGCACACTTCGCTCCGAAAATTGAGTGTTCTTAAGTCCATAGCGATTGCTATAGGTCATGATTTTTCCAGAATCCGGGTTCAGATATGCCAGCCCTCGGTTGGTAGATACCCATATGTTGGAATTGGGGTCTTCTATAGCTGCATATACGATGTCTCCCGGCAACCCGTCTTGCGAGTCATAATGATTTATAATTCCTGTCTTTTCATCATAACCGTAAAGTCCCTGATGTGTTGATATCCAGAAAATCCCTGATGTACGTGATTGGTACGTATCGTTGACGTGAACTGTCATGGCTGGAATGTCTGGAAGCAGGGTAAGTTTGTCATTGTCTTCTGCATATACCGAGAGTCCCCCTTCTCCACTCACCCAAATGCGGTTTTTGCTGTCGCGCATTAATCCGGTGGTTTGTGATGGCAGATTCTTGGCTGGCACATCATAAGAGGCATTTGTAGCGGGATTGTAGTATTTCAATCCATCAAGAGTGGCAAGCCATAGATAGCCATTCTCTTTGGCCGATAGTATTGCATATACGTTTTCTGCTACATCTTGATGACGGGTTGCTGTTTGGTTGTTGAGGTTGATCTCAGTAATTCCTCCGGTATGAGTGCCGATGTAGGCTTTTTTGTTTGTATCGTCAATATATATCGCTTTGACATCATCAGATCCAAGTCCGTTTTTACTCGATAGCTTTTTGAATACTCCTGAAGATGGTGAGTAAATATTGACTCCTCCATTGTTGGTGCCGATCCAAATATCCCCATTGGCAGCTTCAGCAAGCGGCCCGACTATGTTGCCGCTGATTGAGAAAGGACTGTCATCATGTTTCCTTAATGTGGTGAATTGAGTATGCTGGGGATTATAGTAATTGAGACCTCCATAATATGTTCCAAGCCAGATTCCTCCCTGATTGTCAGCAAACATTCTTCTTACTGAAGAGTGGCTTAGCCCCCCGTCGATGGCTGTGGCATCCTCATGGAAAACGACATTGCTATATTCCGGATCAAGAACAAAAAGCCCGGTAAATGTTCCTACCCATAGCCTTCTTTGTGAGTCGGGAATAAGTGATCTTATGTATTTTGATGGAATATTGACTGGCAAAGGTGTAGTTTTTTTATCGGTTGGATTATATATGAATAATCCTTTCCCTTCGGTCCCAATAAGGAGTTTCCCATTGTCGGGAAGCAACACATTGATTCCTGCTCCCAATGGTTCGCAGATTTTTACAGTTTTTCCTTGATTGCATGAGATTACAGTTCCGGATGAGGTGCCTGCTATCAGATTACCTTCAAATTCTGTCAGCGCAGTGATAGTGTAGGCTGTCGTATTTGACTCCGGTGAGAATTCCTGACTTCTTGCATTGAAGTAAAAGAGACCCTTGTCAGTTCCTATTGCTATTGTTTCATTGTTGATAGGTAATAATGTAGAAAGTGTGGTGTTGTCTCCTATAGAAGAGTGAGTGAAGGTGTGAAGTCCTTGATTATAGCGAAGGAGGTGGTGGGCTGTAATTGCCCATACGTTCCCGGAAGGATCCGTTGCAACTGCTCTTATGTTGTGGTCTGTTGTGTCTGGAATAAGAATATTAAAATTATGGCCATCATAACGGTTCAATCCATCTGGGGTGGCTATCCATATATACCCAACTCCGTCTTGTGCGATTCCGTTCACAGTAGAATGAGACAATCCCTGCTCCATCCCGACGTGTGAGAATCTGATGTCATGTCGTGCACTATGAGTCAGAATGGTATTTAATATTATAAGGCAGATGATGTAAAGCTGACGTTTCATAATGAAGGTGTTACCGGTCGAAGTTGTTTCGACTGCAAAGATAGCAATTATTATTATAATTCACTATTAGCTCCATTCAAATGTAGCTGTTGAGCCATAGCGGCTGCTCCAAGGAGGGCAGCTTCGGAACCTTTTAGACCGGATATTAGGATTTTTACTTCATCATGCTTCCATATCTGCAGTAGATTTTTACGGAAGGATTCCTTGACAGGCTTCATAAGCAAGTCGCCACTTTTTGTCAGGCCACCGAATAGTATGATGGCTTCTGGGTCAGAGTAGGTCATAAAGTCTGCAAGTGCCTCACCGAGCATATTTCCAGTTGTCTGAAACACTTCAAGTGCGAGTTGGTCTCCTTGCATAGCTGCCTCATAGACTATTTTTGAAGTAATTTTTGCAAGATCGATATTTCTTAGAGTGGTTTCCCTGCTTGTATCAGCTTCAAGCATCTCGCGGGCAGATCGGGCCACTCCAGTCGCTGAGCAGTAAGCTTCAAGACAACCCTTTTTCCCACAAGTACATTGGCGTCCATCCCGCCTGATTACGATATGCCCTAATTCTCCTCCAAATCCACGGTGTCCACAGATTAGTCGGCCGTCAGCTACTATTCCGGATCCCACTCCTGTGCCAAGTGTTATTACAATAAAATTCTCCATCCCCTTTGCTACCCCATAGGTCATCTCGCCTATGGCGGCAGCATTGGCATCGTTGGCTATGGCTACCGGCAAGCCAAACCTTTTCCTTACAGTAGCAGCTAAAGGTGCAGGCATCTCCCAAGGGAGGTTTTCACATAGGCCAATCTCGTCATTTCGGTTTACGTTTGGAGCTCCTATGCCAATGGTGGTAATTTGATCTATTCCCCCAATGGTATCAGATATCATCTTTATTTGGTAATACATCTCCTCGACATAATCTTCGATATTATCAGCACAATGTGTACTGAATGATGACTGAGCCAGAATTGATCCCGTCTCATCAATTATTCCAATTGCGGTGTTTGTCCCGCCTATATCTATCCCGGCATAAAAATTTCTTGTCATCAGATCTTAATATTAGCGTTTGTTTGATGTTGCAAATTTAGTTAATATGCTTGATACTACCAACTTGACATCGCTCATTTAAACGAATTTAAAATAAGTTTCTACAGAATTGTAAGTGGATTTCGATGTTTTGAAACATACTCGAAATCTCTTAGTGCATATTCTTGCTAACTTTGCATCGAGACAGGGCACATTATTTTCAGGCTCTCGTCAGAGGAATAATAGATAATCTATATAATAAAAAAATATGAAAATTTCAAGTTTTTTATTTATTTCGATCCCTTTCATATTGGCTTCATGTTCTGGTTCGCATGCAATTGAAGTTTTGAATAATTCGGATCTCGATCGAAATGAAATAGTACAGGTTTCTATGGCAGATATAAAGAAGATCTGTGGAGAGGATTCTTTTCGCCTGATTGATGAGGTTGGTGGTGAAGTGCCATATCAAGTCACTTATGACAATCAGCTCATTTTCCCGGCAAAAGTCAAATCCCACATGTCAGCTTCTTATTGTCTGGAATCAGGATTACCTGCGGATGTCGACACTCTCGCTTGTGGTGCCTTTTACCCTGAGCGTAAAGATGACCTTGCCTGGGAAAATGATAAGGCTGCCTATAGGGCATATGGTCCGGCGCTTCAGGCATCTGACGAACATGCATATGGCTATGATATTTGGACCAAGTCTGTAGAAGTGCCTGTCGTAAGAAAACGCTACATAGAGGCATTTGCTTCCGGGAAGAATTTCCATGAAGATCATGGAGACGGAATGGATGTATATTCGGTTGGCCCTACTTTAGGCGGAGGGACGGCTGCTCTTGTGGATTCTTTAGGTAACATTGTTTATCCTTGGTGCTTTTCTGAGTATGAGATTCTCGACAATGGTCCGTTGAGGTTTACGGTCAGGCTCGTGTATGATTCGGGCGAGACTCGTCTGATAAGTCTTGACGCCGGAGAGTTCCTGAACCGTACCGAAGTGTGCTTCCCTCAATGCCAGTGCAAAGCCATTGCTCCGGGAATTGTGATTCATAGCCAAAATCCCGAAGGATACATTCTTTCTCCCGAACAGAGATATATGGCTTATGCCGATCTTACAGATGATGCTGACAATGGCAATGGTGTCATATATATTGGAGTAGTAAGTCCGGATGTAGATTCTATGATTAATATTCCGTTCAATGAGCCTAAAGGCGATGCCATCGGTCATATTCTTGCCAAGAAATCTTTTTCGAATGGAGAAAAATATGTGTATTACTGGGGTTCCGGATGGAGCAAAGGTGCTATGCCGGATTGGCAGACTTGGAAAAGTTATCTTTCGGATTTTAATGACAGGCTAAAGTCTCCTTTGATCTTGAGTTTGCACTGATATTGCTAAAATATTGAAAATCAAATATAAAAATCTAATATTAAACAAGAGTATAGATGTTTTCAACAAAATTTGAATGCAATTATATATGATTTAACATCTTTGATACAGATTAGAAAGTACGTTAATTCTTATTTTTATAATTTTGCATCGTCAAAAAAATCGAAACCCTTATCATGAAAAAGAAACTCATTTTATTAATGGCGTTAAGCGCGACATTTCCATTTCTCGCATGTGCGGAGCACCATAGAAGTGGTGCCAACATTCGCCTCGATGATGTATCTCTTATGCATGAAAGCCGAGACACCCCTTTCCCGGCTGACGGTGCAGTGGTGAGAGATAGGAGTGTCTCATTTCAATGGCCATTGCCTATATATGCTCGCGGGGCAGGCGCTCCTCTCGACGGATTCGAACATTTGGTCAAGAAAGTGGATAAGAGCAAACTTAAATATAAATTGAGATACAGCACCGACAGTTCTTTTGCAAATGATGCTGTTATGGTCGAGACGATATGGCCATTTTATAACCCTGAAAAACCTCTGGCACCAGGTAAATATTTTTGGCAATATAGTCATGTTGGAGAGGATGGAAGTGATTCTTGGAGTCCAGTCTATAGTGTCACTGTAGAAGATGCAAAAGATAAATTCACGCCTCCAAGCTATGAGGAATTTATAGCAAAGTTGCCTGCATCACATCCGCGTATACTTATTCAGGCTGATGAATGGGATGGCTTCATTGAAAAATCAAAGGGCAAGCCTGAGCGTGAATGGTATATTGAGGCGGCTGAAAAAGCTCTTGCTAATCCAATGAAGCGAATTGAAGATATCAAGACTGATAATCTTTCCAACCTGACCAATGATATGCAGCGCAATGCATATCTTACAAGGGAAAGCCGACGAATTATTGACGCAGAAGAGCAGAATTGCGAGGCTTTGATACGTGCCTATCTGCTGACAAAGGATAAGAGATATGCTGATGAAGGATTGAAACGTATACTTACCATGTCGGGCTGGGATAAAAGCAACAATGTCAGAGGAGACTTCAACGATGCAACTCTGCTTTCATTGGCTTCCCTTGCATACGACAGTTTCTTTGATCTGCTATCCGACTCTCAGAAAGCCGAACTCCTGAATGCTGTGAAGAGAAAAGGGGAGGTAATGTATAATAGATTTAATAATTATCTTGAGAATCATATAGCAGAAAACCATATATGGCAGATGACTTTGCGCATCACTACAATGGCTGCGCTGGCTACTTATGGGGAACTGAAGGAGAGTGAATTATGGAGTGATTATTGCTACAATGTTTGGCTTGCTCGCTTTCCTGGTCTGAATAAAGATGGCGGTTGGCATAATGGTGACTCATACTTCACAGTAAATACACGGACACTAATTGAAGTGCCTTATTTCTACTCGAAAATCACTGGCTACGACTTTTTCTCCGACCCATGGTATAATAACAATCTTATGTATACCATCTATAATCAGCCACCATTTTCCAAGAGTGCAGGTAATGGATCAGCTCATTTGAGAGTTGCACGTCCGAATGCCGGAAGAATCGGATATCTCGATGCTCTTGGAAAGCTCCTTCAAAATTCTTATGCCACCGACTTTGTCAATCGTACGCTGGCGGCTACTCCGGACTACTTGAAGAAGGCGCATCTTAGTAAACCGAGTGATCTCTCGTGGTTTCGTCTGCAGACAGACTTAAAACTTCCTGAAGGCCCTGGTCTTGATAGCCTTATGTATGGGTATGTATTCCCAGAAACTGGATTAGCTTCCTTCATGACCAGTTGGGAACGTCCCGGAGGGAACTACTGGGTAAGTTTCAGAAGCAGCCCATATGGCTCCACTTCGCATGCTTTGGCTAATCAGAACTCTTTCAATACCTTCTGCGGGGGAGCACCTCTATTCTATAGTTCAGGACATCATATTGAGTTTACCGATAAGCACTCTATGATATGCCATCGTGGTTCCTTCGGGCATAACACCATTCTTCCCGACGGTATGGGGCAGAGGATAGGTGTAGAAGGGTATGGATGGATACCCCGCTACTATAATAGCGACAAAATCAACTATGTGCTTGGCGATGCCAGTAATGCTTATGGGAAAGTTATTTCCCCGCTTTGGTTGCAGCGCGGCGAGGCAAGTGATGTGGAATACAGTCGTGAAAATGGGTGGGACGATGTGCCTCTCAGAAAATTTAGAAGGCATATGGTGCAACTTGGCCAGACAGGGTATATTTTTATCTATGATGAACTTGAGGCTGACTCGGTAATACCTTGGCACTATACACTGCATGCGGTCGCGAACCCTCTTGAGCTGGATGAGTCAAATCCTCGCTGGGTAAAGGTGACGGCTAAAAACAAAGGTGCTGTTTCAGATGCATTTATTTTCTCAACTGGCAAACTCGATTGCTCTACGACCGACCAATTTAAGGTCCCGGCAGATAACTGGTTGCGTGCAGATGATAAGGGTAATTTTGAAAAATATCCAAATCATTATCATTTCACGGGTATTTCTGAAGGTGGAAAGACCTATCGCTTCGCTACTATTGTTACAACCCATCCCGAAAAGCGACCTGCACAGGATCCTGTGATTCTTGAAGATGGCAGGATAAAGGCGGGGGGATGGCTGATCAGTGTAAATCTAAAGCCTGAAGGTGCTCCTTCTTTCTTCTTGCGATCTACAAAGGATGATGTCAATATATCCTATAAAGGCGATGCGACTATTGTGACTGAAGACGGATACGAGACAACTCTTGAGGATATTTTCCCAGAACTTGAAATATAACCCGAAATGAAAACTAATATCATAGCAGCCATAATGGCGATGATATTTATTGCCTTTGGAGCTTCCGCTCAGATTCCAAGGCTAAAGACATCAGCGCCACCTGAAAAGACTGCCCAGCCTAAAGGAAAGAAGTCCTCCTCTGACAAAAATGTTTCTCCTCCAAAAGACGAGGTCTCTAAAAAAGAGACCTTTGAGAAGGTGGAAAATAAAGTCGCGAAGGATAAAAAAGGTAGCAAAAAGACTCCCTTAGAGATACCTCAAAAAGTTGCGACTGCAATGAATGGACGCTATAAATCATTGAAGACAAATCTTGCTTACGATCTCTTTGCAGTCCTGAATGCGGATTTTGAGATTCAGGTGGATCAGAAAATCACGGTCGCTATTCCTGTGATATGGAGCCTTTGGGATTGGAAGAGAGACTTAGGACTACGGATTGTCGCTTTTCAGCCTGAGGCAAGATATTGGTTTGGTGAAGTAGGAAAGGGAAATGCTTTGGGTGTAAACTTCGGAATCGCTTCCTATAATTTCAGAAAGGAAGATATAAGGTATCAGGATGCCCGGTGTCCACTTCTTAGTGCCTCAATTTGCTATACTTATGCCATTCAGCTGGTTTCTGAATGGAGTCTGGAATTTTCTTTGGCAGTAGGATATGTCAATACAAAGTATAACAGATACTATAACATTAACAATGGGGCATTAATCAACACTAAGACCTGTAATTACTTTGGTCCAACAAAAATTGGAGTCAATCTTTGCTATAGACTCGGTAAATGACCCGATGTATGAAAAAGATAATATATAATATAGCATTAGCTCTTTTAGCTACGATGACGTTGAGTTCTTGTGTGCTACATGAAGAGCCTGAGCGCACTTCCAACGGAGAACTTGGGGTCGATCCTACCGAAGTGTCACTTAATGTAGACGTTACGCTGAATCTTGAGCTTCCCGGAACAGATGAGACTCTCTTTCAAGTGCCAGACACATTGATGCATAGGTTTGTGGTGGAAGCATACAACAAAGATCGTGAACTGGTCAACCGTCAGGTAATCTATGATGATGACCTTACTACATCTGTATTCAGCATTCCGGTAAATATGAGGCTTCATGCTAAGCTCTACCGAATTGTCGTATGGAGTGACTATGTAAGAATATCAGATCCGGAGTCTCAGTTGTTCTACAATGCTTCGACATTGACTCCTGTGCTCAACAATGGCTCCTACCGTGGAAATTCAAATGCTAAAGATGCCTTTTCAGGATACGCCGATATTGATCTTATGCGGTATGCCGACGATTGGAATGCAAAGGTGGAGGTTGACGTGCAACTCAAAAGGCCCTTGGGTCGGTATCAACTCGTAAGCACCGATGTCGAGTCATTCAAACGTCGTCTGGGGGAGGGGGCAATTAATGGCAAGTCTTTCACTGCAAGAATTAAATACTCTGGTTATCTTGCTGTTGGTTACAACTGCTATAACGGTATCCGCAAGCATATGCTCAATTATATGTCTTACAATACTGTCTTGCGAATCCCGGAAGATGAGCCGACACTTCAAATCGGTTTTGACTACATATTCATATCCCCGGATGAGAATCTGGATGTGCCGGTAGAGGTAGAAGTAGTCAATGAAAATAACGAAACGGTGTCTCGCTCTGTGGTCACTTTGCCTATGAAACAAGACAGAAACATTATCGTCAAGGGCAGATTCCTGACATCAACTGCTGATGGTGGAGTAAATATTGATTCGGGCTATGATGGATACCTTACTATCGACATTGGTCCTCTTACTCCACAATAGACTATTGAGATATAGATATTACAATTAATATAATTTTTAATCATAAACAATTTTATTTTATCATGAAAAGATTATCATTCATGCTGATGGCAGCCGGCGCCGCTCTTACTATGGCAAGCTGCTCCTCCAGTGAAGAACCAATGCCTGAACAACTCTCTGACATCACTATTGCTGTCAATGCCCCGGTAGCTTCCTTGACTCGTGCTGCAGTGGAGCTTCCTGAAGGCTACACCATGAAGTGTGTACTTCAGTTGCTTGATGCAACAAATGCCAATGTAGGCACCCAAACTACAGCAGACATTGATGTAGCCACAGGAAAGGGCTCATTCGTGATCTCAGCCGATGCTCAGGCAAATGGAGCTACTAAGGCAATATTCTGGGCAGATTACAGAGATAAAGATGGCAAATCGGTATATAATACTGTTGATCTGAAAGCAGTGGGCTACAGCACTGTTAGCTTTGACCTTAGCGACAATGCTGCGATGGCAGCTACGGATGCATTCTGCGGAAAGCTCGAGACCATTAAGGATGGTGCAAGCGTGACACTCCTCCGTCCTTTCGCAAATATCAATTTCACTCCTTCGAATCCCGAGAAAGTGAGTGAAGCAAAAAAAATGATCGTCACTTACAATGCTCCGGCAGCATTTAGCGTATTGAGTGGCACTGCAGCCGATAATGCTGCATTGGAGTTCACCAACAATAGTTTTGACGCTAAGTCTACCCCTTGGTTCAGTACTTTCATTTTTGCTTCTTCGGATCAAACCACACTTAACAGCGCCATTACTATTGATCTGTCTGAAGGTGTTGACAAACAAATTAAGATCCCGGCCGGCAAAGTGCCTCTTAACGAAAACTATCAGATCAATATATCTGCAGAAATCGGTGATGAGAATCTTGAAGATATAACTGTTAATTTTGAAATCAATACAGGATTCGATAAGCCTGAAGCTCCTAAGATGGAAGTTGGTTCCTATGTGAATGCAAGTGGTGAGGCGGTTGCTTCAGCAGAAGAGGCTGTAGGTATTGTGTTCCACCTTGATGCAATGGAAGGTGATGAGGCTTCCCTTTACGGCGATAAGTTTGCCGGTAAGACAATCAAAGGTTATGCTGTGGCGCTTAACAATGTTATAAAAGGACGCCAGGTTCTCAATACGGAACCTACAGGAGCCCTTACGGAGACATCATGGGTAAATGGCGCAGAAGGAACTGAATCATTCCTCAACGATTTTAAAGGAAGTGCTTTTGCTACCACATATACAGAATGGGTTAATGCCAACCCCTTAAATAGCAATAATGTATCAGGCTGGTATATACCATCGCTCAATCAGCTCTCATCTTGGATAGGGATGATTTATCCTGATACAAATGGTAATGCAGCCACGGGCTCAGATGCCTTTAAAGCACTCTTCCCAGATGACGCAATGTTTGATCGTGACCCATTTGCTACAGTTTATTATGCTTCATGCTCTATCAATAGTAACGGTAATGTTTCAGGCGTTCGTCTTAACGTGACAGACGACGAGCTTGATAATGCAGGAGCCGCTCAAATGACAACTGCAACCAAAGCAAATCAGTCAGCTATATGTCGCCCAATGTTTACAATTTTTGAATAATACTCTTTGATAATCTAAAATAACCCGGGAGGTAAGATATCTCCCTTGCCTCCCGGTCAAATTACCCCTAATTATGAATAAAATCTCGGCTTTAATACTGATCTTCTTTTGCGTGGCATGTTCCACCGAGGATATTCCTGCGCCTTCGTCTGCCGTTCCTTCTCCTGAAGTGACAAAGGTGTCGGAGTATCATGAGAAAATCCGTACAAAACCATATCCAATGGCCGAGAGCACAATATACGTTAATCCGGCCCCCCTTATTGTGCCTCAGTCTATGAAGACTGGCACTACAATTCGGTTTCAACTTTCTCAAGACCCTACATTTGAATCTGAGAACACCATTACATCATCTCCGCGCCAGTGGTGCATGTTCAGCCCGCATAAACAACTACCCATTGGTAGATGGTACTGGAGATTTTGCAACGATGATGGTGATTGGAGTGAATCCAACACTTTTGAAATCAGTGGCGATGAAGACGTGTTCGCTACCCCGGCGTTTAGGGTATTTCTTGATAATGCTCCCAAGCGTCATCCGAGGCTTAACTGCTTTATAGATGCAGCCTCAGAGATATATCACGAAAATGCATATAAGCATCCTGAATACAGAATGCTCCTGTCAAGGGCAGAGGCGGCTCTTGATCTCTCACTTGAAAAATCCGCCGACCTATATAAAAACTACAGTTCATTGATGAACAGCGTCAAATGGCTTAGCGATGCTTTCATGGTGACTGCAGATGAAAAATATGCTGACAAGCTGGTCTCTATTCTGGAGACAATGGTTGCAGCTCCTCCTTCCGACCGGCAACTTTATTCTGAAAATTTCGCCACTTCGGCTATAACATATTCTTATACTGCTATCTACGACCTCCTTTTTCACGCACTCCCTGATGCTCTTAAGGAGGGTGCTGAAAAGCAGATGATTCGTGCTCTGGAACACTTCACAATCCCCTGCATCGGATATGAAGAAAATCATATCTTTGACAATCATTTTTGGCAGCAGAACATGAGGGTGATGTTCCAGACCGCTTTTGCTCTTTTCGATCATCCTAATCTTTCTCCCAGAGTGCTTCCTCTTTTGGAATACCTCTTTGAATTATGGTGCACTCGTGCTCCGGCTACAGGCTTCTCCCGTGATGGCCTTTGGCATAATGGAGTAGGCTATATGACCGCAAATATTGAGACTTTGGCATATATGCCTAAACTTCTAAGTTACATCACGCGATTTGATTTCCTTTCTCATCCTTGGTATCAAAATGCAGGAAAGAGTCTTTGCTATTCTTGTCCTACCGCATCTATGGGGGTGGGATTTGGTGACCAGAGTGAGAAATTTACCACCACCAATCGACTATACCCAGCATTTGCAGATTTTCTTGCAGCAGAGACAGGCGATGGATATGCCGGATGGTATGCAGCCCAAAATGAGACACTATTGCAAGGCGACTATGTGCTTCGTCTTTACAGAATGACGAGACTTAATAATGATTATTCAAAGACCAAGCCTGAAAATGTATCTTCAATGATTGTGTATGACGATGCCGGTGAAGTAGCAATGCACAGCAATGTTGGAGATACTGCAAACGACCTCGCACTTGCATTTCGTTCTTCCGGTTTTGGATCAGGTAGTCATACTACGGCTTCTCAGAATGCGTTTAATATATACTTTGGTGGCTCTCCGGTGTTTCATAGTTCCGGTTATTACCAAAATTTCTCCGACGCTCACAATCTTATGTCGTATAGACACTCGAGAGCCCACAATACTGTGCTTGTAAATGGTATTGGACAACCATATACAACCAAGGCTTATGGTGCCTTGGTACGTAATGGAGGGGGCGCTACTCTCAGCTATGCGCTTGGAGATGCTTCTTATGCATATTGTGGAGTCTCTGATGATACAATGTGGGTAAAGGCTTTTGAAGATGCCGGGATAGATCAGACTCCGGAAAATGGATTTGGTGTTACTCCACTTACTCGCTATCGACGACATATTGCGATGCTTGAGGATGATGCGGTGTTGATCTATGATGAGTTGGAAGCCTCTGAAGCAGTTGATTGGGACTGGTTGTTGCATTCCGATTATGAGATATGCATCAATGAGGAGGAGTGCTGTGCTGAAGTGGAAGCTTCACGTTCGAAAGCGAAAGTTTCTCTCTTTTCAAGAGAATCCCTGCAGCTTTCAATTACAAATGAATTCAGAGTACCACCGGCAGTCAGAGGTAATGAATATCAGGATCAATGGCATTTCACAGCAAGAGTCATGAAATCACCGAAAGTGCGCATACTTGCTGTCATACAGAATTCAACTGCAGTATCTGGGTTGCCAATTTTGTCAGATGACGATGGGAATCTGGAGATTGGAGACTGGAGAGTGTCAGCACAACTGAATGCAGATTTCCCTCCTTCACTTGAAGTGGTAAATGTAAGAAAAGAAACAGGTCTTTCCTACGGAAATCAGCCGTTTTCTGTCGGAGATTGTGAATATAAGAGATCATATTATGGGTCTACCATCCTGGTCGATCTTTTGGATGGGAAGGTTTTCTCGAAAGAACTTGTGGATGTGATTCCTGCTAATAGCCGTGCGAAGTGAAAAAATTGTATAATTGTTTAAGTTTCAAGATATCGACTTATACATCATGAATATTAAGAAATTAATTTGTCTCCCCTTGGTTTCCGCCATATTGCTTATGGCTCAGGATGCCTTTGCGGAAATTGTGACCGGAAATGTCGTTGACAAGGAAGGTGAGCCGGTGATTGGTGGCACAGTCCGTATCAAAGACGGCAAGAATGGTGTGGCCACTGACATCGAGGGCAATTTCTCAATAGAAGTTCCAAATGTCAAGAAGGGGGCTCTGATATTTACATATATTGGGATGCAGGATCAAATTGTTGATCTTAAGGGACGTACTAATATAAAGGTGACAATGCAGCCTTCTTCCGTTATGCTTGATGAGGTTGTAGCTATTGGGTATGCGACCGTAAAAAGGAAGGATCTGACAGGATCTGTGTCATCCGTAAAAGGAGATGACTTGCTGAAGACTCCTGGTGGAGACCCTACTCAGGCACTTGCCGGAAGGGTGTCGGGCGTTCAAATTGTCACAAGTGATGGTCAGCCGGGTGCTTCCCCATCTATCAAGATTCGAGGTGGAATATCTATTACTCAAAGCAATGAGCCTCTGTATGTGATAGATGGCATGCCGTCGGAAGATGGTATGAGCAATCTTAATCCAGGTGATATTGAGACTATTGATGTGCTTAAGGATGCTTCTGCTACAGCTATATATGGTTCGCGTGGTGCTAATGGGGTTGTGGTCATTACCACAAAAAGTGGATCCGGAAAGAAAGGAAAAGCTAAGGTGATCCTGGATGCTTATTTCGGTCTGCGTAAATTGGCTAAGCGTCTTGATGTTCTTTCAAGTCAGGAATTTGCTCTTCTTGACTATGAGCGTACTATAGGATGGGCATCAGATCCGGCAGCCGCCGCTATCGCATGGCAAAATAGATATGGCGGTTTTGTCGATATTGAAGAAAACTATGCTGACCGTCCTGGGATTGACTGGCTCGATGAGACTATGGGGCGAACCACTGCTACGCAGAGCTACCGGGCTGCTCTTACGGGAGGCGTTGATGGCGTGGATTATTATATGAGCTACGGATTCTTCGACGATAAGGGAGCCATGATAAATTCGGGGAGTCAAAAACACAGCATAGCAGGCAACCTGCGTGTGAAAGTATCGAAGCGTTTGTCAATTGGCGGACGTGTCAACTATGACTATGTGAAGACTTATGGAGCTGGAGTAGCAGGTAATGGTACAAATGAGGGGGGCTCTAATGTGAATGCCCGTTTCAATAAGTTGGTGCAGATACTCCAATACCGTCCGGTTGCGGGTTTTAAGGGTAGCGATGAAGAAATGCTTGCTGGCAAGGATCCGATGCTTGACGAGAATAATGATGTATTGGTCAATCCAGTGCTCGCAGCCAATAGTGAGCGTGATGATAAGTTTCAACGTACTTTTTCTGCAAGTGCCAATATTCAAATAAATCTTGGCAGAGGCTGGAACTTCA